>DASYGM010000221.1:0-42463 GCA_035999715.1 Micrococcaceae bacterium | reverse complement strand
AGCAGCTTCCCCGGAAGCTGCTCTTTTTTGTTGCGCCCACTAGGGGTTAGCGGCCCCCCCAGCTCCGCTAAGACAGCACCTTGAGCCCGACGACGCAGGCCACAATGCCCAGCAGCAGCACAATCTTCAGCACCGAGACCGATTCAGCTCCGGTCAGCATGGCGTACGCCACCGTGAGCAGCGCACCGATGCCGACCCAGACCGCGTAGGACGTGCCCACCGGCAGGGTCCGCATGGCCCAGGCAAGCCCGGACATGCTCGCCGCCAGTCCCAGGCCAAAAACGACGGTAGGCCAGAGCCTGCTGAATCCTTCAGACGTGCCCAATGCCGTTGCCCACACGGCCTCGAGCACACCGGAAATAACCAAAACAACCCACGCCATGAGAATTCTCCTCACGCCGTCTTGTCGCTGACCGGGTACGGCGCACCTCGTCCGGGTGCCTCGTGGCCATCCCAGTTTGGCACGAACCCGGCCCCTTTAAGCCCAAGGATGAACCCTTGGTTTGCGTGGCCTCGGATATTAGGCTTGGTTCCAGCGGAGCGAACTGGCTCCAGATAGTGAAGGGAGGTGCCCGTGTCTATATTTGACGAAATCAAGGGCAAGGCCGCGGATCTGGTTCATGGCAACGAAGACGCAGTCCGGGACGGCATCGAGAAGGCTGGCGATTTCATCGACAGCAAGACCGGTGACAAGTACAAGGACCACGTTGACGGAATCCAGAAGTCTGCGGAGGGCTTCGCTTCACGCCTGGCTGACAATCACCCGGACGCTTCCGAAAACCTTCCTGCGGACGGACAACGGTCCGCGGACGGGCGGGTCTGACCGCCCCCTTCGCCCAAGCATTGAGTCAACGGGGCGCCGGTCCTGCCGAGAGGCAGCACCGGCGCCTTTGGCGTTTAATCAGCCGTACGGTAGAACGGTAGGCGTGCCACAGCCGCTCCAGCATTCACATATCTCGCGTCCCATTGTCGCCGGAGTCGTTACGGCTCTGGTCGGCTTCACCTCCTCCTTCGCAGTCGTGCTGGCGGGCCTACGCGCGGTAGGCGCCACGGATGCCCAGGCGGCCTCCGGGCTGCTGGCACTGACCGTGGCCTTTGCGCTGGGCGCCCTGCTGATTTCCTGGCGCAGCAGGCTGCCTGTCACGCTCGCCTGGTCCACCCCCGGGGCGGCGCTGCTGGTCAGCACCGGAGCGGTCGACGGCGGTTGGCCGGCCGCCGTCGGAGCCTTCCTGGCCGTCGGGGTACTTGTCCTGCTGACCGGACTGGTCCCGGCGCTCGGATCGCTGATTGGCCGGATACCGGTGCCGCTGGCGCAGGCAATGCTGGCCGGCGTGCTGCTGGAGCTCTGCCTGGCGCCGTTCAAATCCCTCGGTTCCACTCCCCTGCTGGTGGCTCCGGTGATTCTCGGCTGGCTGCTGATGATGAGATTCGCCTCCCGGTGGGCGGTCCCGGTAGCCCTGGTCGTGGCCCTGCTGGTCATCGGGGCGTACCTGGTGATCGGCCGGACGCCGCTGTCCGCGGCGCACCTGCTGCCGGTGCTGGTCTGGACGACGCCGGCCTTCAGTTGGCAGGCGATAGTGGGCATCGCGCTGCCGCTCTTCATCGTGACCATGGCCTCGCAGAATATTCCCGGCGTCGCCGTACTGAAATCGTTCGGATTCAGCACCCCGTGGCGTTCGTCGATGGTGGTGACAGGCATAGGAACCATAGCCGGCGGGTTCTTCGGTGGCCACGCCATCAACCTCGCCGCGCTCAGTGCAGCCCTTTCCGCGGGAGATGAAGCGGGACCGGACCGGAGCAAACGCTGGATCGCGGCGTTCACCTCCGGCTGGGCCTACCTGGTCCTGGCCGCCTTCTCCGCGGCCCTGGTCACTGTGGTGGCGGCCGCCCCGGGAGGTCTGGTGGAAGCCGTGGCCGGGCTGGCGCTGCTGTCCACCTTGGCCTCGTCCGCCTGGGCGGCGTTTGCGGAGCCGGGCGAGCGGATCGGCGCAGTGGTGACCTTCCTGATGGCCGCCTCCGGCCTGAGCTTTGCCGGCATAGGCGCCGCCTTCTGGGCGCTGCTGGCCGGGCTGCTGGTGCGCTGGCTGCTAACCCGGCGTCCGGAAAGACAGCAGGAGCCCCAGCCGCCAGCCGAGCTGCACCAGAACCAGAGCCCAAACCGCGTGTTGCCCCGCGACACGCGCTGACCTTGGCGGCACTGGCTTTCAATCTGGTGCAGAACGGACGGCCTTCGATCCGCTGTCCGGCCAGGAGGCGGTCGAAGATCCCTAGCTGGGCTCGTGATCCTGGCCCTCCCGGACCAGTGCGGTCAGCCGGGAAACGGCGCGGTAGTACTTTTTCATGTACCCGCCGCCCATCATTTCCGGCGTGAACAAGGAATCGAACGGCACCCCGCTGGCCAGGATCGGCACGTCCTTGTCATACAGGCGGTCGGCGAGCACCACGAATCGAAGGGCCACGGCCTGTTCGGTGATGGTCCGCACGTTGCGCCAGACGACGCCGTCGATCCCGCTGATGAGCTGGCGGTACCGGCTGGGATGTACACCGGCAAGGTGGCCCAGCAGCGAATCGAAGTCGTCCATGGCAACGGTTTTTCCGTCGAATTCGGCCTTCATCGCCGCATCCAGCTCGCTGTTGCGCAGGGGCGACGGCGGGACCGGCAGTCCGCGGTGCCGGTAGTCGTCACCGTCGATCCTCACGACGTCGAACTGGTCTGCCAGCACCTGGATTTCCCGCTGGAAGTCCACCGCGGCGAAGCGGCCGTCCCCCAGCGATCCGGGCAGGGTGTTGGAGGTCGCTGCCAGCTTCACCCCGGCGTCGGCCAGTTCGCGCATCAGCCGGGACATCAGGACCGTATCGCCGGGATCGTCCAGTTCGAATTCGTCGATGCAGACCAGTTTGTAGCTGCTCAGCGCTTCCACCGTCTTGCGGAAGGAGAGCGCACCCACCAGGTTGGTGTACTCCACGAAGGTGCCGAAGGCCTTCGGTCCCGGCGACGCATGCCACAGGGACGCCAGCAGGTGGGTCTTGCCCACTCCGAAGCCGCCGTCCAGGTAGATCCCGGCCCGCCCGGCCGGCTTCTTGCCGCCGAAGAGGCGGCGCAGGCCCTTGGGCTCGGAGGCCTTGATGGACCCGGCAAAATGTTCCAGGGCGCGCACCGCCGCCGCCTGAGAGGGCTGCGCCGGGTCCGGACGGTAGCTGGCAAAGGAGACTGAACCGAACCGCGGGGAAGGATAGAAGCCTTTGAGCAGCTCATCGACCGTCACGGACGGCATGCGGGCGGCGAGTTGCTCAAGCTGTACCAAAGGTGGTCCGATCCTTCAAGGGGGTAGGGGCGCATGGCGCACAGCAAGGATACCGCCAACCGGCTCCTTCCCCTGAACCGGGGGCTGCCCCGGTGACCGGACCCACATTGCGCAAGATGAACGCCGGGAAGTATTGCCTGCAACGAATGGTTAAGCTGAAGGGAGTGGGCTGAAGCCACGGCGGGACACGGCGGGAAGTGGGCTGTGCACAGCAACCGCCACCAACGTTGATCGGAAGATTGAGGGCACCATGCCAGTTGCAGCAGAAACAAACGAGAAGTTCGCCGCCTATGCCCATCCGGAGCGGCTGGTTTCCACCCAGTGGCTGGCCGACGCGCTGGAGCGCGGGGAGGCCAGGGACGGCAGCCTGGTGGTGGTCGAATCCGATGAGGACGTGCTGCTTTACGAAACCGGCCATATCCCCGGCTCGGTCAAAATCGACTGGCACACGGACCTCAATGACGAGGTTACCCGCGACTACGTCGACGGCCCGGCCTTCGCGAAGCTGGCCGGATCAAAGGGTATCTCCCGGGACACCACCGTGATCATCTACGGCGACAAATCCAACTGGTGGGCTGCCTACGCGCTGTGGGTCTTCACCCTCTTTGGCCATGAGGACGTGCGGCTGCTGGACGGCGGGCGGGACAAGTGGATTGCCGAGGGCCGCGAGCTGACCACGGATGCCACGAAGGTCACGGAGGCGCAGTACCCCGTAGCCGAGCGCAACGATGCCCCGATCCGTGCCTTCAAGGAAGACGTGCTGGCGCATCTGGGCCACCCGCTGATCGACGTCCGCTCGCCGGAGGAGTACACCGGAGCGCGCACGCATATGCCCGCCTACCCGCAGGAAGGCGCGATGCGCGGCGGCCACATTCCGACGGCGGCCTCCATCCCCTGGGGCCGTGCGGCTGCCGAGGATGGCACCTACCGCAACCGCGCCGAACTCGAGGCCCTCTACCTGGACGAGGCCGGACTGAAGCCCGGCGACGACGTCGTGGCCTACTGCCGCATCGGCGAGCGTTCCAGCCACACCTGGTTTGCGCTGAAGTACCTGCTGGGCTTTGACACCGTCCGCAACTATGACGGTTCCTGGACGGAGTGGGGCAACGCGGTGCGCGTGCCCATCGCCAAGGGCTCCGAGCGTGGCGAAGTGCCCGCTTCGAACTAGACTGGGGTTTGATGACTACGAATGTTATGCCTCCCGCGCTGGCGGAAATTGTCGATGACTTCCAAGCCCTGGAGGAACCGGACCGGCTGCAGCTGCTGCTGGAATTCTCCCGCGCCCTGCCGGAACTCCCGGAGCGGCTGACCGACCATCCGGAACTGCTGGAGCAGGTGGTGGAATGCCAGACTCCGCTGTTCCTGACGGTGGAGAACGAGAAGCACGACGACGGCGACGTCATCCGGCTCTTCTTCCGGGCACCCCAGGAGGCACCCACCACCCGCGGCTTCGCCAGCGTCCTGCACGAGGGGTTGGACGGCCTGCCGGCGGCGGACATCCTGGCCGTGCCGGATGACATGCCGGACCTGCTGGGGCTGACCCGCGCCATCACCCCGCTGCGGATGCGCGGCATGGCGGCAATGCTGGGCCGGATCAAGCGCAAGGTAACGGCCCTGAGCCACCAGGCCGCGTAGCACTGATGAGCCGGCCGCCGGCTGGCACTAATTCCCGGACCCACTCCGGAACTCCGGCGACTGCGCTGCTGGCGGCCGCCGGAGTTCCCTACACTGCCTACTCCTACCGCCATGACCCGGCGGCAGGCAGCTACGGGCTGGAGGCCGCGGAGGCGCTCAACCGGGATCCCGCCCAGGTCTTCAAAACGCTGATGGCCCAGGTTGGGGGCAACCTGGTGGTTGCCGTTGTCCCGGTCAGCGGCAGCCTGAACCTGAAGGCGCTGGCGGAGGCGCTGGGACAAAAGAAAGCCGCCATGGCGGATCCGCAGGCGGCGCAGCGGCGGACCGGCTACGTCCTGGGCGGCATTTCGCCGCTGGGCCAGCGGCAACCGTCGCCCACTGTGGTCGACGTTTCGGCGCTGGACTTCGGCACCATCCTGGTCTCCGGCGGACGCCGCGGCTTCGACATCGAGCTGTCCCCGCATGACCTGGTCCGGCTGACCAGGGCCATCACCGCACCCATCGCCGGGGATTAGCCGGGGATTAGCGGGAGATCAGTCCGCGATTCAGCCTAACCGCGGGGCCAGCCACTTCTTCACGACCGCGTCCCAGCGTTGCGGCTCCACATTCCACTCCGCCGTGTGGCGGGCATGGCTGAAGGGTTCAAAGGTCACCATTTCCGGGTTCCGCTCGGCCAGCTCGGCCGAGGGACCAAAGGGGACAAATTCGTCGTCGACGCTGTGGATGATCAGCGTGGGCGTGCGCAGCTCCCCCGCGCGGGCCACCCAGTTCATGCTTTTCAGGTCCACCGGGGCCGACAGGCCGGTAATCCGCCGGCCCAGCGGGTGGCTGAGCATCAGCTGGCCGTAGTGCCCCACGGCCGCCGGGATCCGGTTCAGTTCCGCCTGGTGGGCCAGAACGTCCACCCAGTTGATCACCGGTGCGTCCAGCACCAGGGCCAGGATCATGGTGCGGTACTGGCTGCGGTCCGCCGTCTGTAGCACAATGGCCCCACCCATCGAATAGCCGAACAGCACCACGTTCCGGGCCCCCCGGGAGAGGGCAAAGCCGATCGCCGCTTCCACGTCCTCCCACTCGGTCACCCCCAGCCCGTACCGGCCATCGTCCGCTGCGGGGGCATCGCCGTCGTTCCGGTAGGACATCAGCAGGCTGGTCAGACGCAGTTCCCGCGCCGTCCGGACCGCCCGCAGGCCCTCACTGCGGCTGGCGCCGCGGCCGTGGACCATGATGGCCCAGGTATCCAGGGCCGGCTCCGCGCGGATCAGCCAGGCCGGGGCGGGGCCGCCGGGCAGCTCGATGGTGACGTCCTCGCCGGCCAGCCCGATGTCCGCCGGCGTGTCGTAGACCACCGCGCTCCACCAGCCCCGCTTGGCGGAGGGCAGGTCCCCCGAGAGCACCTCCTCCACTTCGCGCAGCACCGTTCCCTCCCGCGGCACGTAGGAGCGGATGGCCCCGATCCGGGCATGGCCGGCGCCCCCGTCGAAGAACAGGCTGTAGGTCCCGTCCACCGTGGTGTCCTGGTTCGCGGGCAGGATGACCTGCAGATCAAAGCCGTTCCGGACCACGGCCAGGATGGGCAGGTCCTCCACCCGCACCTTGTCCGGGGTGACGACGCGGCGGGCAAAGTAGGCCGCCAGGCCGGAGGTGGCGGTGGCCAGCAGGGACGCGGCTCCGGCACCCATGCCGATCCCCAGCGTCGTCCATTTCAGGGCCGTCCACTTAACCGGCTTGACCGGAAGTCCGTGCCGCTGCTGGTCCACATTTGTTGGCATGATCCCATTGTTCCGGTTCATGGCAGAGAAGGTCGAGCGGCGCACCGGACGTTGGTGGAAAGAACGCGGATCCCATCTGGCACCGCTGGCATACTCTTATGCCATGACTGATTCGATCATCATCCTGACCGAAGAGCCCCTGGGCGAGCTGGACGCAGAGAACATCATCCGGTCCTATGACGACGGCGACGACGTCCAGCTGGTGGTGCTGGTGCCCTCCGGTGCCAAGCGCAATCTGCTGGTGGACGTGGTGGACCAGCTGACACTGCTCGATCTGCCTGCCGCCGTGCGGGAATTGCGGGACAAGCCGCCGAGCAAGGAAGTGGCGCGGGCAGAGGCAGCCGGGCAGCTGGCCACCTCGATCGCGGTGCTGGAGGCTGCCGGGGCCAAGGTCAGCGGCAAGGTCGTCGAGGGCAACGCGGTCCGGGCACTGGTGTCAGAGGTCAAGGCCACTGACGCCCGCCAGGCCATCGTCGTCACCCGCCCGCATGCCCTGGCGGACACCTTCCACCAGGACTGGGCCAACCAGGCGCAGCACAAACTGGGGCTGCCGGTGCTGCACCTGTACGCCGGTTCGGGATTTATTGGCGACTCCTAGGCGTTATGCGGGTATGACCAACAACAAAACGATCCGCGAAGAAACCACGCCCACTACCGGGACAGCTGCGGCGACCGGGGCCCCCTTGGGCGATGCGAAGGCGAAGACCGACGAGCAGTGGCGCCAGGAACTGACCGCCGACGAATTCCGCGTGCTGCGCCAGGCTGGCACGGAGCGGCCCTTCACCGGCGAGTACTGGGACAGCCACACGGCCGGAGCGTACAACTGCCGGGCCTGTGGCGCGGAACTGTTCACCAGCAACGAGAAATTCGACTCGCACTGCGGCTGGCCGTCCTTCTGGGCACCGCTGGCGGAGGGCTCGGTCCGCTATATCCACGACCGCTCCATGGGAATGGACCGGGTGGAGGTCAGGTGCGCCAACTGCGACTCCCACCTGGGCCATGTCTTTGACGGCGAGGGCTACGACACCCCCACGGACCAGCGGTTCTGCATCAACTCCGTATCGCTGAAGCTGGTCCCGGCGGAGCAGTAAGCGGGCGTTGTCGGGCCGGCCGAGCCCTGGCCACTTTCGAATCCGTTCTTCGGGCGTGTCGGATCGACACGCAGCAGTGCCTGCCGCTGGTCCACTTCCGCTGTTCTGCGATCCTGAGCCTAACAGTTTCTGATGCTTAGGAATATTCAAGATAAGTTTTGCTGTTCTATTGGTACGCTCGCAAAACACACCGGAACACCGTCTTGAAAGGACCGTCGACGTGACCCAGACCGTCTCCCCGACCCTCAGCACCGACCTTCCCGCCGCTTGCTCCATCGAAACCGTCATGGCCGCGGAGCTGGCAAGCGTGCCGGAATGGCTGGCCCTGAAGGCGGCGGCAACGGCACTGCAGGCGCTCCAGGTCAAGGACGGCTCGGTCCCGGACGCGGCGGACCACCACGCCGCCCGCGGCCTCATTGCCACCATCACCGAGTCCATCGCAGCCCTGGCGCCACACTTCCCGCACGACGCGGGATACCTGCACCTGCTGGTCCAGGACTTCGACCGGTGGTCCCAGAACGACCTGGGCGTGCCGGACTTCCTGGACTCGCTGATGGCCTTCGCGCCGCAGCGGCACCGGATCAACGGCCTGGGCCATCTGGTGGTCTTCCCGATGTACACGCAGAACGGCAGCACCAACAGGTTTGTGGAGGCGGTGCTGATCGAGGTCATCTGGCCGGAGTTCGTCAGCGAACTGGAGGCCGGCGACTACTCCAACAAACTGTTTGTGCCGATCCGGTTCCTGGACTTCACCCCCGGTTATGACACCAACTCCGCGGTGCTCTTCCCGGAGAGCGTGGCCGTCCGCGAGACCCCCGCCTTCACCTGGGGCGGCATTTTCGCCGACCGCGAGGCAGCCCGCTTCCGCCGGGTGCTCCGCGCGGCGGCCGGGATCACCTCGCTGGAACTGCCATCGGATGCGGCCGGACTGCTCGATGACCAACAATTGACCCAGGAAACCTTCGTGATGTGGGATCTGATCCACGACCGCACACACATGCGCGGGGACCTGCCCTTCGACCCGTTCATGATCAAGCAGCGGATGCCCTTCTTCCTCTATTCCCTGGAGGAGCTGCGCTGCGACCTGACCGCCTTCCGCGAATCGGTGAAGGTGGAGCACGACGACGACGCCTCCCCCGAGGCGCGGCGGCACGCCAAGCTGGTCCAGTATGCGGTGATCTTCGACCGCATCTTCCGCTTCGCCATCACCGGCAGCCGGGTGCGCAACTACGACGGCCTGGGCGGACAGCTGCTCTTTGCCTGGATGCACCAGCACCACGTGCTGCACTGGACTGACACCAAGCTCACCATCGACTGGCCGGAGGTTCCCGACGTCGTGATCGCCCTGGGTGCGAAGATCGAGGAGCTGTACTGGCGCTCGATCGACCGGCCCAAGACGGCGCACTGGTTGGCCGCCTACGAGCTGGTGTCCGGCACCGTCACGCCAAACCCCGCCTCGGTCTGGGCCAAGGGTCCGGATGCACTGCCTCTGGACGGCGCCCCGCGGGGCCTGACCGACCAGGTGCTGGACGATGAATTCCCGCTGTCCATGTTCTACGAGGCGCTGGAGAAGAAGATGCGCTCCGTCGTCGAATCCACCGCCGGCATCACCGGCGACGCGGCCTAACCGCCGCTTAAGTGGCTAGTCTTGAAGATGTGACCGAACCCCAGGATCCTGGCCAGCTGACCGTACTGATTGCCGGGGGCAGCAGCGCCGCCGGCATCGCCACCGCCCGTGCCCTGGCCGCGGCCGGGCACCGGGTGCTCTCCGTCGGCTCTGACCCGGAACGGATCTCAGCCGCGGTCGCCGGCATTCCCGGTGCCGCCGGGCTGGTCTGCAACCTTGCCGGCCCTACGGCTGTAGAGGAACTGGCGGCCAGCATCCACCGGGAGTTCGGGCCGATCGACGGCCTGATCCATCTGGTCGGCGGCTGGCGCGGCGGCAAGGGCATCCCCGGCCAGAGCGATGAGGACTGGGAATTCCTGCAGCGCAATGTGATCACCACGCTGCGCAACACCAGCCGGACGTTCTACCCGGACCTCGCCGCCTCCCCCGCCGGTCGGCTGGCCATTGTCTCCTCGACGTCGGTAACAAGGCCGACGGCGGGCAACGCCAACTATGCCGCGGTGAAGGCGGCCGCCGAAGCGTGGGTCCAGGCCGTCGCGGACGGGTTCGCGGCCGACGAAAGCCAGGCCGCCGCCGTCGTACTGGCCGTCAAAGCCCTGGTGGACGAGGGTATGCGAGCGGCCGCGCCCGACCGGAAATTCCCCGGATTCACGGATGTAGAATTGCTGGCCGGGGAGATCTGCGAACTCTTCGCCCAACCGGCCGCCGGACTTAACGGCATCCGCAAAGTCCTGTAGAAACATCTCCTAGAAAAGGCACAGCACTCCGTGACTGACACCATTGACCAGCTCTCCTCCGGCCGCCTGCACGACCCGAAGGTGCGCGGTTTCGCCTCGGACAACTACTCCGGAGTCCATCCTGAGGTGCTGACCGCGCTGGCCCAGGCCAACGAGGGGCACCAGGTCTCCTATGGGGAGGACGTCTACACCGAACGGCTGCAGGGGGTCATGGCCCGCCATTTCGGCCCTGGCGTGGAGGCCTTCCCGGTCTTCAACGGCACCGGCGCCAACGTGCTCAGCCTGCAGTCGCTGCTGCCGCGCTGGGGCGCGGTGGTGTGCGCCCGGACGGCGCACATCAATATGGACGAAAACGGGGCGCCGGAGCGCGTTGGCGGGATGAAGCTGCTGGCTGTGCCCGCCCCCGACGGGAAGCTGACCCCGGAGCTGATCGACCAGGAAGCCTGGGGCTGGGGCGACGAGCACCGTGCCCAGCCGCTGGCCGTGTCCATCACGCAGACCACGGAACTGGGCACCTGCTACACGCCTGAGGAGGTCCGGGCGATCGCGGACCACGTGCACGCCAAGGGCATGAAGCTGCACATGGACGGTGCCCGGCTGGCCAATGCCGCGGCCCACCTGGGGTTGCCTTTGCGCGCCTTCACCTCCGACGCCGGCGTGGATGTGCTCTCCTTTGGCGGGACAAAGAACGGCCTGCTCTACGGCGAGGCAGTGGTGACGCTGAACCCGGACGCGACCGTGGGACTGCCGTACCTGCGCAAGATGAACATGCAGTTGGCCTCCAAGATGCGGTTCATTTCCGCGCAGTTCATTGCCCTGCTGGAGGGCGACCTGTGGCTGCGTTCGGCCTCCCATGCCAACGCCATGGCCAGCCGGCTGCGGGCCGCGGTGGACGGGATCGACGGCGTCACCCCCACCCAGGCCACCGAATCCAACGGCGTCTTTGCCATCCTGCCCGCAGGCTCGGCCGACCGGCTCCGGAAGTCCTTCCGGTTCTACGACTGGGATGAGGCCGCCCGCGAGGTGCGCTGGATGTGTTCTTTTGACACCACCGAGGCGGACATCGACGCCTTTGCCGAGGCCATCCGGCGCGAACTCGCCTGACTGAACTGCCGGACGCACCGTTCTGCTCAGCGAACGGGCCCTTTCGGTGGGCAGGAACCGGTTCTGCTCAGCGAGGCAGGTCCCTCGGGGAGCAGAACGTGCAGGCGGGTGCGATTGCGGCGCGCCTGCGGGTGAGTTTGCCCACCCGGGCGTAATCTGCGAGTGTGAGCGCGCTAGCACAGGTTCCCTCAGAATTCCTGACAGCCCTGGGAACCCTCCGTAAAGCACAATGCCGCAGCGAACTGCGGCTCGAAGAACTCCCTGCCCCGTCACGGCTGGCCCCGTATGCGGTGGCACTCGGGGCGGAAGTCGTCGGCACCTCCGCATTCCAGCCGATGCACGGTCCGGCCATGATGGCCGCAGCCCGCATCGAGCCGCCCGAACTGGCCACGGGCCGGTTCATCCTGCTGCATGACCCGGACGGCTCAGATCTGTGGGACGGCACCTTCCGGATCGTGACCTATATCCGGGCCCAGCTTGAGGCCGATATTGGCAATGATGCCCTGCTGGGCTCGGTTGCCTGGACCTGGCTGGTGGAGGCGCTGGAAAGCCACCGCGCGCCCTACCGTTCCGCCGGCGGCACCGCCACCCGCAGCCTCTCGGAGAGCTACGGCACCCTGTCCGACCGGCAGGATTCGATCGACATTGAGCTACGCGCCTCCTGGACCCCCGCCTCGGCCGATGTCCGGGCGCATCTCGAAGCCTGGTCGGATATGGTGTGCACCTTCGCCGGTCTGCCGCCCCTGCCCGAGGGCGTGCGGGCGCTGCCCAACAGGCGCCGGAACTGAGGGGAGTTCTCGGTAGACTGGAGGCATCATGACGACCCCGAATACCGAAAAGCGCACGCGCGTGCGCGCCCCCAGATCACCCAAGACGGATAAGAAAGCCGCCTCTGAGACCGTCGGTGAACCAGTCGTCGAACCCACCCCAACCGGGGCCGCCGTCGAGCCCGCCGCTCCCGCGGAATCCGCCGTGATCCTGCAGGCCGAGCTGGGACTGGACCTTACCGCGCCCCCCGAGGTCATCGAACTGGACACCCCGCGCGAGGGCGTTCCGCTGGTCATTTCCACCGCCGAGGGACTGGAACGCGCGGCCGCGGCGCTGGCATCGGGCACCGGACCGGCTGCGGTCGACGCCGAGCGCGCCTCCGGATTCCGCTATGGCCAGCGCGCCTTCCTGGTGCAGATCCGCCGCGAAGGCTCAGGGACATGGCTGATCGATCCGGAGCCTTTTGACGATCTGGCCATCATCAACGAGGCTCTGCGTGGCACCGAATGGATCCTGCACGCCGCCACCCAGGATCTCCCGTGCCTGCTGGAATTGGGCATGTGGCCGGACAAACTCTTCGATACCGAACTGGCCGCGCGGCTGGCCGGCCTGCCGCGGGTGGGCCTGGCCGCCGTGATCGAGCAACTGCTGGGCTTCGGCCTCGCCAAGGAGCACTCCGCCGCGGACTGGTCCACCCGACCGCTGCCCGAGCCGTGGCTGCGCTACGCCGCGCTGGACGTGGAGGTGCTGGCTGAGCTGCGCGAGGAACTCATCGAGTTGCTGCAGGCCGACGGAAAGCTGGGCCTGGCGGAGGAGGAATTCGCCGCCATCCTGGCCGCCGGCGTTCCCGGTCCCCGGCTTGACGCATGGCGGCGGACATCCGGCGTCCATCAGCTGCGCGACCGCCGGCAGCTGGCGGCCGTCCGCGAGCTGTGGACCGAACGCGACCAGCTGGCCCAGAACCGCGATGTTGCTCCGGGCCGCCTGATCCCCGACTCGGCACTGGTGGCCGCGGCCAAAGCGATGCCGCAGAGCGTCCCGCAACTGCTGGCCGTGCCCGGCTTCCACGGCCGCGCCGCCAAACGCGAGGCGCCGCGCTGGCTTCGGGCGGTCTCCATCGCGCGGGACCTCAAGGAGCTTCCGCCGCTGCACCTGCCCACCAACGCCCCGCCGCCGCCACGGGTGTGGGCGGAACGCGATCCGGCCGCGGCCGCGCGCCTGGCCACCGCCAAGCCCCGGCTGGCCGCGATCGCGGAGAAAATGAACATGCCGGTGGAGAACCTGCTGACCCCGGACTACCTCCGCCGCCTGGCATGGCGTCCGCCGGCGGATATTTCCGCGCAAAGTGTGGCCGCCCAGCTGGCCGAGCTCGGCGCGCGCAACTGGCAGATTGAACAGACGGTGCCCATGCTTGTGGAAGCTTTCCTGAACCCCGAACCGTTACCGGCCAAGGTGGGCAAGGCGGCGTCCGACGGCGCTGCTGACGCCAGCTAAGACAATGCGGCAGGGTGGGGAGCAGGCGCGGCACGGTGCCGAGCCCCGGTTTGTCAGCTATGTTACCCATGAGTAACATAGGAGTTATACCGTCGGATCCCCTGCCGCTATAGTGTGGTGCCGACATCCATGTCTCAATGAGGAGTTCCAGGTGAGCCAACCCGGGCAGGTCCAGAATGGAAGAATTCGCAACCGCCAGGTGAGGGACGTGGTCTTCGTTGACGGCGTCCGCACGCCCTTCGGCAAGGCCGGGGACAAAGGCATCTACGCCGACACCCGCGCGGACGACCTGGTGGTCAAGTGCATCCGTGAACTGATGCGCCGCAACCCCTCACTGCCCGCGGACCGGATTGACGACGTCGGCATCGCCGCGACCACGCAGACCGGAGACCAGGGCCTGACGATCGGCCGCACGGCGGCCCTGCTGGCCGGGCTGCCCAGGTCTGTCCCCGGCTTTGCGATCGACCGGATGTGTGCCGGCGCCATGACCGCGGTGACGACGACGGCGTCCGGCATCGGCTTTGGCGCCTACGACGTCGTCATCGCCGGCGGAGTGGAGCACATGGGCCACCACCCGATGGGCGCCGGCGCGGACCCGAACCCGCGCTTCATGTCCGAGCGGCTGGTGGATCCGGCGGCGCTGAACATGGGCAACACCGCGGAAAACCTGCATGACCGTTTCCCCGCCATCACCAAGGAACGCACCGATGCCTACGCGGTGGCCAGTCAGGCAAAGCTCGCCAAGGCCTACGAAAACGGGCAGATCCAACCCGACCTGGTGCCGGTGGCCACACTGAAGCCGGGGCAGGGCTGGGCGCTGAACACCGCCGATGAACCGCCCCGGCCGGGCACCACCCTGGACGACCTGGCAACACTGCGTACCCCGTTCCGCGCGCACGGGCGCATCACCGCCGGCAACGCGGCCGGCCTGAACGACGGCGCCACGGCCGCGCTGCTGGCCTCCGCCGACGCCGCCGAGGAACTGGGCCTGCCGGTGAAGATGCGGCTGGTCTCCTATGCCTTCGCCGGCGTGGAACCGGAGGTCATGGGCATCGGCCCGGTCCCGGCCACCGAAAAGGCGCTGCGGATCGCCGGGCTGGGGATAGAGGACATCGGACTCTTTGAAATCAACGAGGCCTTCGCCGTTCAAGTGCTCTCTTTCCTGGACCACTTCGGGATTGCCGACGACGATCCCCGCGTCAACCGCTACGGCGGGGCCATCGCCGTCGGACATCCGCTTGCCTCCTCCGGGGTGCGCCTGATGAACCAGTTGGCCCGCCAGTTCCAGGAAGACAGCAGCGTCCGGTACGGGATCACCACCATGTGCATCGGCCTGGGCATGGGGGCCACCGTAATCTGGGAAAACCCGCACTGGGATGCGGCAGCCCCGACCACCGTCCGCGACAACAGCCAGGAGAACCACGCATGAGCGCCCAGGACTTCGACAAACTTGCCCGGCTTTTCCCGGATGAAATCGTCACCCATTCCTACCTGCAGGACGTCCAGCTGCCGGCCACCGCCGGCCATCCCAGTGCTGGCACGTTCGCCCTGATCACACTGGACAACGGGCTGGACCACAAACGTCCCACCACGCTGGGGCCCAACACCCTGGTGGAGCTGGGCAGGCTGCTGGAGGCGCAGCGCGAACGAGCCGCCAGGGGCGAAATCGTGGGCGTGGGCGTCACCGGCAAGCCGTACTTCCTGGTGGCCGGGGCGGACCTGTCCGCGGTCAAGACACTCAAGGAGCGCGAACACGGGGTCTGGATGGCCCAGCTGGGGCACGACGTCTACGGCACACTCGGCGACCTGGGGGTGCCGAGCTTCGTCTTCATCAACGGAGTGGCGCTGGGCGGCGGCCTGGAGATTGCGCTGAACGCCAACTACCGCACCGTCTCCACCGGTGCCGGCGCGCTGGGCCTGCCGGAGGCCTTCCTGGGCCTGGTCCCGGGCTGGGGCGGGGTCTACCTGCTCCCCCGGCTGATCGGTCCGGCCAACGCGGTCAAGGTCATGATCGAGAACCCGCTGAGCAACAACCGCACACTCGGTGGCACGGAGGCCTTCAAGCTGGGCATCGCCGACGCGCTCTTCGAGCCGGCGGACTTCGTGGAGCAGTCACTGGCCTGGGCGGCCAGGGTCATCACGGGCGAGACCACGGTCGACCGCCCCAACTCGGTCAAGGAGCCGCTCTCGCAGGCTGAGAGCGCGGCCTGGGATGCCGCCGTCGAGCACGCCAAAGGCTTCGTGGAGGCGCGCACCTCCAACGCAGCCCCCGCACCGGCCCGCGTGATCGACCTGCTGGAGAAGGGCAAGAAGTACACCAAGGCGGAATCCTTCGCCCAGGAGGACATGGCGCTGGGTGAGCTGATGCAGACGGACGAATTCCGCGCCACCGTCTACGCCTTCCTGGACCTGGTGCAGAAGCGCGCCAAGCGGCCCGCCGGCGCCCCGGACAGGTCGCTGGCCCGTCCCGTCACCAAGGTGGGCGTGGTCGGTGCCGGACTGATGGCCAGCCAGCTGGCGTTGCTCTTCGCCCGCCAGCTCAAGGTTCCGGTGGTCATGACGGACATCGACCAGGCCCGGGTGGACAAGGGCGTGGGCTACGTGCACGCGGAGGTGGACAAGCTGCTGGCCAAGGACCGGATCAAGGCCGACGCCGCCAACCGCACCAAGGCGCTGGTCACCGGCTCGGTGTCAAAGGACGCCTTTGCCGACGCTGACTTTGTGATCGAGGCCGTTTTCGAGGAACTCGGAGTCAAGAAGCAGGTCTTCGCCGAACTGGAGGCCATCGTCTCCCCGGAATGCATCCTGGCCACCAACACGTCCTCGCTCTCGGTCACGGCGATGGCGGAGGACCTGGCGCACCCGGAGCGACTGGTGGGCTTCCACTTCTTCAACCCGGTGGCGGTGATGCCGCTGCTGGAGATTGTGCGTGCGCCCAAGACCGACGACGGCGTGCTCGCCACGGCGTTCGAGACCGCCAAGGCGCTGCGCAAGAATGCCGTGCTGGTCAAGGATGCGGCGGCCTTTGTGGTCAACCGGGTCCTGGGCCGGATGTTCGGCGAGATCACCAAGATCTTCGACGAGGGCACCGACGCGGTGACCGCTGACACCGGATTGCGGCCGATGGGCTTGCCGATGACGCCGTTCACGCTGCTGGCCATGGTGGGCCTGCCGGTGGGCCAGCATGTGCAGGAATCCCTGCACGCCGCCTTCGGGGACCGCTTCTATCTCTCGAAGAACCAGCAGAAGCTGATAGATGCCGGCAGGAAAGGCCTGTGGGATACCGCGGCGGACGGCTCCCAGTACGTCACCGACGAGACCCTGGCGCTGCTGGACTTCGGCGACCGCCCCTCCACCTCCGCGCAGGTGCTGGCGCGCACCCAGGATGCGCTGGCGGACGAGATCGGCCGGATGCTGGACGAGGGCGTGGTGGCCGGGCCGGAGGATGTAGACCTGTGCATGATTTTGGGCGCCGGCTGGCCGATGCACCTGGGCGGCATCACACCCTATCTGGACCGCGTCGGGGCCTCCGAGCGGGTCCGCGGAAAGCGGTTCCACGCTCCGGGAACCGCCTCCCGCCCCTGAGCGCCCATTCCCCACCCCATCTACCATCGAGTGAAGGGTAAGAAGCTCACAGCTAAAGCTGAAAGACTGGGCGGATGAGTTCTGACACCCCACTGACCCGCCGCCGCCTGTTGGGCGCCGGCACCGCGGCCGGCAGTATCGCCGCCCTGGCCGCCTGCGCCCCCACCTCTGCTTCCCCGGCGGCTCCAGCCACCGCAGCTCCGCCACCCACCGGAGGCACTCCCATACGGGTGGGAAAGCTCAGCGACGTGTCCGTGGGAGGAACAGCCAGCGGCAGCGCCAACGGTAAGCAGGTGCTGCTCTTCCGCTCCGACCAGACGACGGTCCTGGCGTACAGCGCCGTCTGCCCGCATGCTGCCTGTACGGTGGCGGCGATGAGCCAGGAGTTCGACTGCCCCTGCCACGGCTCCACCTTCCGCCCGGCTGACGGGAGCGTCATTAATGGCCCGGCCCGGCGCCCGCTGACCCGGTTGGCCGCCACCATCGACGGCGAGTGGATCATGGTCAGCGTGTAAGCCCGCCGCCTTCAGGACCAGCAGGACTGGCAGGACGGCGGCCGTGTCATGCTGAGACCAATCTGTGCGACTGTGTGATAGGAATGGATTATGGCAGCAATGCCGTTTGCAAACAGCGCTGGTTTCGTTTGCAAACGGTGCTGCTGCCCTTTGCAAACAGTACCGGTTTAGAAACGCTAATAATTAAACAATGCTGATAATTTGAATGAGCGGTATTTTCGACAAACGGAATTGGCAATAACCTTGCCAATTCAAGGTTAAGCCAATTGCCTTTGGTTTATTTACGGAAATCAGGTACGCATAGTGCACTTATCCGTCGTCGGCACCTCGGACCTGGTCCGCGGTGAAGTCCAGGTCCCCAATTCGAAATACCATGCGCACCGCGCCCTGATCCTGGCCTCCCTGGCCCCGGGCATCAGCCGTATTTCCGGCCTCAGCGACGCACGGCACGTGCAGTACACCGTCTCGCTGCTGCGCTCCCTGGGCACCCGGATCGAGATTGACGGGGATACCTTCATAGTCCACGGCGGGCCGTACCACGCCCGCTCGGATTCCATTTCCGCCGGCAGCTCCGGAACCACGCTGTACTTCATGGTGGGCCTGGCCTCACTGGCGGACCGGGACCTCATTGTTACCGGGCAGAAGTATTTCCAGCGCCGACCCATTGGGCCTCTGCTCTCGGCACTGCGGCAGATGGGGGTGGAGGCCTACTCACCGACGGACTGTCCGCCCATCGAAGTCAAGGCACGCCGGCCCACCGGCGGCATCGTACACATCGCCGGAACCCTGTCCCAGTGGGTCTCCGGCCTGCTGCTCACCGCGCCCTTCGCGCTCGACGAGACGACCGTCGTCGTCGACGGACCGCTCAACGAGCGCACTTATGTAGAGCTGACCGTGCGGATGATGCGCCAGTTCGGCCTGGAGGTGGAGGTCTCCGCGGACTGGCGGCGCTACCGGATTCCGCCCAACCAGCTGCCCCAGCCCACCGACCTGGTGCTCCCGCCGGACATCGGATCGGCCGCCTTTGGGCTGGCCGTGGCGGCGCTGCATCCGGCGGACATCCTGCTGCACGGCCTGCGCCGGACCTCCTCAGAGGGCGCCGACCATCCCGAGTCGGAACTGCTGGACATCGTGGCCGCGATGGGCCTGCCGATGGTCTACGACCCGCTGGCCGACGGCGTCCGGGTGCGGCACCGCGGGCTGCGGATGGGCCCGGTGGAAGTGGACTGCAAGAATGTCCCGGACATGCTGCCGGTGCTGTCCGTGATGGCCGCGCTGGCCGAGGGCGAAAGCGTCTTCCGGAACGTGGAGCACGTCCGGCTGAAGGAATCCGACCGCGTGGTCTCCATGCTCCAGCTCAATTCCATGGGCGCGGACCTGGACTTTGACGGCAGCAACCTGCGGGTGCACGGGGTGCCGCGGCTGAGCAGCGCCCACCTGTCCTCCTTCAACGACCATAGGGTGCTGATGTCCCTGGCTGTGGCTGCCACCGCCGCAGAGGGCCGGTCCGCGCTGACCTACCCCAACGCGTACCGCATTTCCTACCCGATGTTCCTCGATGCCATGCAGACCCTGGGCCTGGACATGCAGATCGAAAAGGGCTCCGCACGCGGGCCGGGGAGCCGCCAGCCCGACCCTGTGTCCGCCATGGCCATGGCTGCGGCGGGTGCCGTGCGGGCCGCGGACGAGGCGGAACTGGTCACCGGCGCTGATTGGATCCGGCGCTGGGCCCAGGAGAAGCCGCACGCCCTGGCAGTGGTGGATGCGCGCTGGGACAGGACACCGCACCTGAGCTGGGCGACGCTGGACAGCGAGGTGGACCATGCCGCCGCGCTGTTCCTGGACCTTGGTGTGGCTGCCGGTGACAGAATCGCCGTCCAGCTGCCCAACTGGAGCCAGTTTGTGGTGATCGCGGCAGCAGCCATGCGCATCGGCGCGGTGATCTGCCCGATTATGCCGATTTTCCGCGAGCGCGAGGTGGCCTATGCGCTGCAGCGCTCCGGTGCCAGGGTGCTGCTGGTGGCCGACAACTTCCGTGGCCGCCAGCACGCCGCGGAGGTGGCCCGGCTGCTGGACGCCGCCGCCGCCGGAACGGACCCGGCGCTGGACGGCATCGCGGTGGAACACGTCTTCGTGGTGCACGGCACCCCGGGCACTCCACGGCTGATGCCCCCCGGCACCGGCGGCAGCCCGGTGCGCTGGGCGCCGTGGCACCACGCCTGGGCCAGCGCCGTCGTCGACCGCAACGCCATCGATGCCCGCGCGCCGAAACCGGACGACCCCGCACAGCTGCTCTTCACCTCCGGCACGTCCGGGCAGCCCAAGGGCGTCATCCACAGCCACCGCCGGCTCTCCCGCGCCGCCATGCTGGAGGTCCAGCAGCTGGGCCTGGACAGCTCGGACAGCATCTACATCCCGTCCCCGCTGGCGCACCAGACCGGTTTCCTCTACGGCATGTGGCTCTCCTTCACCCTGGGTGTACCGCAGATTGTGCAGAGTGTATGGGATGCCCGCCGTGCGTTGGAGGTCCTGCAGGACTGGGGCGGCACCTTTGTGCAGGCAGCCACCCCGTTCCTGACCGACCTGGTCCAGGCGGTGGAGGACGGCGCGCCGGCGCCGAAGCGGCTGCGCATTTTTGTGGTCACCGGCGCTGCGGTGCCCCGTGCGCTGGCCGAACGCGCCACCCGGGTGCTGGGCACCGCGGTCTGCGGCGCCTTCGGCACCACCGAGACCGGGCTTGGCGCGCTCTCCTCCCCGGCGGATCCGCCGGCCAAGGCCTGGGGCACGGACGGGCGCGCCCTGCCCGGCGTGCAGCTGCGGATTACCGACGACGGCGGGCTGCTGCTGCCGCCGGGAGCGGAAGGGAACCTGGAGCTGTCCAGCCCCAGCGTCTTCGACGGCTACCTGGGCCGGCCGGATCTGCAGGAGGAGACCTTCACATCCGATGGCTGGTACCGCACCGGAGACCTGGCCACCCTCGACGACGACGGCTTCCTGCGGATCACCGGCCGGATCAAGGACATCATCAACCGCGGCGGGGAGAAGCTGCCGGTCTCGGAGATCGAACAGCTGCTGCACACCCATCCGGCCATTGCCGATGTGGCCCTGGTGGCCATGCCGGACCCGCGGCTGGGCGAGCGCGCCTGCGCCTTTGTCCGGCTGGTCCCTGAGCAGACCCTCGATTTCGGCGGGCTGCAGGAGTTCCTGGAGCGCAGCGGGGTGAGCAAGCACTATTGGCCGGAGCGGCTGGAGCTGCTGGCGGAGATCCCGCGCAACGCCGTCGGCAAGGTGCAGAAGTTCGTGCTCCGCGAGCGAGCCGCGGAGCTGACCCCGCAGACTGGTGCGGGGGTATCCCCGCCAGGCGCCACCACGTAGCCACCACGTAATCCCGTAACACAGATAAGGATCAGGAACAGATGACGGTAGAGCAAGTAGCCCGCCTGGATGGGCGCGGCAGCGCGGTGGACCCGGGCACCTACGCCCAACTGCTGGCGGAGGTAACCTCCTGGGTGGAGGGCCCCGGCGAGGTGTGGGCGGAACAGATCGAGGCCACCGGCGCTATCCCGGCGGGACTGCGGTCGGAGCTGAAGGAGCGCGGCTTCCTGGGCCTGGCCGCGCCGGTGGAACTGGGCGGGCGCGGGCTGAGCTTCAGCCAGTGGATGGGCCTGATGGAGGTCTTCTCACGCTCGCACGCCTCCATCCGGATGATTGTGCACGTGGTCAACGGCACCTGGCGCTCGATGAACCCGCACGCCACGACGGAGCAGCGGGAGAAGTACATTGTCCCCTCCGTGGCCGGCGACATCACCGTGGCCTTCACGCTGACCGAACCCGGCAACGGCACCGGCGCAGACATCACCACCAGCGTCCGCCGCGAGGGCGACACCTACTACCTCAACGGCACGAAGCACCTGATCACCTTCGGCGTGGACTGCGACTACTGGCTGCTCTTTGCCCGGCTGGAGGGCAGCCATGGCAAGGAGGGCACGGTGGGACTGCTCGTTTCCCGGCAGTCCCCCGGCGTCACCGTGGAGGACACCTCCAACACCATGGGCGTGCGCGGCACCGACCACGCCCGGCTGACCTTCCGCGATACCCCCGTCCCCGTGTCCCAGCGCCTCGGCGAGGAGGGCGACGGGCTGAAGATCGCGTTGGGCGGGTTCCTGACCCCCAGCCGCATCTCGGTGGCGATGAGCTGCGTCGGCCTGGCGGAGCGGGCCCAGCAACTGGCCGTGGAGTATGCCCGCCACCGGATCACCTTCGGCAAGGCCATTGCCGAGCGGCAGGCCATCGCCTTCATGCTGGCGGAGAATGCTGCGGACGTCGAGGCGGCCCGCGCGCTGGTCATGCACGCGGCCACCGAGTGGGAGGCCGGCTCCGACCGCGCGCCGGCGCTGTCCTCGATGGCCAAGCTGACCGCCGTCGACATGCTCACCCGGGTCACCGACAAGGCCCTGCAGGTCCACGGCGGGCTGGGCTACTGGAAATCCCAGCCGATCGAGCGGGTCTACCGGGATGCCCGGGCGCAGCGCTTCGAGGAGGGCACCAACGAAATCCAGAAGAGCGTGATTGCCCGGGACCTGTTCACCCGGGCCGCAGCTACCCAGAACCAGGAGAACCAGTGACCGATACAGCCAACCCGCAATCCGCCCAGGCCGGGCAGCCCGAAGGCAAGTACCAGGGCAAGATCGCCCTGATCACCGGATCCTCCCGCGGCATCGGCCGCCGGCTGGCACTGCAGCTGGCCGGCCAGGGCGCATCCGTCGTGGTCAACTACCGGCAGAACGCGGACCTGGCCAACGACGTCGTCCAGCAGGTCAAGGCGCTGGGCGGCGACGGGATCGCCGTGCAGGCAGACGTGGAGAAGCCGGAGGACATTGTGAGCCTTTTCGACGCCGCACAGCAGACCTACGGCCGGCTGGATTACTTCGTCAACAACGCCGCCGCGTCCGCGTTCAAGAAGCTGCTGGACCTCAAACCCCATCACCTGGACCGCTCCTACGCCACCAACGTCCGGCCCTTTGTGCTGGGCGCGCAGGAGGCCGTGAAGCTGATGGACCGCGGCGGACGGATCGTGGCCGTGACCAGCTACGGCAGCATGCGCGGCTTCGCCACCTATGCGGCGCTGGGCTCCTACAAGGCGGCGGTGGAATCCTTCATCCGGTACATGGCGGTGGAATTTGCCGGCTACGGCATCAACGTCAACGGCGTCAACGGCGGGCTGATCGACTCCGACTCGCTGGAATACTTCTACACGCTGCCCGGAATGGCACCGATGGAACGGGTGCTGGAGACCATTCCGCTGGGCCGGCCGGGAACGGTGGAGGACATGTCCAACGCGATCGAGTTCCTGCTCTCCCCCAATTCGGCGTACATCACCGGGCAGACCCTGGTGGTGGACGGTGGCATGACGGTGGCCGCCGCGCCCTACTACCACCAGACGACAGAGCCGGTGAGCCTACCGGAGCGTCCCACCCGGCGCTGATCCGGCGTTGACCATGGCAAAGCCCTACCCGCTGGTGCAGCGGCCGCTGCAGATCGGGACGCTGACCGTGCCGCACCGGATCCTCACCGGCTCCATGCACCTGAACATGGAAACCGGCGACCCTGAGGAGCTCGCCGCGTTCTACGTGGAGCGGGTCCGCGGCGGAGCCGGACTGATCATCACCGGCGGGGCCGCGGTGAGCCGGGCCGGCGCCGGCGGCCGCAGCTACGCGCTGATCAACGAGCCCGCGCACTGGCCACGCTGGCGCCGGGTGGTGGACGGCGTGCATCAGGCCGGCGGGCTGATCGGGCTGCAGCTCTTCCACGCCGGTCGCTACGCCTTTGAGTCCAGTTTTGGCCTGCGTCCGGTGGCGCCGTCCCCGGTGTACAGCAACTTCTCCCGCTGCGAGCCGATGCCCCTGGACGAGGAAGGGATTGCCGCGACCATCGCCAACTTTGCCGCCGGCGCAGCCCGGGCCGCGGAGCTGGGCTTCGACGCGGTGGAGATCATGGCTTCCGAGGGCTACCTGCTCAACCAGTTCGCCTCGCCGCTGACCAACCGGCGCACGGATGGCTGGGGCGGGGACAGCCGACGACGGCGGGCCTTCCCTTTGGCGGTCACGGCTGCCGTGCGCCGGGCTGTTCCGGCGATGCCGCTGCTGGTGCGCCTCTCCGGGGACGACCTGATGCCCGGATCCTCCACCCCCCAGGAGGTGGACGCACTCGCCGTCGAGCTGGTCCGGGCCGGCGCGGACGCGGTGGACGTCGGGATCGGCTGGCACGAATCCCGCGTGCCCACGGTGCAGTCGCTGGTGCCGCACGGGATGTGGGTGCACGTGGCCGGCCGGATCAAGACCGCCCTGGTTGCCGCCGGTGCCGAGGTCCCGGTGATAGCGGCCAACCGGATCAACACGCTTGCCCAGGCGGAGGAGGTGCTGCGGGACTCGGACGTGGACATGGTCTCCATGGCCCGTCCGTTCCTGTCGGACCCTGCGGTGCTGGCCAAATCCTTTGCCGGCAGGCCGCTGCTGGTGAACACCTGCATCGGCTGCAACGAGGCCTGCATCGACCTTTCCCTGGGCGAGGAGGCAGTGTCCTGCCTGGTCAACCCCCGTGCCGGGCGGGAACTGGAGTTTCCCGCGGTTTCAAGGACCCGCGCAGCTGACAGCGCAGGAGCTGCACCGCGCAGGATCGGCGCGGGACGGATCGGCGCGGGACGGGCATGCCCCAGGATCGGCGTCATAGGCGCGGGGCCAGCCGGAATGGAAGCCGCCCGGGCGTTGGCGGCCAATGGCGCCCAAGTCACGCTATGGGAGGCCGGGCCGCGGATCGGCGGCCAGTTCCTGTTGGCCGGACAGGTGCCCGGCAAGGCCGACTTCCTGGAAACCGTGCGGTATTTCGAGACCGAACTGGCCCGGCTCGGCGTCCAAGTGGAGCCCAAGACAGCCATTGACAGTGTCGATCAGGTGGCCGGGTACGACCACGTCATTGTCGCTTCCGGCGTCCGGCCGCGGCGCCTGAGCATCCCCGGACTGCCCCCGTTTACCCCGGACGCACCCACCCCCGTGCCGCCGGACACCGGCAGCCCTGTTGTGCTGGACTACGCGCAGGCCTTCGCGGACCTGGAGTCAGTTGGGCAGAGGGTGGCCATCATTGGCGCCGGCGGCATCGCCGTCGATCTGGCCCACCTGCTCGCCGCCGGGCCGCCGTCGTCGGCCTCCGCGGACGGCTGGCACACCGACGCCGGCGAGCGCGGCCGCTTCCTGGCCGAGCACGCTCTGGCTCCCGGTACACTTCCGCCACCGCTGCGGCAGATCACCATCATGCGCCGCTCCGGTCCCATCGGCGCCGGCATGGGGATCAGCACCCGCTGGGCTGCCGTCCAGGCCATCCGCACCGCCGGCGTCCGCACCCTCACCGGCGTCGGCTACCAACGTGCCACCCCGGAGGGCCTGTGGATCAACCACGACGGTGAAGCCGAACTGATCGAGGCGGACACCATCATCCTGGCCGCCGGGCAGGAACCGCACACCGCCGTTGCACGGATGCTGGGCGGGGCCGGCGTGCCACACACCGTGATCGGCGGCGCGCAGCATACCGCCGGGATGAACGCCGTTGCCGCCTTCCAACAGGGCCTGCGCACCGGCACCCGGGTGGCTCTCGACAACGGGTACTAATGGGTGCGCGCAACTGCGCCCCTGTGGCAGACTTCCGGTCATGCAGTTCATTGGGCGGCTTTCGGCGGAAGAATTCTGGGCACAGATGGACGCCATGGAAGAACGCGTGCATGCAACCGCCCGTGAGCTCCCTTGCTACGGCCTCGTCGGGTAGACCGGCCCGATAGCGGTTGGCAATTGGCAATTCGAAAACGAGCGGGTAATTGCCGTTGGCATGGCACACGGTCGCTTGGACGGACTTGGACCCGTAATCATGGTCCAGACCGCGACGGCGGAACCGGCTGTGGAGGCGCGTAACCTGCGGCTTTCCGCCGGAGGCCCGTCGCTGACGGGGGATGATCTGGTTAACCGGCTGGCCGAACTGGATTCCGAACCGGTCCGATCCCTGCTGATTCCGGTAGAGGAAACTCCGGTCAGCTTCAATATTTGGGCCAATGTGGCCCGGTGGGTCGGAACCGCGAGCCATCAGGGCCTCGGCCTGGTTCTTAGTGGCAGAGGCTTCGCCATCGACGGGGTTGAGTTGCAGCGCGTCCGGGACATTGAACCTTATCTGCGGGGACGCCGGGAGCAGATTCGGGCCATGCGGCACGAGGGCTGAAGCACTCTGCCGCTGCGGCCCCGCATGACCCTCGCAGGGCTTGACAGGCACGAGTGGCCTGCGTGGAAAACCACGCAGGCCACTCGTGAGGTGTTACCTGGTCGATGGCGTTCTGACGCCAACACCGCTGAGCCGGTGATTACCCGTCTGCACCGGCAGGGGTCGTCGTGGCGGTGTAGCCTTCCAGCTTGAGAGCAGCCTGGGCGTACTTGTTGTCGAAGGTGCCTGGAATGGTCACCTTAGACGTGTCGACCCCGAGACCCTTTTCCATGTCGAAGATCACCTTCGGGCCACCGGCGGGCATGATGCCGTCCGGCAGGAACTGGCCCTTGTCTGAGGTCAGCCCGGCAATGTACTGGTCCTTGCTGATGGTGCTGTTCTGGACGAAGGAGGCGGGCAGCTTGTCAGCAATGTCGGCTGCCGAGTGGGTGCTGATCCAGTGCATGGTGTCCACCAGGGCGTCCACTACCTTCTGGGCCGCATCCTGATGGGAGTTCACCCAGTCCGAGGTTGCCAGCAGTCCGGCCGCCGGCCAGTCCCCGCCCAGCGCCTTGGTGGCACCATCAGCGGTGGCCAGGTCGACGGCGGTGTAGGCAAGGTTCTTGGCCTCCAGGGCACCGACGGTCGGCTGCGTGGTCATCACGCAGTCGGCGGAGCCGCGCTGGATGGCAGCGATCGCGGTCGTTCCGGCGCCCACAGCAAGGGTGTGGTAGTCCTTGTTGGTCAGGCCTGCCTTGGAGGCGAGGAACTGGGTCAGTTCGTCGGTTCCGGATCCAAGGTCGGTGACGCCAATGGTCTTGCCCTTGAAGTCGGCCGCGGAATGAACCCCGCTGTTGGTCCCGCACATGATCCGTTCACCCGGCGCACCGGAGAGCTGAACAAGGTTGACCACGTCTTTGCCCTTGGACTGGAAGTCGACGGTGTGGATGTACCACGCGCCGGCCATGTCCACCTGGCCGGAGGCCATCGCGTCCTCGGCCCCGACGCCACCGTTCTGCTCGGTGGAGAGCTCGACGTTGACGCCGTACTTCTTGTAGTAGCCCAGTTGCTGGGCGAGTTGGTACGGCAGGTAGATCTGCTTGTCGATGCCGCCGACCATCATCTTGACGGTGGGCACCGGAGTGGAGCCGCTGGTGGCGGCAGCATTGCCGCTTCCAGCGCTGCTGCCACAGGCGGCGAGACTGAGAGCGATTGCTCCAGTGGCCGCGACGGCATAGATCTTGTTCTTCATCATTGGTGTGCTTTCCTTTTTGTAGTCCCGATAATTCGGGGGGTTGGCTAAATGGGATGGAAAACTGCGGTTTTAGATCGCCTGCGCTTCGGAACGGTTCGGCGGCCGCCATTTCAGCAGCGCGTGCTCCAGCAGGGTGATCAGGTATTCCGCGCCGAGGGTGACCACGGCGACGATCACCATGCAGGCGAAGACGGTATTGGGATCGAAGGTTCCCTGCGCCTGGCTGATGATCAACCCGATTCCGTGCTGGGCACCGAGCACCTCGGCAACAAGGGCGCCGATGATCGCGAAGCCAAAGGCGGTGTGCAGGCTGGCGATGATCCACGTCATTGCCGACGGGATGGTCACGTGCTTGGCGACCTGCAGCGGCGAGGCACCCAGCACACGAACGTTGGCGACCAGGTTCTGGTCCACCTCACGGACGCCCTGGAAGGCGTTGAAGAAGACGACGAAGAAGACCAGCACGGCCGCGAGCAGCACCTTGGGGAAGACCCCGAGGCCGAACGCCACGATGAAGATCGATCCGAGCACGATTCGGGGGATGGAATTGACGATCCGGATGTACGGCCCGACGACGGCGGACAGGTACTTGTTCGATCCCAGCAGAATGCCCAGGACGACGCCGACGAATGTGCCGAGCAGGAAGCCCAGGAACGCCTCCTGCACCGTGATCCAAAGGTTCTCCCAGATGGTGCCGAAGGCGGTCCCCTCCGTGAAGAGGTGGACCAGGCTGTTCCAGATTTCTGAGGGCTGGCCGAAGAAGAACTTGTCCACCCAACCCGCGGCGGTGAACCACTGCCAGCCGCCGATGACGACCACCGCGAGGGCGATCCGGCCGGTCCAGATCCAGGTCGTGCGCCGTCGGGCCTTGCGGCGGCCGGCGGCTTGGATATCGGACGGTTGCTCAACCATGTAGGTTCCCGTGTGCGTTAAAGTTGTCATGCTGCAGCACCTGCCGTTCGTGCGTAGGCCCGGGTGACCTCGTCTTTCAGGGATTCCCAGATCCGGCCCTGCAGTTCCAGGAAGCGCTCCTCGTGGCGGATCTGCTGGACATCACCGCGCGGCCGGGGAAGGTCGATGTCGAAGACATCCTTGATGGTGCCGGGGCTGCTGGTCATGATGACCACCTTGTCCGAGAGCGCCACGGCCTCGTCCAGGTCGTGCGTGATGAACAGGACCGAGGGCCGCAGTTCTTCCCAGAGCTGGAGCAGTTCGTTCTGCATGATGGCCTTGGTCTGCACGTCCAGGGCGCCAAACGGCTCATCCATCAGCAGGATCCGCGGATTGTTGATCAGCGCCGCAGCCATCGCGACGCGCTTGCGCATGCCACCGGAGAGCTGATGGGGATAGCGGTCCTCGAAACCGGCCAGGCCGACGCGGCGCAGCCAGTCCATGGCCAGCACGGTGGCTTCGCGTTTCGGCGTGCCGAGCAGGACCGGGCCGATGGCCACGTTGGCCAGGACGGTCTTCCAGGGGAAAAGCGCGTCCGCCTGGAACATGTAGCTTACGCCGCTGGTGATGCCGTCGACGATCTGGTCGCGCACCCTCACCGAGCCGGTGCTGGGCCGCTCCAGGCCGGAGACCTGGGCCAGCGTCGTCGACTTGCCGCAGCCTGTCGGCCCGACGATGGCGCAGAACTGGCCCGGCTCGACCTTCAGCGTGACGTCACGGATGGCCGTGAAGGTCTCGCCCTTCGGTGTGAGGTAACGCTTGGTCAACCCCGTTATGTCGATCCCTGCCGCGTCCTCGGGTCGGGAGTGGGCCGCGGGCGGCCCGTTCGGATGTTTAGCATCCATGTGCTGTGACCTCTTCTGTCTTTCGCTGTTCCTGTTAGCTTGCGTGAGGTGAATCACTTATGCTTTGAACAGCCTAGAAAGTGGCTATACGTTCATGTAAGAGTTCCGGAGTTTCCGCGTCTTTTCAGCTTTATTGGTGGTTTAGTGCAATTTGATCGTTTTCTCCGGAGCCGCAATTGAATAACGTCTCCCGGCTGTGGCGCACCCGGCCGCTTGCCTCCCAGATCCTGGTGTGGATACTGTGCATCCTTCTGCTGACCGTTGCCCTCGGAGCGTTCCTGTACACGCAGATCAGCAACCAGACGCTGCAGCGCCAGTACGGGCTGCGCGCGCTCGGCATTGCCAGCACCGTGGCGCAGATGCCCGAGGTGGCGGCGGATCTGCAGATCGGGGACCCCGAGCACCGGATCCAAGCCATTGCGAGCAAGGTCCTCGCGCAAGCGCAGCCGGCGTACGTGGTGGTGACTGACCGCACCGGGGTCCGTTTCTCGCACCCCAATCCGGCGTTGATTGGACAACGGCTGGAGGAACCGGTCGCGGTACTGGACGGGCAGGCCCATGTGGGCACTGACCCGGGCAGCCTGGGTCTGTCCGCAAATGCCAAAGCACCCATCAAGTCGGCCGACGGGTCGGTGATAGGGCAGGTCTCCGTCGGCATCCTGGAAACCAACGAGAATGATGAGCTGGTCAAGGAGATCTGGCTGATTGTGGGTTATTCGGCCCTGGTCCTGGTGATCAGCGGCTTCGGATCGCTATTCCTTTCCCGCCGCATCAAGCGGATCACCTTCGATCTGGAACCGGCGGAGATCGCCTCGCTGCTGCAGGAACGCGAGGCACTGCTGCACGGCATCCGCGAGGCGATGATCGGGTTCGACGACGACGGCCGGGTCACGGTGATCAATTCTGAAGCCAGACGGCTGCTGGATCTGGAGGGCAACGTCGTCGGCCAGCATCTGGAGGAGCTGCTGCCCGCCGGCAGACTGCGTTCCCTGCTCACCGGAGAGATCGGAGGCGCAGACGCGGTGGCACTGACGGACGACGCCCTGCTGGTGGTCAACCGGATGTCCGTGGATTTGGCCGGCCGCAGCGTTGGTTCCGTGGTGACCCTGCGGGACCGGACCGAGGTGGAGTCGCTGGTCCGCGATCTGCACTCCGTCCAGGGTTTGATGCAGGCGCTCCGCGCCCAGGAACACGAGTATGCCAACCGGCTGCACGTCGTCGACGGCCTGCTGGAGATGGGTGAGGTGGAGCAGGCCCGCAGCTACGTGTCGCGGATCTCCCACACATCCGACTCCAGCGGCGAGGGACTGCGTTCCCGGATTGAGCCGCCGGAGCTGGCAGCCCTGCTGCTGGCCAAAATGACGGTGGCAGCCGAGCACGAGGTGCAGATCAGCGTGACGGAGGATTCCCGGCTGAGCCAGCCAGCGGCAGACACCCAGTCCCTGGTCACGATCGTCGGCAACCTGCTGGACAACGCCATCGACGCCCTGGCCGAGCAGCCCGCACCCCGTAACATTACCGTCCAGCTGGACGATTCCTCCGGCGTCTTCATCGCCGTCCGCGATAATGGCCCTGGAGTTCCCGCCGCCGAGGTGGCCAATGTCCTGACCGACGGCTTCAGCACCAAACCCGCGCGCCCGGGCATGCGGCGCGGCATAGGACTTGCCTTGGTCAGCCGGATCGTCCGGCGTGCCGGCGGAACCATGGACGTTTTCCCCGGCCCGGGCGGACGCTTTGAAGTCTGGCTGCCGGAGACATCCATGGTGTCACCTGCTCCAGCCGGAGCTGCAGGAGCCGATATGGCAGAAGGAGGGGAAGCATGATCCGCACCCTGGTGGTCGACGACGACTTCCGTGTGGCGCACATCCATGCCAGCCGGGTCAACCGGGTGGAGGGTTTCGAATGCGTTGGCGAGGTGCACAGCGCCGCTGCCGCCCGGACCGCCATCGCGGAACTGAAGCCGGACCTGCTCCTCCTTGACGTCTATCTGCCGGACGAGGACGGCATTTCCCTGATGCGCTCCCTGCAGGCCGCCGGCGAACCGGTGGACATCATGATGATCACCGCCGCACGGGACCTGCAGACCGTCCGCTCCGCCAAGCGGGGTGGCGCCGTCTACTACCTGGTCAAGCCCTTCGGCTTTGAGGCGCTGAAGAGCCAGCTGGAGTCCTACCGGAAGTGGCGCGCCGAGACCGAGGCAAAGTCCGTCGTCGACCAGGCCGCCATTGACAGCGTCTTCCACCGCCGGCCCGATGCCCCACGGCCAGCACCGTCCAGGCGGCTGCCACCGACCATGCAGAAGGTGTTCGACGCCGTGGCCGCCTCAGCGGCAGCCCTGGGCGCGGCGGACATCGCCGATGCTATCGGGATCAGCCGCCCGACCGCGCAGCGCTACCTGAGCGAACTGGAGCGCAAGGGGCTGCTGGAGCTCAAACTCACCTACGGCACCACCGGCCGCCCCGTCAACACCTACGTCCCGCTGCCCCGCTGACGGAAAGCGGCCAGGGCAAGGTGTGGATGCCGACGGTGCCCCGGTCAGCTGGCCCGGGGTACCGCCGTTTGGGGTACTGTCTTGGTAACGCGGGCACTAGGATCCATCCCGGGGCAGACCAGTTCCGGACAACATCGAGCGAGCTGAACGGGACGGTTGCTCATGTGGGAGGAAGTGCTGTTGGAGGAGCCCGGAAGCGGCTGGGTGCTGCTGCAGGAGACCGGATGGGATGCCCTCATCGGCTGGGCAGCGGGCCAATCCAATCTTCGACGGGTTCGCCGATCTGACGAACATCGGCGGGTGCACGTAACCCTCGTCCGCGACGGGACGAACAGGGAATTCACCGAGCCATTCACCCAGTCGGATCGAGCGATTGTGGACGAGTCGATTAACTCCTACCTGGCCGACGCCGGCATCCCGCCGCGACCAGGCGGCTACGACTGGTATCTTCGCGTGCCGGAGCCCTTCTCGTCGGGAGGGAACCTGCTCGTTGAGATCAACACGCGGGTCTACGCCCGTTCCCAGCGCGCCGTGCGTCCTTCAGAGTGGAGACCGCTCATCGAGTTGGTACTGGTCGGGATTTATCACATGTAGATGCACCAGAGGTGTTTCAGCATTCGAAATGTTTCACCAACGGGCGGGCTGGTGGGGCCGCTGTCCAGGCAGCCACGCCGCCGGAGCCTGCACACCGAAGGCTTCGCCCGATCCGAAGTGCTCGTCAAGGACCTGGGCGAAGGGGGCATCGGCGACAATCCGACCGCCCTGCAGCAGCACCAGCCGGGAGCAGTGGCGGTAAGCGAAATTCAGGTCATGTGTGACCACAGCGACGGCGGCTCCCCGCGCGGACTCCGTCCGGATCGCCTCGGCCAGCCGGTCCAAGCCGTCCCGGTCCATCGCGACCGTCGGTTCGTCCAGCGCCAGCACCGCCGGGCGGCGGGCAAGGACGGTGGCCAATGCCACCAGCCTTTGCGCCGACGACGGCAATTCGTACGGGTGGACTTCGGCGAGGTCCGCCAGTCCGCAGCGTTCCAGCGCTTGGCGGACCGCAGTCTCATGTTGCGCCGGATTCTTTTCCGGCACCCCGTAGCCCACCTCGCGGGCCACCGTGCGCTCGAACAGTTGATCCTGCGGATCCTGGAACAGGTAGGCAACATCCGCGGCCACATGTCCCACGGACTCGCCGCCGATGTCCCGGCCAAGAATGCGTACCGTTCCGGACCCGGGACGCGCCAGGCCGTTCAGGTGGCGCAGCAGCGTGCTCTTCCCGGCACCGTTGGCCCCAGCTATGGCCATCCGCTCCCCCGGATTAATGGTGAGGTCGACCGCATCCAGCACCTTCGGCGGCGGCGTCCCCACGTACCTACGTCCCGCGAAGAGCCCACGACGGCGGTCCTTGCCATAGCTGTACGCGACGCGGCTGAGTTCGGCAGCGGGGACGGCGGACGAGGGGTTAGCTGCGGCGCCGAGGGTTACTTTGACAGTGGCGGGGCGGCCTTCGCCGTTGCCTTCACGCGGATCGGGGATGACCGGCAGCCGGGTGGCGGCATCGGATTCAAGAACTACCTGGCGCGGGCCGGAGGCAGCCATCCGCCCGCCGTCGAGCAGCAGCACCCGATCCGCCAGCCGTCCGGCACCACCCAGTTCCGGAGACAGCAGGACCACCCCCGCACCGCGGGCCAGCAGGGACGCAATGATGTTTTCCACCGCGCGCCGCGCGTCGGCATCCAGGCCCGCCGTCGGCTCGTCCAGGACCAGGGCCGCGGGGTGCAGCGCTGCCGCTGAGGCGATGATCATCCGCCGCTGTTCACCGCCGGAGAGCTCGGCAGGCTTGCGCTGCAGCAGGTCCGTCAGCCCCAGATCCTGGGCGGCCGAGCGGACCTGTTGCTCCATCAGCCCCCGCTCCATCCCGGCGTTTTCCAGGGCGAAAGCGATCTCCTCCGCCACCGTGGCCGCGACGGTGGACAGCTGCGCCGAAGGCACCTGGCCCACGTAGGCGATGTGCCGGTTCCACACGGCCGGATTGATCCGGGGGTTGGCCGCTGCGCTGGCGGAATCCTCCGCGGAATAGACCAGGGTCTCCCCCGCCACCTCGAAGCGGGCGGACATCGTACCGCCGTGCCGGCCGGGCAGCACGCCCGCCAGGATCCGAGCCAGGGTGGATTTGCCGGACCCCGATCCCCCGGCCACCAGCATGCACTCGCCCGGTGCCACGCCGAGGTCAATATTCCTCAGCGTGGCCCTGTCCTCGTCTGGGTAGGTGAAGGAATCCAGTTCCAGGCGCATCATCGCCCGCCGCCCGGGATGCCCGGCCGGGAAAGGCCCGGCCAGAACCACAGCACCAGGAACACCGCCAGCGCGGCCAGGGCAACCCAGCGGAACATCCACTGGGCCCGCGAATCGGGCACCTCCCGGTAGCTGGTACGCGCTCCGCGGCCGCCAAAACCACGGGCCTGCAGTGAATCCGCCCGCGCCCCTGCCTCATGCAGCAGGGCCAAAACCAGCGGCACAGCCTGCTGCTGCACCGCACGCAGCCGCCCCCGGAGTCCGGAGCCGGTGACCAGTCCGCGCGCCTGTTGGGCTTGGGAAATCCGCCGGCCCCGCTGGGCGACGGCGGGCGCAATGGTCAGCGTCGAGCACAGGACAAAGCCCAGCTGCGGCGGGACACGGTATTTGGTCAGCAGCGCCATCAGGTCCGCAGGCTCCACGGAAAAGGAAAAGGCCAGGAAGACCTCCACAAAGACGGCGGTGCGCAGCCCCATGTCGGCCGCGAAGCCCAGTCCCTCCGTGGTGACCCGTGCGGGACCGGCCTGCCAGAGGACGGTATGTCCCTCGTGGAAGAACAGCCCGTGCGTGATCAGCAGCGAGAGCCCGAACGGCACCATTATCACCGCCGCCGCCGGCAGCACTTTCCGGCCCAGTCCCGTCAGCGCCAGCAGCGCAGCCAGCGCCAGCAGAACCGCCGCGGAGACCACCCAACTGTTGACCGCCGTCGTCGTCACCGCTATAACGACGGCGGCGCAGAGCAAGGTGAGCGGGTTGAGTCTGCCGGCTCCCGGCGGCGGTTCGGAAAGCAAGGCGGCTAGGAGGCTTGCGAGGTCTTGGCGAGGGAGACGGTGGCTGCGGAGCCTCTCAGACCCGCCAGCACGCGGCGGCGCTGGACGAACGGGAACTGCGCGATGGTGCGGCGCGGCAGGGCGTACACCAGCAGCGCCACGACGGTGAAGACGATCGCCTTGTCCATCGGATCGGAGAGCAGCGCCTGCTTGGTGATCGCGCCCAGCAGCGAGTCGCCCATGGCGCGGAAGGCGCTGACAATGGCGCCGGTGGCCACCCCGGAGGTTCCCCCGTAGACGAAGGCCGCGATGGGCGCGGAGAACACCCCGGCCAGAATGCCTGTCACAAAACCGGCTATCGGGGCCAGGTAGAACCGCCGGAACAGGCCGTAGCGGGCAGCCAAGCCTGCCAGGAAGCCGATCAATGCGGCGCCGGCAGCGAACGGCAGGACCGTGGGGTTGAACAGGGACCAGACGATGCCGCTCAGCGCACCTGTTGCAGCCCCGGCCGCGGGGCCCGCCAGCACGGCGATCAGCACGGTGCCAATGGAGTCCAGGTAGAAAGGCACCAGCGTGCTGCCCACAAACTGGCCCAGCACAATGTTCAGCACCAGGGCCACCGGAATCAGCACTAGCGTGGAGGTGGGAAGCGTGGGCAGGATGCCGGCGATCAGCAGCACCGCGCCCAGCAGGAAACCGGAGAGCGCCAGCAAGGTGGAGCCGCTGGAGAGGCCGTTGGTGATGTCGGTGGGCTGCGCCAGCACCAGGTAGACGTACGTGGCGGCAATGGCCACGCCGCCCAGGATTTCAAGCAGGCGGCGGCCGCGGCGCGCCGCCCATCCAGAGGCAGGAAGGGTTAGGGAGGAGGATGACATCGGGAATCCTTGCGGGTACGTCGAATGGGTCCGCCTATGTCACCTTGGCGCAGTTAACCATCTTAGCCGCTGGGAGCGGTCATGAGGCCGGTCCGTGCAGCTTCCGTGCCAGCGCACCGATGGAACCGATCAGCTCCGCGAAGCACTGCTCCGGGTCGTTCCCGGCAACGATCCGCGCGTTCGGCGGCTTGCCCCAGAGCCCGCGGTAATCCGCCACCGTGGTGCCAACCAGCAGCGGCGAGGAGGTTTCGACGTCGACCGTTGCCAGCCGCGTCCGGTACGGCGTGCGTCCCGCCGCCACCGCCGCAGCAAAGGCATCGTGCATATGCGCAATGTAGCCCTGGTCGTAAAGCCGGTGGAACTCCATGTAGAAGCGGATGGCGTCGGAGAGGCAGGCCACCAGCGGGTTGTCCGACGTGCTGCGCTGACCCTCCGGCTGCCCGGGCAGCACCAGTTCCTCCCGGGCTCCGGCCACCCGCGCCAGCTCCGCCAGATGTTCCGGGCGCATTTCGATGCGCTCCGTGGCCTCCAGTGCGCAGACCACCGGCAGCTTCTCCTCCGGGAGCCCAAGATAGGCTTCGAAGACCTCCTTGGCGGCGTGCGGGTCCACCGAAACATTCCATTCCGCTGTCGGCGTGGTGTTGCCCTGGTAATTGAAGCAGCCACCCATGATCACCAGGCCCTTGAGCAGCCGCGGCAGCTCCGGCTCCTCGCGCAGCGCCAGCGCGAAGTTGGTCAGCGGACCGGTGATCAGCCCGGTGATTTCCCCCGGATGGGCGCGCGCCTCCCTGATCCAGACCTCGACGGCGTGCCGCGGCGAGATGGGCTGTACCGGTGCCGGCAACACGGCATGCCCGATCCCCTGCGGACCATGTGTTTCCTCCGTGGTGACCAGCGGGATTTCCAGTGGGACCTCCGCGCCGATGGCCACCTCGATGTCCGGCCGGCCGCACAGCTCCAGCAGCGCCAGGTTGTTATTGGCCACCTGGCGGGCGCCTACGTTGCCGGCCGTGCAGGTGATGGCCTGGATGTGGACCTCCGGCCGGGAGAGCAGGTAGACCAGTTCGACGGCGTCGTCGATCCCGGTGTCGACGTCCAGCAGGATCCGGGTCATGAAAACAGCGCGACCTTCGGAGTCACCGGGAAGATTCCGTCCAGCTCAGCCAGGTCCTCGGCCGATGGCTTCCAGCACACCGCCGCGGCATTGGCCTTGATCTGCTCGATCTTGGTGGCCCCGGCAATCACACTACTGACCGATGGCTGCGCCGCCAGCCAGGAGAACGCGACCTGGACCTCGGTCAGCCCGCGGGCCTTGGCAAACGAGCTGAACTGGCCCAGCTGCTCCCAGTCGGCGTCGTGCAGCAGGTTGGTCCGCGAATGCGTCAGCCGGCTGCCCTCCGGCGCCTTGCCCTGGCTGTATTTGCCGGTCAGCAGCCCGTTGGCCAGCGGGAAGTACGGCAACAGACCCAGACCGTACGCCTCCGCTGCGGGCGTCACCTCCAGCTCAGCGCGGCGGTCCAGCAGATTGTAATGATTCTGCGCAGAAATGAAAGGCGTGTAGCCCCCGGCACGGGCGGTGAACTCCGCCTCCGCGACCTGCCAGCCCGCCATGTTGGAATGCCCGATATACCGCACCTTTCCGGACTTCACCAACTGGTCCAGCGCCGCCAATGTCTCCTCCACCGGTGTCAGCGGGTCCGGCACGTGGAACTGGTACAGGTCAATCCAGTCCGTGCCCAGCCGGCGCAGCGATGCCTCCACGGCCTTAAGGATGTAGCGCCGGGATCCGCGCCGGTCCCAGTCCACCCCGTTGGCCCCATGCATGTCCATGCCGAATTTCGTGGCGACCACGACGTCGTCGCGCTTTTTGAGCAGCGCCTTGCCCAGCATCTCCTCGCTGAGTCCGTTCGTCTTGCCGTAGGTGTCCGCCACGTCGAACAGCGTGATGCCCTCATCAATGGCCGCGTTGATCACCGTGGTGGTCCCGCGCTGGGTTTCCGTCGGGGTGCCGGAGCGGCCCAGATTGTTGCAGCCAAGGCCGACGACGGAGACGGTTAATCCGGATTTGCCAAGCTGGCGGAATTCAGTCATGGTTCCACCCTAATATGGCTCATTCCGTGTTCGCGTGCTGGGCCGAAGCCGCGGCGTTGTCCACTCCCCTGTTCCCGGCCAGTTGCAGGCACACCACGTCCAGGACCACGTGCGTGGCCTGGTCAAACAGGCTCGACAGCGGCTGGATGGTGGCGGCCTCACCGGGCCGGCGGTGCTTGGTCGCGGCGGGCAGCAATAGGACGGTCGTGGCCTGCCCAGCCAGGGGCGAGTCCGCGTCGGTGGTGACGGCATGCACGGTGGCCCCGGTCGCGGCCGCCTGTTGGGCCACCCGGACCGTACCTGCTGTGGTGCCCGACCCGGAGACCGCCACCACGACGTCGCCGCGCTGCACCGACGGTGTGGTGGTTTCCCCGATGACGTAGACCGGCAGGCCCAGGTGCATCAGGCGCATAGCGAAGGCCTTGGCCATAAAGCCGCTGCGGCCTTCGCCGGTGGCAAAGATCCGCGGCGCGGCGCCGAGTACGCCTGCCAGCCTGGTGATGTCATCGCGGCTGACCTTCCGGACCACCGCGTTGATCTCCGCGAGGACCGCCTCGGCCAGATCCGGCTGCTGCGCTCCGCTCATTGGGCTGCCCCCTGTGCAGTTCCCTGTCCAGCTGTTCCCTGTCCAGCTGTTCCCTGGGCGGCGGCGCGCACTTCCCGGGCCGCGGCGGCAGGATCAGCGGCGCCCGTGATGGCGGAGCCGATGATCGCCCGCAGCCGGTTGATCCGGGCCAGGGCCGCGACCTGCTGCGGACCGAGGCCGCCGGCCACGGCAACCGAGCGTTCAGCAGCCCACGGACCGAGCAGTTCGCCTGGGTTGGATCCGGGCTGCTGGGCGTCCTTGCCGATGTGGGCGGCCAGGATAACGTCCGACGGCAGTCGTTGCGCCATTTGCATCCGGCGCGCCTCGTCCACGCCCATCAGGTCCACGACGGTTTCCCGGCCGCGGTCGGTGGCCACCTTGACTGCCGTTTCAATGGTGATGTCATCGGCGAGGGCCAGCACGGTGGCCGATGCGGCGCCGGCATCGAACGCCAGACCGAATTCAAAGGCGGCATCATCAACAGTTTTCAGGTCGGCCAGCACCGGTTTGCCGCCGGCTGCGGCAACGATCTGGACCACAGCCTCCATCCCGTATTGCTTGATCAGCGAGGTGCCCACCTCGATCCAGTCCGCCTCGCCGGCGACTGCCCGGGTGATTTCGGTTGCCCGTGCCAGCGGCATTCGGTCAAGGGCTATCTGTAGTTGCATTGTCTACTTCCTTCCGTGGTTTGGGGCTTCGCTCCGCCAGGAAAGCTGCAAGGGCGTTCCTGTCCGGGAGGCCGTCTTTGTCGCCGCTGCTGGTGGTGGCCAGCGCACCGATGGCAGCCGCCCGCACCAGTCCCGCCTCCACCGGCAGTCCCTCAAGGTGTGCGCTGATCAGTCCGACGGCGAAACCGTCCCCGGCGCCGACGGTATCGACCGCCCTGACCGGGAAGATCGGCTGCTGCCAGCTTCGGTCTGCCGTATGCAGGGAAGCACCATGCAGGGCTGCCTTCACCGCAACCCGCTGGACACCGCACTCCAGGTAGAACCGGGCCAGCTGGGCCGCATCTGCATAGGGCATTCCCGCCAGGAGACGGCCCTCCGCCAGACCGGGCAGCACCCAGTCGGCGCTGGCTGCCACCTCGTTGGTCACCCGGATCATCTCCTCCTCTGAGGCCCAAAGCCCGGGCCGCAGATTGGGATCAAAGGAGACCGTCAGGCCTGCCTTGCGGGCCGTGCGGATGGCCCGCAGGGTGAATTCCCTGGTTGTGGAGGAGAGCGCCAGCGGGATTCCCGTCACATGCAGGTGCCGGGCCGAAGCAATGTAGGCATCGGTGGCCTCCGACGGCGAAAGCCGGCTCCCGGCGGAATTCCTGCGGAAGTAGGCCACCTCGGGATCGCCGCCGTCGGCCCGGCTCTTGAGCTGGAACCCTGTGGCGGCCACAGGGTCGACGGACACCGCCGTCGTGTCGACCCCGCTGCCGGCCAATTCCGCGAGCGCATAACGGCCAAAGTGGTCATCCCCGACGCGGCCCACCCAGCCGACCCGGTGCCCCAGCCGCGCCAGCCCGATGGCGACGTTCGTTTCCGCTCCGGCCAGTGCCCGGGTGAAGCTGGCTACCCTCTCCAGCGGTCCGGGTTCGGTGGCGACAAACATCGCCATCACCTCTCCGAACGTGACCGCGTCCAGGGCGACATCGGCTGGCGGCATCCTAGGCGTGCTTGGTGCCGTCGGCCCTGGACACGCCCGCTTCGGGCATGGCCGCCGGTGCGGCCGCGGGCCGTACCCACAGCATGATGGCGGCCGCTACAGCAAGGGAGAGTGCCATCAGCAAGAAGGACGCCGACGACGATCCCGTGGCGGAATCGAGCCAACCGACCAGGTAACTGCCGATGAAGCCACCGATCGCGCCGAAGGAGTTCACCACGGCAATTGCCGGAGCAGCTATGGCGCTGGGCAGGAACTCGGAGATGTTCGCGAAATACGGGCCGTACGGGGCGTACATGGCGGCGCCGGCAATAATCAGCAGCGGGAACGAAAGCCAGAAGCGGTCCGGGCCCAACAGGTACGAACCATAAAATGCAACGGCCCCGAGGGCGAGCCACGGCCAGACGAAGCGGTTGCGGTTCCCCGAGCGGTCCGAGGCGCGGCTGTTGATGATCATGACGATCACCGCGAGCGCGTAGGGGGCACCGGAAAGCAGCCCGGTGAGGCCGATGCCCTGGCCGGACCCTGCCTTCACAATGGTCGGGAGCCAGAAAACGAAGCCGTAGATGCCCAGGCTCCAGAGCAGGTACTGGATGGAGAGCAGGACGACGTTGCGGCTCCGCAGTGCGCCGAAGAGGGTTCCTTCGACCGGGGCGATCGCGCGCTGTTCCGCCTCCAGGGCGTCCACCACCCGGTCGCGTTCGGTGGGGTGGAGCCATTTCGCATCCTGCGGCCGGTCCGCCACCAGTGCGCGGAACACAAAGGCCCAGATAATCGCCGGAATCCCCTCAAGGATGAACATCCACCGCCATGAGGTTGCCTGGATCAGGAACCCTGACACGACGGTGAGCCACAACACGGTGACCGGATTGCCCAGGATCAGGAACGTGTTGGCCCGGCCGCGCTCGGCCTTGGTGAACCAGTGGGCCAGGAAAATGACCATGGCCGGCAGGACGGCCGCTTCGACGACGCCGATCAGGAACCGGTCGATGATCAGCAGGGTTACGTTCTGGATCACACCCTGGGCCGCGGCCAGGATTCCCCAGAGGACCAGGCTCCAGAAGATCAGCGTGCGGACGCTGCGCTTTTCCGCGTATTGCGCCCCCGGGACCTGGAAGAGGAAGTAGCCTATGAAAAACGCTGCCCCGATGAGCGCGGCAACACCGCCGGTGATCCCCAGATCCGCTTTCATGCCTCCAGCGACGGCGATCGAATAGTTGGACCTGTCCAGGTAGGCGAGGCTGTAGGTGACGAACGCTATGGGCAGGAGCCGTGCCCAGCGCTGCCGACCCAAGACATCCCCGACCGTGCTGCCTGGGTTTGCTGTCCGCGGGGTTCCGGTTGAACCCCCCGAGGAGGAGGGATTAGCTCCTGTGTGCCTGTCCATGCCGGCTCCTTTGCCACTATCCGGGACCTACGGGAAGTCTGGAATCCACCAGATCCGCCTCTGTCCACGTGCTGGAAACTGTCGAACACTCCCGTATGATGGGAGTAACTCTCATTTAGATGGAACCAGAATGCACCTCCACGGAGCGGACGTCAAGAAAACTTCCTATCCTGTGGCAGATGCTCCCGCCATATGGGAGTGGATAGAAGGGAAACACCATGAGTGAAGATGCTGCGTCAGCGAGGGCATCCAAAGGCAACGGCCAGGACATGCTGGCCAAGGCCCTGGGGCTGCTCAACCGGCTGGGTGAGCACCCGCGCGGGGCTGCAGCGGCGGAACTGGCCCGCGAAAGTGGCCTGCCGTTAAGCACCGCCCATAGGTTGCTGGGTTCCCTGGTCCGGGACGGCTACCTGGAATTTGATGCAAAATCACGACGCTATACCCTGGGCCTGCAGGTCTTCGTGCTCGGCCAATCGGTGGCCCAGGCGCGAGGGCTGACTGGAATGGCGCGGCCCATCCTGGAGGAGGTTTCGGCACAGACCGGCGAGGCGACGCTCATGGCCGTGCGGGACGGGGACCAGCAGTTGTATGTGCACTCTGTTCCTGGTCCTCAGGGCGTCAGCGTGATAGGCCGACCGGGCCTGCACGGACCCATGCACTGCACTGCGCAGGGAAAAGTCCTGGTGGCCATGGCGCCCCAAGGCGTCCGCGAGCATCTGCTGAATACCCTGGAACTGGCCCCCAAAGGACCCAATTGCATCACCGACCGGGACGAATTCCGGAAGGCCATTGCCGAAGTGGCCGCCCGAGGCTGGGCCGCGGCCGACCAGGAGCACGAGGCCGGCATCCGCGCCGTGGCCGTGCCGGTGCCGGGCCCCGACGGCGTCGCCCTCGCCGCGATCTCTACGGCAGCCCCGGCTTACCGGGCCACCATCGAGCAACTGGCTGGCCATGTCCCGGCTCTGACTGATGCGGCTCGGCGGATCGCCATCCGGATGCCGCTGCGCTGAGGCGCCTCGTGGACAGATAGCGACCTTTCCCGGGTGTAGTCGTCGCGAGCGGTCGCTAACCCATGGAGGTGCCGTGCGGACAGATAGCGACCTTTCGCGCGCCGGGCGACGGCAACACGGGCACGGCGACGGCCACGGGGCCAAGGCGCCGCTGGCCCCCCGGCGGCTAGGGCTGGAAGCCGGCGCTGCCGGGAGGCATGTGCTTGACCTTGACGGCCTGCGGGTCCGCATAGGGCGCCACCCCTACGCTGAGTTTGGTGTAGTCCAGCCGGGCGTCGCGGATGCAGGTCTTGATGCCGGCGACGGCCTTGGCCGCGTCGGGGGCAAGGCTGTAGATATTCAGCCTGCCATTATCGATCTCGGTGTGGTCCACGACGCCGATGCCGCGCCAGGCGAAG
>DASYGM010000236.1:0-2343 GCA_035999715.1 Micrococcaceae bacterium | reverse complement strand
CGTCTGCGGCTACGGCGACGTGGGCAAGGGTGCCGCGGAGGCGCTGCGCGGGCAGGGATCGCGCGTGATTGTCACCGAGATCGACCCGATCTGCGCGCTGCAGGCCGCCATGGACGGCTACCAGGTGGCCCGGCTGGAATCCGTGCTGGCAAAGGGCGACATCTTCATCACCACCACCGGCAACAAGGACGTCATCATGGCCGGGCACATGCTGGGCATGAAGAACAAGGCCATCGTGGGCAACATCGGGCACTTCGACAACGAGATCGACATGGCCGGCCTGGCCAAGGTTCCCGGCGTGCGCAAGGTGGAAATCAAGCCGCAGGTGCACGAGTGGATCTTCGACGAGGGAACGGCGGACGAGCGGTCCATCATCGTGCTGTCCGAGGGCCGCCTGCTGAACCTGGGCAACGCCACCGGGCACCCGTCCTTTGTGATGAGCAACTCCTTCGCCAACCAGACCATCGCGCAGATCGAGATCTTCACCAAACACGGCCACAGCGGTGACGACGGTCAGCCGGTGTACGGGAATCAGGTCTACGTGCTGCCCAAGATCCTTGACGAGAAGGTGGCACGGCTGCACCTGGACGCGCTCGGGGTGGAGCTGACGGAGCTGTCCAAGGACCAGGCCGAATACCTGGACATCGACGCCGCGGGGCCGTACAAGTCCGAGCACTACCGCTACTGACTGGAAATTCTTGTTGGCGCTCAAGTCGCGCCGCTTGAGTTGGCGCTTAAGTTGCACGGTTGAGACCTGTCCGAAGCGGAACCGGCCGGCCGATAGCGTAAAATCGTCCGGGTAGCCACTGTGGTTGCAGGTCTGGAGTCGTGGATGAGCAAGGGAAATCGCAAGGGCTGGAAAATCGGGCTGATCACCGTCATCTCCGTCGCGGCAGTCGCCGGCGGAGTCGGTGCGGCAACCGCCCCTACGTGGGCCGGTGCGCCTATTCAGTCGGAGGCCCAGAGTCCCATGCGGACCACGCCGGGCATGGCCGCCCCGGTGGTCAAGGCGCTGGAACTGGGCGTCTCCCCGACGGACGGTGCGCAGCAGGTCAACCCGGCGGCGCCCGCGGTCGTGAAGGCTGCCAACGGCACCATTAAGTCCGTCTCGCTGACCGAAACCCGGTCCGGGACCGCCGTCGAGGGTGCCCTCAGCGCCGACGGCTCCACCTGGACGGCGGACGGGCCGCTCAAGTTTGACACCGCCTATTCGTACGACTTCACCGTCGTCGACGGCGCCAACCGCCAGACGCACAAGACGCAGACATTCAACACCGTCCCGGCCGCGAACGAGGCGGATGCTGCGGTCTACCCGCAGGACGGCCAGCAGGTGGGCGTGGCCCAGCCGATCCAGATCACCTTCAGCGAGCCGGTGGTCAACAAGGCAGCTGTTGAAAAGGCCATTAAGATTACGACGACGTCCGGCCAGGTGGGTGCCTTCCACTGGTACAGCGACAGCACGGTCCGCTTCCGGCCGGAGGCCTTCTGGGCCGCCAACAGCACCGTCACCGTGGACATGGAGCTCTTCGGGGTGGACTTCGGCAAGGGCCAGATCGGGAACTTCAACAAGAAAATCACCATTCCCATCGGAGACAAGAAGGTCATGATTGCGGACTCCGTGAACCACGTCGCGGACGTCTACATCAACGACAAGCCGGTCCAGCATTTCCTGGTCACGATGGGGGATGAGCGGTTCCCGTCCGCCTCCGGGTACCTGGTCCTGATGGGCCATCAGCGCTACGCGCACTTTGTGGCGTCGACGATCGGGCTCAAGCCCGGTGATCCCGCCGACTACGGTGAGCTGGACGTCAACTACGCCACCCGGCTGACCACCAGCGGGGAGTTCATCCACCAGGCCGCGGGCCAGGCCGTGGACTACATCGGCAAGCTGAACCTCTCGCACGGCTGTATCGGCATGAATGAAGCCGGCGCCTCCTGGGTCTTCAACAACATGGGCGTCGGCGATCTTGTCCAGGTCATCAACAGCCCGAGCGAATCGGCCGCGCCGACGGACGGTTACGGCGACTGGAACATCCCGTGGGCGCAGTACCCCTCCCGCGCCGCCAACGGCAGCTGAGCGCCTCTAACCGTCCCCCTGGAACGGCGTCCCATACAGGCGCTCGGCCAGCCTGTCCGCCCGCCCGCGCTGGATCATCAGCCGCCGGTAGTCGCGCTCCCGCCGCTCGGACATCAGGGCGGACAGGAACGCTTCCGGCAGGGTGCCCGGGGGCGGTGGAGGCGAGACGTAGTGGGCAGCCTCGGTGGCCAGGGATGCGGCGAGCTGCGACCTGGAGGCCGGCGCCGTTTTCGCGGCCTGCCGCAGGAACTGCGATATCCGGCGCG
>DASYGM010000196.1:0-6004 GCA_035999715.1 Micrococcaceae bacterium | reverse complement strand
GGTCCAGCTCGATCACCCGGCCCGGTTCCAGCTCCAGCACGTCCCGGACGGACATCCGGGTGCGGCCAATCTCTACCGTCAGCGTCATCTCGACGTTGTTGATCCGGCCCAGTTTGCCCACGACGGACTCCTGGGCAGGCCGCAGGGCACTAACATTGGCGTGCTCGCGGATCCTGATGGCGAACCAGCCGGCAGTCTCGCCGGCACCGGCCAGCTCAAAAATGACGGTGTCCGGATCCGCGAAGAGTGCAGAAGCATCCTCCGTGCGAGACTCCGCCAGCACGCCCGCCCCGAGCACCGCCGTCGCCCGTTCAAATGCCGGCCGCAGCACGTCCTCCAGCGACACCAGCCCGTTTTCCGCGCCTGCCGCCCCGGCCAGTGCCTCCGCGTCGGTCAGCACCAGTGCCACGTCCGCGGAGAGCGCGCCCACAAAGGACGCCGTGACGGCCTCCGAAACCTTGCCCTGCAGCAACGCGCGGTCCGGGTACACCGTAGCCGTCAATGGAGTGACCGTGGGCAGCAGCTCGGTCAGCGCGGTGACGGCGGAGGTGTGCAGGGTCTGGTTCGCGCTCATCGCGGGTTCTCCTCGGTAGTAACAATCACGCCGGCCAGGCGCGAGCCTTTGGCGCCCAATGCCGCGTGGGCCAGCCGCTGGCCGTCCACGGCAACATCAACGGGCCGGTGCTTGGGGTGCGGCAGGGGAAGAACATCCCCCACAGACAATTTGAGGATGGTGCTGGGCCGGATCCGGGTCGAGGCCAGCTGCAGCGAGACCTCCACCGGCACGTGCGCCAATTGGTCGCGGATCAGCTCGCGCGCATCGGCCTTGGTATCCACCGGATTGGCGGCGCCCAGGGCCGGCAGCAGGATCTCCGCCGGAATCGCCACGGAGGCCGCCTCAGTCTGGGCGCCGACGCTGATGGTGAAGGAGGCAACGATCATCAGGTCCGACGGCGCCGCGGCCTGCGCGAACTGGGAGTTGTACTGGATCGTGTCCATGGTGATGGGCGTGGTCAGCAGCGAATCCAGCGAGTAGCGCAGGTTCTCCAGCGCATCGTCCATCAGGCGGCGGACCAGATTCTGCTCAATCTGCGTGAATGGCCGGTTCGGCACCCACTGGTTACCATTGCCGCCGAGCATCAGCAGCACCAGGCCCAGCCCGGCGGTGATAGGAAACTGGATGATGGCTTTGGACTGCGTCCCCTCCAGATTGCACAGCACCATGGTGGTGGTGACCGGCAGCGAGGCGGAGTATTCGTCGTAGGTCTGCATGATGACCTGGCCGGATGTGACGCGGGACTTCACGCGCACGCGCGCGGTCAGGTGCGTGCCCCATTGCCGCGCAAACGTCTCCATGGCAAGGTCCAGGATCCGGTTGTGCGCCCGGCCCAGGGTGGTGGGGCGTGCGAAATCGACGACCTCTACGGTTTTCGCCTGCCTGCCGGCGGTGCTACCGGGGTCTTCTTGCATTTCGCTCACAGTGGGCACTATCGGCGCCACCGTAACGTGCGTTAGCAGTTTGGTTGAGTTACTGCCCGCGGGCTTTGAGCACCTCCGGAATCAGGGAGCGGACGTCCTCCGACTGGTCCGAGAGCACCACGATGTCCACGCGACGGTTCATCGCCAGATCCTCTGCAGAGTTGGTCGCCCCCATCGGCCGGGACGCCCCGAAGCCGACGGCGGACATCCGCTTCGGGTCGATGCCGTCCCCCTCGGTCAGGTGCCGCACTACATGTACGGACCGGGCCACGGAGATCTCCCAGTACTGCGGATCTGTGTACTCCGCCGGGACCAGCGCGGCGTTTCCCTCCACCGAGACATCGAGGGTGACGCTGGCCAGCACCGGGGCAATCGAATCCAGGACCTTGACCGTCTGGGCCGTGAGCGTGGCGTCGTCGGGATTAAAAAAGGTCTGCTGGCTGACCAGCCGGACCGTCAGCCCGCGCTGGTCGATGGTGAATTTAACCGCATCGGAAAGCCCCACCGCCTTCAGGTTGGCGTTCATCTGGTCCCGCAGCGCGGTGAGCCGGTCCACTTCCTTCTTGGCCAGGTCCAGGTCGGTGAACGCCTCGCCGTTGGTATTCACCAGCTTGGGCGGCACCACCACGCCCTTGGCGGTATCCACCTTTTCGGTGGAGACCACGCCGAAACCGGTGGCCAGCGAATTCTTCAGGATCTCGAACTTGGTTTTGTCCACCGTCGACATTGCGTAGAGCACGATGAACATGCACATCAGCACCGTCACCATGTCCATGTAGGACGCCATCCAGCGCTCATCCTGGTGCTGCTCCGCGGGCTTGCCGAAAATCTTCCGCCGCGGCCGTGCGCTCATGCCGCTTCCTCGCCCTTTGCGCCCTTGGCCGCCTTGGCTCCGGCACCCTTGGCACCGGGCTTGCCGCCGCCCTTCATCTGGTGCGCCGGGACCATCGCCTTGAGCCGCTCACGCAGCAGCAGCGGCTGGCTGCCGGCCTGGACCGCCAGCACGCCTTCCATCAGCAGCGTCATCCGCTCGACGTCGATCTCGGAAATGCGCGCCATCCTGGTGCCGATCGGCAGCCAGATAAAGTTCGCCGAGAGCAGGCCCCACAGCGTGGCGACGAACGCGGACGCAATCATGGGGCCTAGCTTGTCCGGGCTGCTGAGGTTTTCCAGCACGTGCGTCAGCGACACGACCGTGCCGATGATGCCCACCGTCGGGGCGTAGCCGCCCATCGAGGTGAAGAACTTCGCGGCGCCGTGGTCGGTCTTGATCTTGGTGCCGATTTCATCCTCGAGCATGTACCGCAGCTCGTCGCCGTCGGTCCCGTCCGCAATGTTCTGCAGGGCCCCGCGCAGGAACGGATCGTTGACCTTGGATGCTTCCTGCTCCAACGCCAACAGCCCTTCGCTGCGGGCCTTCTCCGCCAGCCCCACAATCTGCTCAATGCTGTCGTGCGGCGGGGTGGACTTGCCCTTGATCGCAGCCGGCAGCGCCTTGAACGCCAGCTTCACATCCTTGAGGGTGGACCCGGCAAGACCCACCGCGATGGTGCCGCCGAAAACCAGCAGCATCGGGGGGAGCAGCAGCAAGGACTGGATGTGCGCACCCTCCAGGGTGACCATTCCAAACAGCGCACCGAACGCGATCAGCAGTCCGATGATCAGAGACGGGTCCATAACCTACCTCACCGGTGGCAGCGGAGCTGTGTTGCCGTGCCGGGGGATGCCAGGGTCCGACGGCGGGACAATGCTCAGCGTCCGGCCGCCGTGGTGCTCCGTGACCACCGGTGTGTCCCGGGCCAGGCCTATGACGTAGGCGCGGTACTGTGCAATCAGTTCGATCACCTCGGCCATGGATTCGGTGACAATGTACTTGGCACCGTCGGCCATCACCAGCGTGGTGTCGGGGCTGGCGTGGATCCGTTCAATGAGGTCAGGATTGATCGCAAACTCGCGTTTGTCCAAACGTGTTACTACGATCATCGGATTTTTCCTTGTCTGCGGGTCCCTTTGGGGCCGTCCAGAAGCTACTGTCGGCTGGCGGCGCGATTTTGTAAGCCGACCGGGCGCCGGTTGCCGTCGTATACCCCCTGTTTGCCCTGATTTGCCGCAGCTGCGGACCGGTGCCGTGGATTCGGACCGGTGCCGTGGATTCGTCCACGGCATCCGTCCGCAGCACCGGCATCCGTCCGGTAGGGGTCCCCGCACTGGGGCGTTAAGGTTCCGTTAAGGCCCGCCGCCCCGGACCCCGCTTGGTGCTAGTCTCGCCAGTGATCGCGGGCAGTGTGCTGTGCGGAAAGGGAGCTTTGACCACTTTAAGCAGGCCGCCGTTGGACCCCTCCGAGGCCGGGCCGTCGGCCGGGACAGCAGTTCGGAGCTGGCTTCTGCACGGATTAACCGAAACGCGCGCCCTGCACCAGGGCCCGCATGCGCTGCCGGGTGCGGATGAGAAGAAGCATTCCTGGTGGCAGGTGATGTGCCTGACGGGTGTGGACTATTTCTCCACTCTTGGCTACCAACCGGCCATCGCGGCGCTGGCCGCCGGGGTGATCTCGCCGCTGGCCACGTTGGTGCTGATCGTTGTCACCCTGTTCGGTGCGCTTCCCGTGTACCGCCGGGTTGCAACCGAGAGCCCCCGCGGCTCGGGGTCGATTGCGATGCTGGAGCGTCTGCTGCCCCGGTGGGGAGGCAAATTCTTTGTGCTGGCCCTGCTTGGCTTCGCCGCGACGGACTTCATGATCACCATGACGCTCTCTGCCGCTGATGCCACCGCGCACCTGATCGAAAATCCGCTGATGCCCGGCTGGCTGCAGGGGCAGAACGTTCTGGTCACGCTGTTCCTGCTGGCACTGCTGGCCGCCGTCTTCCTGCGCGGGTTCAAGGAAGCCATCGGGATCGCCGTCGTGCTGGTGGCGGTCTACCTGGGGCTCAATGCCGTGGTGGTGGTGGTGACCATCGTCCAGGCCATCGCCCACCCTGTCGCCGTCGGAAACTGGTGGACCGCGCTCACCACCTCGCATGGGAATCCGCTGATGGTGGTGGGAATCGCGGCTCTCGTCTTCCCCAAGCTCGCCTTGGGCCTGTCCGGTTTCGAAACCGGCGTTGCGGTGATGCCGCAGATCCGCGGCGACGCCAGCGACACCGACGCCAGCCCGGTGGGCCGGATCCGGGGCACGAAACGGCTGCTGACGACGGCGGCGCTGATCATGAGCGCCTTCCTGCTCACCACGAGTTTCACCACCGTCGTGCTGATTCCCGCGCAGGAATTCCAGCCTGGCGGCCCGGCCAACGGACGTGCCCTGGCCTTCCTGGCCCATCAGTACATGGGCCTGGGCTTTGGCACCGTTTACGACCTGAGCACCATCGCCATCCTCTGGTTTGCCGGAGCCTCGGCCATGGCCGGGCTGCTGAACCTGGTGCCCCGCTACCTTCCGCGGTACGGAATGGCGCCGCAGTGGGCCAGGGCAACCCGGCCCCTGGTACTGGTCTTCACCCTGATCGGCTTCCTGATCACTTTCATCTTCGAGGCCAGCGTCGATGCCCAGGGCGGGGCGTATGCGACCGGGGTGCTGGTCCTGATGACCTCTGCGGCCGTGGCGGTGACCCTTTCCGCCCGGCGCCGGAAGCAACGGCGGCGGACCATCGGCTTCGGGCTGATCGCCGCGGTTTTCAGCTACACCACTGTCGCCAACATCATCGAACGGCCCGAAGGCATCCGGATAGCGGCCATCTTCATCCTCGGCATCGTTGTGATCTCACTGCTGTCGCGGGTCCGCCGTTCCTTTGAACTGCACGCCACCCACATCAGATTTGACCAGCAGGCGCTCGAATTCGTGGCCCGGAATGAAACCGGCCCCATCCAGATCATTGCCCATGAGCCCAAGCGGCTCAGTGCGGAAGCCTACGGACGGAAAATAAGCGCCGCCAACGAGATTAGCCACCTGGCTGTTGACGAAAACGTGATGTTCCTGGAGGTGGTCGTTGACGACTCCTCGGATTTCGAGACGGAACTCGAAGTACAGGGGGTGCTCCGGCATGGATTCCGCATCCTGGAAGTCCACGGGCCGGTGGTGCCGAACACCATCGCCTCGGTCCTGTTGCACATCCGCGACGTCACGGGCCTGATGCCGCACGTTTACTTCCGCTGGACGGAGGGCAACCCGATCAAGAACCTGCTCCGGTTCCTGTTCTTCGGCGAGGGCGAGATCGCCCCCGTGACCAGGGAGGTGCTGCGCGAGGCGGAACCGGATGTGACGCAGCGGCCGTGGGTGCATGTGGCCTGACCGACGACGACGGCGGGGGCCGAGCAGACGGTCACGGGTACGCTGCCGGCGCGGTCACAGTTCGACGGCGACAGGCACGGTCCGCCAGCGACAGGCGTATTTCACGGTTCAAACCGGAACCCGCTGCCCGCTTCCGTGATGAGGTACCGCGGTGTACCGGGGTCCGGCTCCAGCTTCCGCCGCAACTGCGCCATGTAGACGCGCAAGTACTGGGTCTCCTGGGTGTATTTTGGTCCCCACAC
>DASYGM010000182.1:0-1784 GCA_035999715.1 Micrococcaceae bacterium | reverse complement strand
CGAGGCCCGGAGACCGCGCCGGTGCCGGCACCGGTTCCGGACGTGGTTCCGGACTTCGTGCTGCCGCCGGTGACGGACGGCCTGGTCCCGGTGCTGACGCGGATCCCGACGCAGCAAAAGGTGGTCTTCCTCACCATCGACGACGGCGCCAACAAGACCCCACAGGAAGTCGAGTTGCTCAGGGCAAACGGCATCAAGGCCTCGCTCTTCCTGGCCCAGGCGTTCATCGGCGGCAACCCCGACTTCTTCAAAGGGTTCACCGCCGATGGTAGCCGGGTGGAGGACCACAGCATCAGCCACCTGCTGAATATGACGGCGCTGCCCTACGCCCAGCAGAAGGCTGAAATCTGCGGCATGGCGGACTACGAGCTGCAGCACTACGGACGCCGTCCCGTGTTCTTCCGTCCCCCCGGCGGACCGTACACCACCGTCATGCGCAAGGCCGCGGCCGACTGCGGCCTCAGGGCCATCATTGACTGGGAATCCAAGGCCAACGCCGGTCATATGGACTACCAGTACGGCGCGGCCCTGCGCCCCGGCGAGATTGTGCTGATGCATTTCCGGCCGGAATTCGCCGCGGACCTGAACGCCTTCCTGACCGCGCAGAAGGCGGCCGGACTGCGGGTCGTCCTGCTGGAGGACTACCTGAAAACCGGGTAACAGCAGTTCCACCGCGCGGCCGTTCCCTGCTCAGTCACAGCAGACTCCAAGCATTCGTCCCGTCGACACCTAGGTCCACTCCCTAGGTTGAGCGCATGGAGTCAATGAACCAAGCGGATGGCACGGATCCCACGGATGCCCCGGAGGCTGGAAGCAAGGGTTGGGGGCCGTTGAGCCGGCGCCGCTTCCTGCACGGAGCGGGTCTGGTCGGTGCCGGAGCCCTGGCCGCCGCCGGCATTGCCAGGACCGGACTGCTGCCCGGGATCGCCTCTCCCGCTGCGGCGGCCCCCGCGGCAACCGCAACCTCGACCGCCTCGGCCGCACCGTCGTCGTCGTCCGGCTCGACGCCGCCGGACCGGACCTTTGTGAGCACACACGTGACGGCCCCGCATATCGCCAGCTGGGAGACGACTGGCACGGCGGCAGGGCTGCTGTTCACCGGGCCGATGGGGCACGGCTCCAACGGCCTGATCATGAAGAACAATTCCGAACCGGTGTGGATGGAACCGAGTGGCATCGGTGTCACCGATCTTCGAGTGCAGACCTTCGAGGGCCAGCCGGTGCTGACGTTCTGGACCGGAACCGGCACCGGCGGCCATGGCGAGGGCATGGGGCTGATCAAGGACGCAAGCTACCGCACCATCGCCCAGGTCAATACGGGCAACGGGCTGACGGCAGACCTGCACGAGTTCACGCTCACCGCTGCGGGAACCGCCCTGATGATCTCCTATCCGACCGTCCAGCACGACCTGAGCTCCGTCGGTGGTCCCGCCATGGGCTATATGTACAACTGCCACGTTCAGGAGATCAACGTCAGAACCGGTGCGGTGCTCCTGGATTGGAGTGCCCTGGACCATATTGCGCTGACCGAGTCGTATCTGCGCCCCGGCGATAACCCGAAGGCGGACGGTTCAAGCGCCGCAACGGCCTATGACCCCTACCATCTCAATTCCGTGGATGAGAGCGGGGACGCGCTGCTCATCTCGTCCCGGCACACCCACACCCTCTACTTGGTGGACCGCACAGCGGGGACCGTTCGCTGGCGCCTGGGCGGGAAACAGGGCGACTTCACCATGGGCCAGAACGCCGTCTTTGCCTGGCAGCACGACGCCCGGCGCCGGCCC
>DASYGM010000178.1:0-8585 GCA_035999715.1 Micrococcaceae bacterium | reverse complement strand
GCCACCTTGACCGGCTCGAACCGGTCAAGCGGAGACGGCTTGCCCGTGTCGATCTGGCAGAAATCGCAGCGCCGGGTGCACTGCGCCCCGCCGATCAAAAAGGTCGCTTCCTTGTCCTCCCAGCACTCGAAGATGTTCGGGCAGCCCGCCTCCTCGCAGACGGTGTGCAGGCCCTCCTTCTTCACCAGGTTCTTCAGCCCGATATATTCCGGGCCCATCTTCACCTTGGCCTTAATCCACTCCGGCTTACGCTCCACCGGCGTCTGCGCGTTCCGGGCCTCAATGCGCAACATCTTCCGGCCCTCGGGTGCCAATGTCACTGGAGAGCTCCTTCTGTCTGCGCCAGCTTGGCTGCGCTGCGGGGCGTGTCGTCGTCGCCCGGGGCAACCAGGGCGTCCTCATGCTTGCGTAGTTCTTCGGTGACCCGCACAACCAGGGCCTTTGCTGAGACGTCGCGGCCGGTTTCGGCCTTGATGGTGGTCACGCCGGCATCGGAGATCCCGCAGGGGATGATCATTCCGAAAGGGGCCAGGTCGTTGCTGGCGTTGATGGCAAATCCGTGCATCGTCACGCCGTTGTGCACCCGGATGCCGATCGCGGCGATCTTCCGGGTCGGCCCCTTGCCGTCGGCCTCGATCCAGATGCCCGCGCGGCCGTCGACCCGCGTCCCGGTCACGCCGTAGTCTTCCAGCACCGCGATGATGACGTCCTCCAGAATGTGCACGTATTCGCGGATCCCGTGCGGGTCCTTCAAGGCGATGATCGGGTAACCCACCAGCTGTCCGGGCCCGTGCCAGGTGAGCTTGCCGCCGCGGTCCACCGGAATCACCGGGGTGCCGTCGAAGGGCCGCTCATGGTCTTCCGTCCGTTTACCAGCCGTGTAGACCGCTGCATGCTCCAGCAGCAGGACGGTGCTGGGGGCCTTTCCGTCGGCCACGTCCTGATGGAGCCGGCGCTGGAGATCCCAGGCCTGGGTGTAGTCGACATAGTCAGGGGCAAAACCGACCTCGGAAAACTCAAGCGTCATGCCTCCTAGGGTAATCCCCTTGCAGCGAAGCCCTAAATCCATGACCTGAAGCGCCACCTGTGGATAACTTCTGCGGAACGGCGGCGTTTGGGCTATCACTGAGCCATGGACATTTTCGGGGACGACGCCGAGGTTGGCGGCTACGGGGGCGACGACGGCGGGCATGGCCGGGACGGTGACGGCTGGGACGTGGGTGGTGGCCGGAACGACGACGACGGCGTCCACGGCTGGGACGACGGCGCGGAGGCCCGGCCCGAATTGCCCGGTTTCCACGTCGAACGACTCCTCGGCAGCGGAGCCACGGCCCAGGTTTGGCTGGTCCGGAATGAGCAGACGGGGGCATTGCTTGCGGCAAAGTGTTTCCCGGCTGAGGATCGTCCAATCGCCAGTGGCGGGATCGAATTCCGTTCCCGGGACCGTGGCAGCCCTTCGTCCGGCGCCCCCGGCGGTGGCTCGGCCATGGCGCTGGAGCGCGAATTGCGGATTCTCGGAAACTATAGTCACGAGCACCTGGTGGTGCCGCGGGGAACGCTCAGGCTCCGTGGGTCCTGGAACGGCGGCTGGTGCCTCCTGATGGACTATGCGCCGGGAGGTTCCGTGGCGGACCTGGTGGCGGCTCGGGGCAGGCTCGGCGTGGGGGAAACCGTCACCATTCTCACGCCGTTGGCCCAGGTTCTTGGCTATCTCCATGGCCAGGGCGTGGTGCATGGGGACGTCTCGCCGGGAAACGTGCTCTTTACCGCACACGGCAAGCCGCTGCTGTCCGACTTGGGGGTTGGAAGGATGGTAGGTGGATCGCCTGAAACCCGGATGGGTACTGCCGGATTTGCCGCACCAGCGGAGGCGGAATCAGGACCGCTCCTGGACCCGGCAGCCGACGTTTACTCGCTGGCCGCCGTGGGCTGGTACTGCCTGACCGGAGAGCCGCCGCCGGAAACGGCATACAGGGTGCCCTTACCCGTCCGTCATCCGGAGGTGCCGCAGGAGTTGGTGGCGGCACTGGAGGCGGGCCTCCATGACACCGGACGGCGCCGGCCTTCGGCACTGGAACTGGGACAGGCGATTTACCGCAGTGCTCCGGCCGTCCCCGTGGATCTGGCTTTGGCCGTGCACCCGAGCGTCCTGCCGGAATTGCTCACCCGCCGGCAGGCAAAGGACCAGCGCAGACCGGGATTGCGCCGTCGTCGCCCTCACCTCCGCCAGCTGCCCAGTCCCGCCGCCTTGGGACTGCGAGGTGGTGCCAGGGCACGGGCCGGGCAGGCGCGGGCTGCCGCTCTGCCGGTGCCCCGTCCCCGGTGGACGCGCCGAGTCCGAGCTCCTAAAAGGTGGGCCGGCCTGGCAGGCGCTGTCGCTGTCGTCGTCCTCGCCGTGGCAACCGCTGTCCTGGTGGCGCATCCGCCAGATTGGCTGGGCCAGCCGAACGAGACGAGCGGCGGGATCGCCGCGGCCGTGCAGGCGGATCCGCTGGAGAGCCTCTCGGTGCCGGAGGGAATCCGCGCGAAGCTGCTCTCCGACGATCCGCAGCAGGCACTCTCTGGACTGGCCTGGCTGCGCTCTTATGCCTTCGGCGCCGGCCAGTTCCCGCTGCTGGAGCAGGTCAATGCCACGGGCTCGGCGGCGGAATCCGGGGACAAGGACATTTCCGGACGGTTGCAGGCCAGCAGGCATGTGCTGAGCGGGCTGGAAACCCAGATCCTGAAGTCAGAACGACGCTCCGAGGTAGGAGTGGTTCCGGCTCTTGTTTCCGCCACCGCGGTCACCAGCGGCTTCACGGAACAGGATGAGTCCGGGTCCGTGATCCGGGTGCAGTCGGAGGCGGCAACCCAGGAACTGGAATTTGTCCTGGTCAAGGAGTCTGGGCACTGGCAGATTGCGGAGGTGCATAGCGGCTGACCTGGAAGTGCCGGCTGGCCCAAATCGATGCACCCTGATTGCCAGGCATTCCTGGCCTCGCTACCGGGGATTCCGGGCGTCGCCGCCGGGCTGGGCAACGGATTCAAGAGCCCATCGCCACCCCGTGGTGGTCCCGAAGGGGCGGCATTTCTCTAGCTAAGATCGGAGGATGACCTCATCGAGCTACTTCCGTTATCCCCACGTGCGCGGGGACCTGATCACTTTTGTTGCCGAGGACGATGTCTGGCTTGCCCCGCTTGGGGGCGGTCGGGCCTGGCGGGTGTCTTCCCTGCACTTGCCGGCCCGCAATCCGCGGTTCAGCCCGGACGGGAAGCGGCTGGTCTGGACGGTGGTGCAGGGCAATGCTCCAGAGGTGGTTTCGGCGGCGGTTGACGGCGGCGACTTCCGGCAGTTGACCTTTTTTGGCCACCAGGGGACACGGGTCAAGGGGTTCACGGCCGCAGGAGATGTGCTGGTCACCAGCGCATTCGAACAGGCGGAAAGCCGGCTCACCTGGGCCTATGCCGTGAAGCCGGACGGCTCGGAACGGGCGCTGTTGCCGTACGGGCCGGTGGATTCGGTGGCCTTTGGTCCCGAAGTGGGGGATGAGCGTCCGGTGGTCCTCTCGTCCGTGCTTTCGCGCGAACCGGCCTGGTGGAAGCGTTACCGCGGCGGCACAGCAGGGAAGCTTTGGATTGATACCGATGGGTCGGGGGAGTTCAGACGGCTGGTGCCGGAGCTGAACGGCAACCTGGCCGATCCCCTCTGGGTCGGGGACCGGGTGGCATTCCTCTCCGATCATGAGGGCCACGGCAACCTGTATTCGGTACTGCCCAACGGCAGCCAGCTGCGGCGGCACACTGACCACGAGGGATTCTACGTCCGCCATGCTGCCACCGACGGAACGCGCGTGGTGTTCGAATCCGCCGGCAATCTGTTCTTGCTGCCGGCATTGGATGCGGAGCCGGTGGAGCTGGCAATTACGTTGGGCTCGGCCTCAACCGGACGCCGGCCCAAACCGCTGAACGTCGCCAAGCATCTGGGGGAGGTCTTCCCGGACCGCACCGGCCGCGCGAGCGCCCTCGAAGCGCACGGGACCGTCCACTGGCTCACGCACCGGGACGGTCCGTCCCGCATTGTGGAGGCGGCGCCCGGGGTCAGGGCAAGGCTGGCGCGGCCCCTGGGCGACGGGGAGGTGGTGTATGTGGCCGACCATGGCGGCACCGAGGCGCTGTACATCAGGAGTGTGCGTCCGGGGGTGGCTGGGTCGGCCGCTGCCGTTCCGGGCCGGTATGTCGGGGACGGTCAGTTTCGGCAGGAGGATGCCACCGGGCAGGAGCACCCGGTCCCGGACGAGCACGTGGCGCTCCCGCAACCGGTGTCCGCTTTTGCAGTAAATCAGGGCGGCGGAAGCCAGGGCGGCCTAAGCCAGCACGCCGGCAATGCCCAGCAGACTCTGGAGGGGTCCCGCCATTACTCAGGCAACGTACTGGCCCACAGCGGCGACAGACCGGCCCACAACGGCGACGGCCTGGGCCACAGCGGCGACGGCCTGGGCCACAGCGGCGACGGCTCCGGCCGTGCCACAACTCTGGCGTCCGGTGAAACGCGCGGCTCCGGCTCCGGATCGGGTCAAACGCCCGGCTCCGGCTCCGGATCGGGTCAAACGCACGGCTCCGGCTTCGTCATGGGCAAGGGTGTCCGGCGGATAGAGCTGGACCCTGCCACCCGGGTCAGCCAGCTCGCCTGCAGCCCGGACGGAAAGTTGGTGGCCGTGGCTACCGAATATGGCCGGCTGTTGCTGCTTGATATTGCGTCGGGATTACTGCGCGAGGTGGCCAGCACCCAGGCCGGTGCCATTGGCGAACTCGTCTTCGCCCCTGATTCGGCCTGGCTGCTGTGGGCGGAACCTGTCACCGCGGACACGGACCGGTCCAGGCTGCGGCTGGCCCACGTTACCGAGCCGGAGCAGCCCGTCATTGAGCTCACCGACGGACGGTTCTCCGACCATGGCCCGGATTTCACCCCGGACGGCCGGTTCGTGGCGTTCCTCTCGGAACGCAGCTTCGACCCGATCTACGACACCCACGGCTTCGACCTCAGCTTCCCCTCCTCCACCAAACCGTTCCTGATCCCGCTTGCCGCGGGGACGCCGTCGCCCTTTGGCCCCTCGGTGGAGGGCACGCCGGCGGAGCCGGAGACCCTGGCACCGCCGCTGGGCGGCAGCCCGGAGGGGAACGGGACCGGAAACCACCGTCCCGACCCATCGGCGCGGGACGCAGTGCCTGCGGTGCTGGTGCATCCGCATGGCATCCGCGAGCGGCTGATTCCGGTGCCGGTGGCGCAGGGCAATTACACGAAGCTCACCGCGGCGGACGGGGCCCTGCTCTGGCTTGCCGCCGCGCCGGAGGGACTTACCGGTGACGGCCGCGCCTCAACCCTGGATCAGGCGCCGGTGAAGCGGCTGGAACGCTTTGACATCGCCAGGCGCGAGGTGGCCACTCTGGTCCCGGCCGTCACGGATTACCACGTCACCGGTGACGGAAAGCGGGTGGTGCTGGTCCATGAGGGCAAGGTGCGGGTGGTGCCGACCAGGGCCAAGGTCGACGACGGTGCCCCGGAGAGTGTGGAGGTGGACCTCAGCCGGATCAGGGTCCGGTTGGATCCGGTGCGGGTCTGGGGCCAGGCCTTCGACGAAACCTGGCGGCTGCAGCGGGACTTCTACTGGGCCCCGGACATGGCTGGCGTCGACTGGCAGGAGGTCTACGACCGCTACCGGCCGCTGGTGGAACGGCTCGGATCCCACGACGATCTTGTTGATCTGCTTTGGGAGGTCCAGGGGGAGCTGGGGACCTCGCATGCCTATGTCACGCCGGCCCCGGCGGTGGAGGCAGGTGCGGGTAGGCAGGGCCGGCTGGGAGCAGATTTCCGGCGCACCGCACACGGTTGGGAGGTCGTGCGGGTGCTTCCGGGTGAATCGTCAGACCCGCAAGCGCGTTCGCCGCTGGCAGCGCCGGGTGTCGCGGTGCTAGCCGGCGATGTCCTGCTGGCCGTCGACGGCGTCGAGGTTCCGGAATCGGGGCCGGATGCCCTGCTGGCCGGTGCAGCGGACAAGACGGTGGAACTGACCATCTCCAACGGGCTCCAGCACGAGGGCGGAGCAGGACAGCTGCGCCGCGTCGCCGTCGTGCCCATCCGGGATGAGGAACGGCTGCGCTACCAGCACTGGGTGCTGGAAAACCGGAACACCGTCCGTCATGCCTCGGAGGGCAGATTCGGCTACCTGCACATTCCGGACATGCAGGCCCGTGGCTGGGCCCAGCTGCACCGCGATCTGGACACCGAAACGGCGCAGGACGGCCTCATTGTTGACGTGCGGCGGAACCGCGGCGGCCACACATCCGAGCTGGTGGCGGAACTGATCGGCCGGAAGATGACGGCCTGGACGATGGCCAGGGGGCAGAACCCGACGATCTACCCCTCGCAGGCACCCCGGGGTCCGGTGGTGATTCTGGCCGACGAGTTCGCCGGTTCGGACGGAGACATCATTACCCAGGTCGCCAAACTCCGCAGCATCGGACCCGTGATCGGAATGCGTACCTGGGGTGGGGTGGTGGGCATCGACGGCAAATTCTCGCTGGCCGATGGTACTGCCGTGACGCAGCCGCGCTACGCCTTCTGGTTCACCGGCGATGTTGGCTGGCGCGTGGAGAACTATGGAGTGGACCCGGACATTGAGGTGCCGTTCCCGCCGCACGCCTACGCTCAAGGTGAGGATCCGCAGTTGGAATATGGCGTCGGGGTGCTCAAGGAGATGTTGGCGGAAATCCCGACGGACGTCCCTCCCGCTCGGGAGGGCTACCGCCGGCTCAAGCCAGCTAAACTGCCCGCCCGGCCATAGGATCAGCGGAAATTGATGCAGGTCCGGACAGCTGACGCCGGTCCGGACAGCTGACGCAGTCGCGGACAGCTGCCGTGGACGATTCCACGGCACCTGTCCGCAACTGGTACTTTGGCGGTCCGCCCACCCGGCAGCCGGCCGCCGTCGTCGTTAGCCCGGTCCTAGGACTCCAGTGTGGCGTTCAGGGTAATGGTGGTCCCGGTCAGCGCGGCAGAGACGGGGCAGCCGGTCTTGGCCGCGTCCGCGATCCGCTGGAAGTCGTCCTGGCTCAGGCCCGGCACCTTTGCCTTCAGGGTCAGGTGGATGCCTGTGATGCCTTCACCTGGCTGGAAGGTGACATCCGCCGTCGTGTGCACCTCTTCGGGCGCGCCCTTTTTTTCCTCGCCCAGTGCATTGCTAAAGGCCATGGAGAAGCAGGCCGAGTGCGCCGCGGCGATCAGTTCCTCCGGGCTGGTTTTGCCGCCCGCCTCTTCGGCGCGGGCCTTCCAGGTCACGTCGTAGGTGCCCAGCCCGGAGCTGTCCAGGGTCACCTGGCCGGAGCCGGTGGGCAGGTCGCCGTTCCAGATCGTATGGGCCGTACGTGTTGTCGCCATGTTTACTCCTAGGAATCGTCGGATTGCAAGCAGAGCATTGCAAGCAGAGCAGGGTCGCTTCCGCCTGGGGAGGTCCCCCGATTCCATCCTAGGGCTCCGCGGTCGGCGGCGTTCCCTGCGGCGGCCGTGGTTGCTACGCTGGCGCCATGCCGCACCTTGCCTCCATCATGATCAACGCCGTCGATGCCCACGCCCTGTCGGCCTTCTGGACGGCCTACCTGCAGACCACGGTGGACCACGGTGGACCACGGTGGAGCACGAGCATGGGGAGTTCATCTGGCTCAAGCGGCGCGACGGCGAGACGCGGCTGGCCTTCCAGCAGATGGACGCCGCCTCCGCGGGCCGGCGCCGGCTGCACCTGGATTTCGGGTGCGACGACGTCGAGGCGGACATTGCACGCGCCCTGGCCTTGGGTGCCAGCCGGGTTGAGGACCATTGGTCCGGATCATTCCACTGGTTCGTACTGGCCGATCCCGAGGGCAATGAATTCTGCCTGGGAACGAAGGACTAGTTACCCAGCGGGAGCTTGACGCAGAAACACGGCTGGCCCGCATGAACGGTGTTGGGCAACAGCGTTCATGCGGGCCAGCCGCGCCTGTGCGGTCCGAACACGTTTATACGTGCCGGTTCGCCGGTGTCTAGAGGCCGGTGTCTAGAGGCCGAGGTCTGCTTCGAAGGCGCCTTCTTCGAGGCGGGCCTTGAGGGTCTGCAGGAAGCGGCCGGCGTTGGCGCCGTCGACCAGGCGGTGGTCGTAGGTCAGCGACAGGTACATCATGGAGCGGATGGCGATGGTGTCATCGCCGTTTTCGTCCGTGATGACGACAGGGCGTTTGACGATGGCGCCGGTGCCCAGGATGCCGACCTGGGGCTGGTTGATGATCGGGGTGTCGAACAGGGCGCCGACGGAGCCGATGTTGGTGATCGAGAACGTCCCGCCGGAGAGCTCGTCGGGGCCGATCTTGCCGTTGCGGGTGCGGTCGGCCACGTCGGCGATCCGGCCGGCCAGGCCGGCAAGGTTCAGCGAGCCGGCGTCGGAGATGACCGGGACCAGCAGCCCCTTTTCAGTGTCCACCGCGATCGCCAGGTGTTCGGCGTTGTGGTAGGTGATTTCCTGCTTGTCCTCGTCGTAGGCCGCGTTCAGCTCGGGGTGCTGTTTGAGGGCTTCGGCGAC
>DASYGM010000173.1:0-7004 GCA_035999715.1 Micrococcaceae bacterium | reverse complement strand
GATGTAGGTCAGGACGGTGGCCAGCGAGGCTACCGCGCCCCAGATGAAGACTCCGAGTCCCACTCCCAGGGCGCCGGCCAGGCCTACCCGGAAGGCCCTGAGCTGGCGGACACCTATCCCGGCCTGCTGCGGGTCCTGCCGACGCTGCCCATGCCCGGCCGGAGCGGGGCAGGCCGCCGTGGTCTGTGCGGACGTCCGGCAGGCGAGGGCATAGCTATCGCACCCTTCCTGAAAGTCCTGCCTGGCGGTCCTGCCCTACGGTCCTGCCTGATGGTGCTGCCTGATGGTGCTGCCTGACGGTCTTGCTGGCGGTGCTGCTGGCGGTGCTGCCTGACCGTCCTGCTGGCTGCCGGAATGGCTGCTTCACCCCGGTTCCCCCAGCGTAAGGCGGGGCCGGAACACTGTACAGGGCCGCCGTCGTGCCCCAATACCGTCCGCAAGGCCGGGGCGTGGGACACTGTTAACGCTGCACTGAACCTGCGCAGCGCCCCCCTAGAGTAAGGAACCCGCGTGTCACCCATGGCCCGCACCGCCCCGGTGCCCGCCGCGACCGATCCGGCGATCATCAGGAACTTTTGCATCATCGCCCACATCGACCATGGGAAGTCCACCCTGGCGGACCGCATGCTGCAGCTGACCGGTGTCGTCCAGCAGCGGGACATGAAGGCCCAATACCTGGACCGGATGGACATCGAGCGCGAGCGTGGCATCACCATCAAGTCGCAGGCCGTGCGGATCCCCTGGGAGGTTGACGGCACCGCCTACTGCCTGAATATGATCGACACGCCCGGCCACGTGGACTTCACCTATGAGGTGTCCCGTTCGCTGGCGGCGTGCGAGGGCGCGATTCTGCTGGTGGACGCGGCGCAGGGCATCGAGGCCCAGACACTGGCCAACCTGTACCTGGCCATGGAGAACAACCTCACCATTATCCCGGTGCTGAACAAGATCGACCTGCCGGCGGCGCAGCCGGAAAAGTACGCCGCGGAACTGGCCAGCCTGATCGGCGGTGAGCCCGAGGACGTGCTGCTGGTTTCCGGTAAAACCGGCATGGGCGTTGACGCGCTGCTGGACAAGATTGTGCGCGACCTGCCGGCCCCGGTGGGAAATCCGGATGCTCCGGCGCGGGCGATGATCTTTGACTCGGTCTACGACACCTACCGCGGCGTCGTCACTTACGTGCGCGTGGTGGACGGCCATCTGAGCCCGCGCGAGCGGATCCAGATGATGTCCACCCGAGCCACCCACGAGCTGCTGGAAATAGGTGTCAGCTCCCCGGAGCCGGTGCCGTCCAAGGGCCTGGGCGTGGGCGAGGTGGGCTACCTGATCACCGGCGTGAAGGACGTCCGGCAGTCGAAGGTGGGGGACACCGTCACCACGGCGGCCAAGCCTGCCACCGAGTCGCTGGGCGGCTACCAGGACCCCAAGCCGATGGTGTTTTCCGGTCTCTACCCGATGGACGGCACGGACTACCCTGTGCTCCGGGATGCGCTGGAAAAATTCACGCTTAACGACGCGGCGCTGGTCTACGAACCGGAGACCTCCGCAGCCCTCGGCTTCGGCTTCCGGGTGGGCTTCCTCGGGCTGCTTCACCTGGAAATCACGCGCGAGCGGCTGGAACGCGAATACAATCTGGACCTGATCTCCACGGCCCCCAACGTGGAATACGAAGTCACGCTGGAGGACAAGAAAGTCCTGGCGGTCACCAATCCCAGCGAATACCCCACCGGCAAGATAGCCGAGGTGCGCGAGCCGATGGTGGCGGCAACGATCCTGGCGCCGACCGAGTTCGTCGGCGCCATCATGGAGTTGTGTCAGCAGCGCCGCGGCGTGATGGGCGGCATGGATTACCTCTCCGAGGACCGTGTGGAAATCCGGTACCGGCTCCCGCTGGCGGAGATCGTGTTCGATTTCTTCGACCTGCTCAAGTCCAAGACCCGCGGTTACGGCTCGCTGGACTGGAAGGCCGACGGCGAACAGGCCGCCGACCTGGTCAAGGTGGACATCCTGCTCCAGGGCGAGCAGGTTGACGCGTTCAGTGCCATCACGCACCGGGACAAGGCCTATGCCTACGGCGTCATGATGACAGGCAAGCTGCGTGAGCTCATTCCGCGCCAGCAGTTCGAGGTGCCGATCCAGGCTGCGATCGGGGCCAGGATCATTGCCCGCGAGAGCATCCGCGCCATCCGCAAGGACGTGCTGGCCAAGTGCTACGGCGGTGACATCACCCGCAAGCGAAAGCTGCTGGAAAAGCAGAAGGAAGGCAAGAAGCGGATGAAGATGGTGGGCCGGGTGGAGGTCCCGCAGGAGGCCTTCATCGCCGCGCTGTCCTCCGACGAGTCCAAGGACAAGCCCAAGAAGTGAGGGACGGACGTGTAAGTGGCTCTGCGCTGCCGGAAGTGATGTTCCGGCAGCCGGCGGAACCATCCCGCGACCTGTTCCGGCCGTTTGCCACCATCAGGGCGGGGGCCTTGCGTGCCTAGCGTGCTTCCGCAGGGCGATCCTGCCCCGGCCGACGGCGTTCTGCCGGAGCAGGCGGCAGTAGGCTCCTCCAGCAGGCTCTTCAGCCTCTACGCGCACATCCCGTTCTGTGCCGTGCGCTGCGGATACTGCGATTTCAACACCTACACCGCAACCGAGCTGGGCGGCGGGGCGTCGCAGGATGCGTATGCGCAGACTGCTGCATCGGAGATCGCCTTTGCCGCCAGCGCCATGGGCGCCTCGGGCCTGCCGGAGCGGAAGCTGGATACCGTTTTCTTTGGCGGCGGGACGCCGACCCTGCTGCCGGCAGGCGACCTGGCAGCCGTGCTGCACAGCGCCGTCGAGCACTGGGGCCTGGCCGAGGGGGCGGAGGTCACCACCGAGGCGAACCCGGATTCGGTCAGCAGGGATTCGCTGCAGCAGCTCGCGGACGCCGGGTTCACCCGTGTCTCCTTCGGGATGCAATCCGCGGTGCCGCACGTGCTCAAGGTGCTGGACCGGACACATCAGCCCAGCCGGGTTCCGCAGGCCATTGAATGGGCGCGGGAAGCCGGGCTGAAGGTCAGCGTGGATCTGATCTACGGAACGCCGGGGGAGTCGGAGGCGGACTGGGAGACCTCGGTGCGCACGGCGCTGAGCTACCAGCCGGACCACATCTCCGCCTACGCGCTGATTATCGAAGAAGGCACCAAACTGGCCGCGCAGATCCGGCGCGGCCAGGTCCCGGCGATCGACGACGACGATCATGCCGCGAAATACGCGCTGGCCGACGGGCTTTTCGCCGCAGCAGGACTGAGCTGGTACGAGGTCAGTAATTGGTCCCGCACGCCGCAGGACGTTTGCCGGCACAACCTGAATTACTGGCATGGCCAGGACTGGTGGGGGATTGGGCCGGGTGCCCATTCGCACATGGGCGGCGTGCGGTGGTGGAACGTTAAGCACCCCACCGCGTATGCCAGCCGGCTGGCGCAGGGGGCGTCCCCGGCGGCGGGACGCGAAACCCTGAATGCTCCCACCCGTGAGCTGGAGCGGATCATGTTGCAGACGCGGCTTTCCGAGGGCATCCTTGTGGAGTCCCTGGAGCCGGACGGGCGCCGCGAGGTGGCCCAGCTGATTGCGCAGGAGCTGGTGGATCCGGCGCGGGCGTTCCGGGGGCAGCTGGTGCTGACGCTGAAGGGCCGGCTGTTGGCCGATGCCGTGGTCCGGCGGCTGCTGCCCGACTAGGGACCGGCAGACGACTTCTGGATGCGCCCGCTGTTAGCGGACAGGCAGCTGGTTGGCGGATCAGCCCACTGGTTAGTGGATCAGCCGCAGGTTCCAGGTGTACCGGTACGGCTGCCCGCGGTTGACCTGGAGCGCCGCCAGGACCGAGTACACGGAGAGGAAGATCCAGATTCCGACCGCCAGGACGGCAAAGATGCTGCCCACCACCGGTACCACCAGGGCCAGGATGTTGGCCAGCGCGGCCACAATGGTGGGCGGGACGGTGAAGTTCAGCGCTTCCTTGGATTCCTGTGCCGTAAAGGGGCCGCGGTCCCGGAACACCAAGTAGATGATCAGCGACGGCAGGAACCCCAGGATCCCGCCGCAGTGCGCCATGAAGGCCCACTGCTTGTCCTCGCTGGCCGTCAGGGGCAGGGCATTGGCCGGAACGGCCTGGTAGTGCACAGGCTCCCGGGGGTGCTGCCGTCGGTCCGCGTTGTTGCCGCGGGCTGGATTCGCCACTGGTTCTGTCCTCTGAATTCCGCTGGTACGGCCATCTTTGGTGCAGGTCCCGCAGCCAGCGGTACCCCTTCTAGGATACTGGAACAGTCAGGAAGTCGATGACCTCTTCGACCCGGCCCAGCAGCGAGGGCTCCAGATCGGCGTAGCTCTTGACGTGGCCAAGGAGTTTCCGCCAGCCCAGGGCGAGGTCTGCCGGGGTGCGGTGCGGCCAGCCGAAGGACTGCAGAATGCCGACTTTCCACTCAATGTTGCGGGGGACCTGGGGCCAGGCCGTGATCCCGAGCACCTGCGGTCTGATCGCCTGCCAGACATCGATATAGGGGTGGCCCACAATGAGGACGTTGCGGCCTGCACCGGGCATCCGCAGCACCTCGTCAACAATCCGGGACTCCTTGGAATTGGGCACCAGGTGGTCCACCAGAACGCCCAGCCTGCGATCCGGCCCGGGGCCGAAGCCACGCACGGCCGCTGCCAGGTCATCGATACCATGCAGGGGCTCGACGACGATGCCCTCTACACGCAGGTCGTCACCCCAAACCTTTTCCACCAGTTCGGCATCGTGCTTGCCTTCGACCCAGATCCGGCTGGCCTTAGCCACCTGCGCGCGCGCTCCGGTCACCTTGACCGAGCCCGAGGCGGTGCGTTGGGCAACAGCCGCCTTCTTAGCCACGGCCGGCACCACCTTGACAGGGCGCCCATCCACCAGGAAGCCGTAGCCGAGCTGGAAGGATTTCGTCTTGCCGCGCCGGTCTTCGAGGACAAGAATGTGCATGCCGCCGGATTTTTCGACCCGGACGACGGCCCCGACCCAACCGCTTTGGACGTCCTCCAGCACCAGGCCCAGTTGGGCAGGGACCTCCGGGAGGGCCTTGGCCGCAGGTACGCCAAGGTCCTGCGGGCCCCACTGCTGGTACGTCACGTAGTGCTCACTCTCGTCGGCGGAATCCCCATGCTAACAAGAGCGGATCCGCTTCGCGGGATCACCGGCCGGCAGGCCACCGGAACGGATGAGGTATTAGACTTAGCACTTGAACGGGTAGAGTGCTAATCCGTCGGCATGGCTGGGGAGGCCGGAAAACGTGTCCGGTCCTGGCGTCACGGCGACACAGAACCGGACACGATGCTGACGCTGTAGGAGGGAACCGATGGGAGGTGTGATGGTGAGCGAGCCGCGCAAGCTGGAGGTGCTGCGGGCAATCGTGGAGGACTATGTGCACTCCCGGGAGCCGGTGGGTTCCAAGGCGCTGGTGGACCGCCATCATCTCGGTGTTTCCAGCGCCACCATCCGCAACGATATGGCCGCGCTGGAGGAAGAGGGGCTGATCACCGCGCCGCACACCAGCTCCGGCCGGATCCCGACGGACAAGGGTTACCGCCTTTTCGTGGACAGGATTTCCGCCGTGAAGCCGCTCTCAGCACCGGAGCGGCGGGCCATCCAGGCGCTGCTGGACGGAACCAATGACCTCGACGACGTCCTGGACCGGACGGTGCGCACGCTGGCGCACTTGACCAACCAGGTCGCCGTCGTGCAGTACCCGCGGATGGCCACGGCGACGGTACGCCACATCGAGTTCGTGCTGCTGGCTCCGCAGCAGGTACTGATTGTACTGATCCTGGCCACCGGGAAGGTGGAACAGCGGGTGATCGACGTGGGCCAGACGCTCGACGAGGAGACCCTGGCGCAGTTGCGAAGCCGTTATCTGGCCACGGCGGGGGGCACCATCCTGGGCACCCTGCCGCAGACACTGGCCGCCGTCGAGCCCCAGTTGCCACCCCCGCTACGGCCACCGGCCCAACGGCTGACGGCTGCGCTGGTCCAGCTGGCGGCAGCAGCGCGCGAGGACCGGATTGTGCTGGCCGGAACGGCCAACCTCGCCCGGTCCAACGTCGATTTCCCGCTCAGCATCGGGCCGGTGCTGGACGCGCTGGAGGAACAGGTGGTGATGTTGCGGCTGCTCTCCGAGATGGCGCAGGACGCGCGGGGAGTGGCGGTGAGCATCGGCCGGGAGAATCCGCATGATGCCCTGTCCGAGGCCTCCGTGGTCGCCACCGGCTACGGCCCGGATTCCTCGGCGAAAATCGGGGTGCTCGGACCCACCCGGATGGACTATCCGAACACCATGTCTGCGGTCCGGGCGGTGGCCAGGTACCTGTCCAGGATCCTGGCCGGTTAGCTCAGGATCATCGCGGTCAGCCAAGGCGAACAGTCCAAGAATCTCAGCCAAGGCGGACAGTCCAAGAAACGCAGCCAAGACAAGCAGAACGACAGCATGCAGGACAACAGGGAGAGTAAGAGACTTTGAGCAACCACTACGACGTACTGGGTGTTACCCGCGACGCGACGGGGGAGGAAATCAAGAAGGCGTACCGCAAGCTGGCACGCCAGTTCCATCCGGACGTCTACAAGGGCGACGACGCGCAGGAGCGCTTCAAGGCGGTCACCCATGCCTACGAGGTTCTCTCCGATCCGCAGAAGCGCCGCGTCTACGACACCACCGGCAATGAGAACGGCACGGACACCGGCTTTGGCGGCGCCGGCTATTCCGGATCCGGATTTGCCTTCCAGGACATCTTCGAGACCTTCTTCGGCGGCGGAGGCGGCGCGGCGGGTCCGGCCCCGCGCACCCGGCGCGGCCAGGACGCGCTCATCAACGTCCGCATCGACCTGCGCGAGGCAGTCTTCGGCGTGAACAAGAAGATCGAGGTGGAAACCGCCGTCGTCTGCCCGACCTGCAACGGCAACTGCTGCCAGCCCGGCACCCATCCGCAGACCTGCGACATCTGCGGAGGCAGCGGGC
>DASYGM010000167.1:0-17507 GCA_035999715.1 Micrococcaceae bacterium | reverse complement strand
AGTTGGCGCCCATGTTTTCGAAAACATGGGCGCCAACTGTGCTCTCAACGGTGCCGCGGCGGAGGATCTGGGAGAGTCGCTCTGGCATGGACCGGCCGCAGCCTCCTACCATCAACTATGGAGTCCAATCAGGACACGGTTCCAGAGCCGGCCGAAGCACCTGAGGAATCCGGGCGGCAGCCGTGGATCCGCGGCTCGGTGAGCCGCCGGGGTTTCCTGCTCGGTGCCGGGATGATCGGCACTGGTGCCATGGCTGCCGGGACGGTGGCCGGGCATTGGCTGCTGCCCGCGGTCGCCTCCCCGGCGTCGTTGGTCTCCAAGGCCTCCGGGTCGCCGTCGGCTTCCCCGACGCCTCCCACCGCCACCACCGCCATCCCCGACCGCACGTTTGTCAGCACCGCGCTGACCACCCCGCACGCCACCAGTTGGGCCACTGCTGAGACCGCCGCAGGTCTGCTGTTCGCCGCGCCGCAGGGGCACGGCTCCAGCGGGCTGATCATGGACGATGGGGGCCGGCCGGTCTGGATTGAACCCACCGGCGTCGGCATCACGGACCTGAAGGTGCAGAGCTTTGAGGGCCAGCAGGTGCTGACCTATTGGGAGGGCGTAGGAACTGGCGGCCACGGCTCCGGCATGGGCACCATCAAGGACACGACGTACCGCACCATAGCGAACGTCAACACCGGCAACGGCCTCAAGGCGGACCTGCACGAGTTCCGGCTCACCGCAGCCGGAACGGCGCTGATGATCGCCTACCCCACGGTCCGGCGGGACCTGGCCCCGGTGGGGGCCCGGCGGACGGGTACATTTTCGACTGCCATGTGCAGGAGATCGAGGTGCGTTCAGGCGCGGTTCTGTTGGACTGGAGCGCGGTGGAACACATCGGCCTGGACGAATCGTTCCTCAAGCCCTCTGACTCGGATAAGGCGGACGGGTCCAGCCCAGAGAAAGCCTTTGACCCGTTCCACCTCAACTCAGTGGATGAGAGCGATGACGCCCTGCTGGTCTCCGCACGGCACACCCACGCGCTCTACCTGATCGACAGGCGCACCGGCGCGGTGCGTTGGCGGATGGGCGGACGGCGCAGCGACTTTACGGTGGGGCCGGACGCCGTCTTCGCCTGGCAGCATGATGCCCGACGACGGTCCGCCACCTTGATCAGCATGTTCGACAACCACTATTCCGAAGGCACCAAGGGCCATTCGCGCGGCCTGTTCCTGACCGTCGATGAGCAGTCGCGAAGCGTCACGCTCAAACAGGAGTTTACGAACGCCGGCCACCGCGGCAACGCGGAGGGAAACGTGCAGATCCTGGAGAACGGCCATGTGCTGGTCGGCTGGGGTGCCGACCCGGCTGCCACCGAATTCACACCGGAGGGAACGGCCGTCTACGAAACCGTTGGGTTGGGCAACGCCTCCTACCGGGCCTACCGGTTCCCCTGGAAGGCCCACCCGGACACCGTCCCCAGCGTCGCGGTCCTGCAGGGCAACGGTTCCAGCATGCAGGTCTTTGTCAGCTGGAACGGAGCCACCGAGGTGGCCGGTTGGCGGGTGCTCACGGGACCCAGCGCCGACGCCCTCACGCCCAAGGGCACGGTGCCCCGCCGCGGCTATGAAACCTCGCTCGCGGTGGCCAACGCGGACAGGGTGGCCGTGCAGGCACTTGACGTCGGGGGATCGGTGCTGGCTACCTCGGCGGTCATCGCGGTTTGACGATCCGTCAGGATTCAGGCGCCGTTCCGGTGCCGTTCCGTCGGCGTGTTTGGCCGGTAAGGGCCTGGAACGGTCGGACTCCGCCCCGGCCATATACTGGAGAGCGTGCATTCGGGACTGATCATCGTGGACAAACCACAGGACTGGACCAGCCACGACGTCGTCTCACGGATGCGCCGGCTGGCCGGCACGCGCAAGGTGGGCCACGCGGGAACGCTGGATCCGATGGCCACCGGAGTGCTCGTCATCGGCATCAACAAGGCCACCCGGCTGCTGACCTACATCGTCGGAACGTCCAAGACCTACCAGGCCACCATCAGGCTGGGCCGGACCACCGTGACGGACGACGCGGAGGGGGAGACCACCGCAACAACGACGACGGCGGCTGTCACCGATGCGCAGATCCGCGACGGCATCCTCGCGCTGACGGGGGATATCCTGCAAGTCCCCAGCAGTGTCAGCGCCATCAAGGTCAACGGGGAGCGCGCCTACGCCCGCGTCCGGTCCGGCGAAGCGGTCCAACTGGAGGCGCGGCCCGTCACCATCCACAGCTTCGAGGTGCACGGTATCCGTCGGGTGGAGGAGGGCGCCGTCCAGCTGGCCGACGTGGACGTCAGCATCACGTGCTCTTCGGGCACCTACATCCGCGCGCTGGCCCGGGACCTGGGCGCGGCGCTGGGCGTCGGCGGACACCTGACGGCGCTGCGGCGCACCCGGGTCGGACCCTACGCCCTGGAGCAGGCCCGAACCCTGGACCAGCTGGCGGAGGAATTGGTGCTGCTGGACATGGCTGCGGCCGCGCGGGCATTGATGCCGGTCCGCGAGCTCAGCGCAGAGGAGGCGGTGGAGCTCTCCTTTGGCCGCAGGATTCCGTGCAGCGACGGCGGGGGACACTCCACACAGCAGCCGGCCGCCGCCTTCGGGCCGGACGGGTCGCTGGTGGCGCTGTTGGCCGACGCGGGAAAATACGCCAAGCCGGTGCTGGTCTTCAGCCCGCACGAAGGACACTGAGCGGTGGTGCTGGACGGTTGGTTCTTCGCTGCCCTGGTGGTGGGAGCGCTCTGCACGGTAATCTGCGTGGTGGCCGCGCTGCTCAAAAAGCCCCCCAACGACATCACGCTGCTCTCCGTGGCCGGCGTCGAGCTTTTTGTGCTGGTCTACCTGGTCGCCTCGATTGGGCGCGCAGCATCCGGGGAGCACATCGCCGGCCAGAGCTGGGAATTCTGGGCCTACCTGATTACCGCTGCCTGCCTCCCGCTGGCTGGCTTCTACTGGTCCATCCTGGAGCGAAGTTTCTGGAGCAACTACGTGCTCGCGGCGGTGGGGCCAACAGTCATCGTGATGATGGCCAGGATGGCCCAGATCTGGTATGGCCAGGGCCCGTCGGCGGTGGCAGCCGACGCACTGCTTTCAGCCATGCACTCAGTTCAGTACTCATAGGAATAGGACCATGACCAGCAACCAGAGTCCCGGCACCACGGCTGCCGGCAACGAAAACACCAAGGCCACCGGCCCCGGCCGGTTGCTGATTGCTGTGTACGGCATCTTCGCCATCGCCGCCACGTCCCGCGCCGGGTTCCAGATCGCCACCAAATTTTCCGAGGCGCCGCTGGCGTATCTGCTCTCCGCCTTCGCCGCCGTCGTCTACATTGCGGCCACGGTATCGCTGGCCCGGAAGGGCGCATTCTGGTTCCGAGCGGCCGTCACAGCCGTCTCTGTCGAGCTGGCCGGCGTGCTGGTGGTGGGGGCACTGAGCCTGTTTGATGCCAAGGCGTTCCCGCAGGAGACCGTCTGGAGCGTCTTTGGCCGCGGCTACGGCTTTGTCCCGCTGCTGCTGCCGGTGCTGGGCCTGTGGTGGCTGGGGCGGCACCGCCCTTTTCGGGCCGCGGGGCGCCCATGATGGCCACGGTTCCGGTGCTGTCCGATGGCGTCGTGACGCTGCGGCCCTTTGCCGCCGCCGATGCAGCGGCTTATGCGGCCCTGAACCGGGAACCAGAAAACGTCCGCTGGAGCGCCTCGCAAGCGGGGATGACGGAGTCCCAGGCGCTGCACGCCATCACCGGCCCGATCGCGGAAGGCTGGCGCATCGGCACTACCCGGCGGCTGGCCATCATAGGCCCGGACGGGGAGCTGGCCGGAACCACTGCGCTGCATAACGTGAACAATGGCAGCGCCTCGCTGGGGATCAAGCTGACTGCAGCCGCCCGAGGCCGCGGCCTTGCCCGCCGGTCAGTGCAGCTCATGGTCGACTACGCTTTTGGCCCTGTGGCGCTGCAGGTGCTGCACTGGCACGCGGTGGTGGGCAATGAACCGAGCCGCCGGCTGGCCGAGGCAGCCGGATTCCGGCTGGAGGGCACCGTCCGCGGCTACAGCTATGCCGACGGCGCCCCGGCCGATGCCTGGATATTTTCCCTGCTCCCAGCGGACCTGCTGCCCGGTGACCCCTTGCCCGCGGACCTGCTGCCCGGTGACCGCTTGCCCACGCAGCCTCCAGTACTGGACCTGGAGCCGGTGGTGCCCGTCCTGAGCGACGGCACCGTGACCCTGCGGGCCCTGAAGGGGCAGGACCTGGAGCAGCTGGTGGCCAATTGCCAGGATCCGGATGCAGTCCGGTGGACCACAGTGCCGCTGAAGTACACCGCAGAGGACGCCCGGACCTTCATTTTCGACGCCGTTCCCGGCTGGTGGAAGGACGGCACCCAGCAGAATTTCGCCGTCGCCGATGCGCGCACCGATACGCTGCTGGGCAGCATTGGCCTGCACGCCTTCCGGGCCGGGGTGGCGGAGGTGGGGATCAACATGGGCCCGCACAGCCGCGGGACCGGTGCAGCCGAGAGGGCCTGCCGGCTGCTGCTGGACTACGCGTTCGGGCAGCTGAACCTGCGCTACCTGTACTGGCGGGCGGTGGTGCCCAACTGGGCCAGCCGGAAGCTGGCCTGGAAACTCGGGTTCCGCTTTGACGCCGAACTGCGCGGATTCCTGGATGACAGGGGCACCGCGGCGGACGCCTGGATCCTGAGCCTGGCACACGGGGACGTCGGCGCACCGGCGGCGCCGTGGGACGGTCCGGCATGCGGGTAACCTTGAAGAGGTTTTGGGCCGGGAACATGGCGACGCGACGGAACAATGGGACAAGGCGGGGATGATGGTTCACTTCTGGAATTCTCTGGCTGAGGTTCCCGCTGGATTCGGCCCCTCCGTGGTCACGCTGGGCAATTTCGACGGCGTCCACCGCGGCCACCAGCAGGTCCTGACCCAGCTGGCGGCCACCGCCCGCAGCCGTAACGCGCAGGCCGTGGCCATCACCTTCGATCCGCATCCGGCCATGATCCACCGCCCGGAAACGGCCCCGGCCCAGATCATGGGTCTGGCGGACCGGTTGGATACCATGGCCGCCTGCGGACTGGACGCCGTACTGGTGATGCCGTATTCGTTGGCATTGGCGCAGCAGACTCCGGAGGAATTTGTCCGCTCCGTCTTCGTCGAAGCGCTCGGGGCCGACGCCGTCGTCATCGGCCATGACGTCCGCTTTGGCCGCGGCAATTCCGGCGATCTGGGGACCATGCAGGAACTCGGCGCGCAGCTGGGCTTCGAGGTGCTGGTGATCGATGAGTACGGGGCGGACCGGCGCTGCTCGTCCACCTGGGTGCGCGAGGCCCTGGCCCGCGGTGACGTCGCGACGGCGGCCGAGGTATTGGGCCGGCCGCACCATATGCGCGGGCTGGTGGTGCACGGCGCCTCCCGCGGCCGCAAGCTCGGCTTCCCGACGGCGAACCTCGCTCCGGACGCCAGCGGCTTCATCCCCGACGACGGGGTTTACGCCGGCTGGCTCACCGATGAGGCTGGAATCCGCTGGCCCGCCGCGGTATCGGTGGGTTCCAATCCCACGTTCGACGGCGTCAGCCGACAGGTTGAGGCATACGTCATCGATCGGCCCGCCGAGCCGGTGGAGGCCTTCGACCTGTACGGCCAGAACGTCGTCGTCGAATTTGTCACCCGGCTGCGGGGGATGGTCGCCTACACCGGCCCCGAGGCGTTGGTGAAGCAGATGGTCCTGGACGTCGAACAGGCGCGAGGGATCCTGGTGTGAGCAACCTGGCCGGAGCGGCGCTGCGCCGGGCCTACCGGATCGGCATCGCCGTCAAAGGGATTGACGGCGCGGTGGAGTTGCTGGCCGGGCTGGCGCTGTGGATCTTCCCCCAGGCCCTGGTGGCACTGGTGCATCCGCTGGCCGGTCCGGTGTCGGGAGACCACCCGATCCGTAATTTCGTAGGCTACTGGGCCGGCCGGATGGACCACGACCTCAGCAATGGTCCGGATGCCTTTGTGGTGCTCTTCCTCCTGGCGCACGGCGTGGTGAAGGTGGTGCTGGTCTACTGTCTGTACAGGGAATACCACTGGGTGTACCCCTACGGGATCGCCGTGCTGGCGCTGTTCGCCGTCTATCAGGTCTACGTCCTGATCCGGACGCCGACCATCGGCCTGGCGCTGTTCCTGGTGCTGGACGTGGTGATCATCTGGCTGGTCTGGCGCGAATGGCGAGAACTGCGGACCCGGGCCGGGCAGAAACAGGCAGCCTAGGAAGCAGCCGGCCCAGGAACCAGCCAGCCGCTCCTTCCCGGCGGTTTCGACATTGCAGCGCCCGTACCGGTAAACTGGACGGGTGGATCCGGCTGCAGTCCGTGGCGGCTGGATCTGGTTCTGCGGCCCTTGGCCCGGAACATACCCGGCGGCGAAGCGCCGACTCGGGACTCACGGCACAACTCAAGGAGTTATTTGTGGCATTGGACGCCGCTGTCAAGCAAGACATCATGAAGGAATACGCCACCGTTGAGGGCGACACCGGTTCGCCGGAGGTCCAGGTAGCGATGCTCTCCAAGCGCATCCTCGACCTGACCGAGCACCTCAAGGCGCACAAGCATGACCACCACACCCGTCGTGGCCTGATGGCACTGGTCGGGCGCCGCAAGCGCCTGCTGCGCTACCTGCACGACACCGATATCGCACGCTACCGTTCGCTCATCGAGCGCCTCGGCCTGCGTCGCTAGCGTAACCGTGAGGCGGCCCCTTCCTGCAACGGAACGGGCCGCTTTTCGCAGTTACAAGCGCTGAGTCAACACAGCACTGAGTCAGTCCAGCACTAAGTCAACACAGCGCTGATTTCAACACAGCACAACTAAACAGGAGCCAACCGGCGTCGCGCATTCGCGGTCCTCGGTAGTGATCTCCGGGAGCCGGACCGCCGCAGGCGGATCCGCCCGTGGATCTCGATCGAAGACCGGGTGTTGTACAGGCCCCACAGCCAAAGACGGTGGAGTGTCTGGGTAGATGTGGATTGCCTCCTGCCGCATATGCAGAACCCCAACTCAGAAACGGAGGTGACTCTCTTGGAGGGTCCCGAAATTCAGTTCGCAGAGGCCGTTATCGATAACGGCCGCTATGGCAAGCGCGTGGTCCGGTTCGAAACCGGACGCCTTGCCCAGCAGGCCGCCGGTGCCGCGATGGTTTACATCGACGAGGACACCGCCCTGCTCTCCGCCACCACCGCCGGCAAGCAGCCGCGCGAGGGCTTCGACTTCTTCCCGCTGACGGTGGACGTCGAAGAGCGCATGTACGCCGCCGGTCGCATCCCGGGATCGTTCTTCCGCCGCGAAGGCCGTCCGTCCACGGAGGCCATCCTGGCCTGCCGCCTGATGGACCGCCCGCTGCGCCCCGCGTTCGTCAAGGGCCTGCGCAACGAGGTCCAGATCGTTGTCACCGTGCTGGCCATCAACCCGGACGTGCTCTACGACGTCGTGGCGATCAACGCCTCCTCGATGTCCACCCAGCTCTCCGGCCTGCCCTTCTCCGGCCCGATCGGCGGCGTCCGCGTTGCTTTGATTGGTGACCAGTGGGTAGCCTTCCCGAAGCACAGCGAACTGCAGGACGCCGTGTTCTCCATGGTGGTGGCAGGACGGGTTGCCGGCGATGACGTCGCGATCATGATGGTCGAGGCCGAAGCTACGGACAACGCCTGGAAGCTGATCAAGGAAGAGGGCGCCACCGCCCCGACCGAAGAGGTTGTGGCCGAGGGCCTGGAAGCGGCCAAGCCGTTCATCCGAACCCTGTGCGAGGCACAGGCCGACCTGGCCGCACGCGCCGCCAAGCCGACCGTGGAATTCCCCATCTTCCTGGACTACCAGGACGATGCCTATGCCGCCGTCGAAGCAGCCGCAGCTGCCAAGCTGGCCGAGGTCTTCCAGATCGCGGACAAGCAGGACCGCGACAACGCTTCCGACGCGCTCAAGAACGAGGTCCTGGTCCAGCTGGCCGGCCAGTTCGAGGGACGCGAGAAGGAACTCTCCGCAGCCTTCCGCTCGGTCACCAAGCAGGTGGTGCGCCAGCGCATCCTCAAGGACCAGGTCCGCATCGACGGCCGCGGCCTGACGGATATCCGCCAGCTCACCGCCGAGGTTGAGGTGCTGCCGCGCGTGCACGGCTCCGCCATCTTCGAGCGCGGCGAAACCCAGATTATGGGTGTCACCACCTTGAACATGCTCAAGATGGAACAGCAGATCGACTCGCTGTCCCCGGTGACGCGCAAGCGCTACATGCATAACTACAACTTCCCGCCGTACTCCACCGGAGAGACCGGCCGCGTGGGCTCCCCGAAGCGCCGCGAAATCGGCCACGGTGCCCTCGCCGAGCGTGCCCTGGTTCCGGTGCTGCCCTCACGCGAGGAATTCCCCTACGCGATCCGCCAGGTCTCCGAGGCCCTGGGCTCCAACGGCTCCACCTCGATGGGCTCGGTCTGCGCATCCACGCTGTCCCTGCTCAACGCCGGTGTTCCGCTGAAGGCAGCCGTTGCCGGCATCGCCATGGGCCTGGTCTCCGACGAGGTAGACGGCCAGACCCGCTACGCGGCACTGACCGACATCCTGGGTGCCGAAGATGCCTTCGGCGACATGGACTTCAAGGTCGCAGGCACCTCCGAGTTCGTCACCGCCATCCAGCTGGACACCAAGCTGGACGGCATCCCGGCCTCCGTACTGGCAGCGGCCCTGAAGCAGGCCCGCGAAGCCCGCCTGCACATCCTGGGCGTGCTCAACGCAGCGATCGACACTCCGGACGAGCTCTCCGAGTTCGCTCCGCGTGTCATCGCGGTCAAGATCCCGGTGGACAAGATCGGCGAGGTCATTGGCCCGAAGGGCAAGATGATCAACCAGATCCAGGAGGACACCGGCGCGGACATCTCGATCGAGGACGACGGCACCGTCTACATCGGCGCCACCAACGGCCCGTCCGCGGATGCCGCCCGTTCGGCGATCAACGCCATCGCCAACCCGCAGGTGCCGGAAATCGGTGAGCGCTACCTGGGCACGGTCGTCAAGACCACCACCTTCGGCGCCTTCGTTTCCCTCACCCCGGGCAAGGACGGTCTGCTGCACATCTCCGAGCTGCGCAAACTGGCCAACGGCAAGCGCGTGGACAACGTCGACGACGTCGTCTCGGTGGGCCAGAAGATCCAGGTGGAGATCACCAAGATCGACGACCGCGGAAAGCTGTCGCTGGCTCCCGTAGTGGCCGAAGGCGACGCCCCGGAGGAGGCAGCCGCTCCGGTTGCCGCCGAAAGCGCCGCAGAGTAGTTCATGGCATTTACCGTTTTGCCGCTGACCTCCGCCCTCGCCTCCGGCACCTTGGGGGAGGACGCCACAGTGATCTCCGGGGACGCGGGAGGCGCCGTCGTGCGCCGCTCCGTCCTCCCCGGGGGCCTGCGGGTCCTCACCGAAGCGATGCCGGGACAGCGGAGCGCGACAATCGGATTCTGGGTCGGTGTTGGTTCTCGGGACGAAGCCGAGGGCCAGCACGGCTCCACCCACTTCCTTGAGCATCTGCTGTTCAAGGGCACCCAACGGCGTACCGCGCTGGACATCGCCTCCGCCTTTGACGAGGTGGGCGGCGAGTCCAATGCGGCCACCGCCAAGGAAAGCACCTGCTACTATGCCCGCGTGCTGGACACTGATCTGGCAATGGCCATCGACGTCATCGCGGACATGATCACCGGCGCCGTGCTTGATCCGGCCGAGCTGGAGCAGGAACGCGACGTCATCCTCGAGGAAATCGCCATGGACAGCGATGACCCGACCGACGTCGCGCATGAGAAATTTGTTGCCGCCGTCCTGGGCGGCCATCCGTTGGGCCGGCCCATCGGCGGCACCCCGGACGCGATCCGCGCCGTGCCGCGCGGCTCCGTCTGGGAGCATTACCGCCGTTATTACCGCTCGGATGAGCTGGTCATCACCGCCGCCGGTGGCCTGGACCACGACGACGTCTGCCGGCAGGTGCTGGCGGCCTTCCGCGGCGCGGGCTGGGACCTGGCCGAGGACGCCGTCCCCACGGCCCGGCGTTCCACCGCCCCGGCGGCCATTTCCGGCACCGCCGGACTGCACGTGATAACCCGCCAGGTGGAGCAGGCCAACATCATCCTGGGCTGCCCCAGCATCGTGGCCACCGACGAGCGCCGCTTTGTGATGAGCGTGCTCAACGCCGTGCTGGGCGGCGGGATGTCCTCCCGGCTGTTCCAGGAAGTCCGCGAAAAGCGCGGTCTGGCCTATTCGACGTACTCCTTTGCCTCCGCGTACGCCGACGCCGGCTACTTCGGCATGTACGCCGGCTGCGCGCCCCAGAAAGTCCCGCAGGTCATCTCGCTGCTCACTGCCGAGCTGGAAAAACTGGCCAGCGACGGCATCAGCACCGAGGAACTGGCCAAGGCCGTCGGACAGCTCTCCGGGGGAATCGTATTGGCACTGGAAGACACCGGATCACGGATGTCCCGGCTGGGCCGGGCAGAACTGGTTGCCGGCGAATTCCTGGACATCGACGAGACGCTCACCCGGATCGGCGACGTCACCGTTGAGCAGGTCCAGGAACTGGCCCGCGAACTGGCCACCTCACCTCGCACCACCACCGTCGTCGGACCCTTCGAGGAAACCGAGACCTTCGGGCTCTGAGGCAGGCCGGGCCGGTGTGTGCTGCTGGAATCCAGTGCCCTCAGCCGCGGGTGAAGGTGCCCAAGCCCGTCTGGTCGTAGAAGTCCAGCCGGACGCTGGAGGCGGTCCCGCCGGCGCCGATGGTGAAGATCGCGCCAGCAAGACCGTTGGCGTTCTCGCCGATGGTTTCGAAGCTGAACGTGTTGCCGTCAAAGTGCGTGAGTTTGAACGTCGTGGGTTTCCCGGCCGGCCCCATTGCCATGCTCAGCTGGCCATTGGCCGCGCTGACGGTCAGCGGGCCGTAGTAGGAGTTCGCATAACTGCCCGTATAGGCCGCTTCGGCCTGCGCCGGGGCGGCCCGTTCCGGGGCCTTGCTGTAATCCACCGCCGGCAGCTCGGCCTGGTCTATCTGCCGGAACTGGGCGGCCGTGAAGGTCAGCCAGTCCACTGTGGGCGCCCCGTGCTGGGCGGTGTCCAGGAATCCGGAGGTGATCGCCTCGGGGATTCCCTGCGGCCTGCCGTTGGTCAGGGCCACGATGCCCAGCTCCTCACCGGGCAGCATGGCGACCGACGTCGCGGCGCCCAGGTTGAACGCGCCGGAGTGGCCAAGCTGGACCCGGCCCTGGTCGTCGGTGGAAACGTTCCAGCCCAGACCATAGAACCGCGCCCGGTTCGCCGGCGCCGCCGGTAGCCCCGAAATGGCGTGTGGCACGTGGGTCGCCAGCAGCGCATCGGGGTCAATGATCTGCTGGCCGTCGTACTTGCCGTTGCCGAGCTGCAGCCGGAGCCACTGGGCCATGTCCCGCACCGAGGAACTGGCTCCGCCGGCGGGCGCCTCCGCGTCAGCATCGCGGGTGTATTTGGCCACCCACGTCTTGTCTCCGGCCGGAACATGGATGGCGGCCTTGTCTGCGGCGCGCTCATAGTCGGCGTGCCGGTAGCTGGTCTCGGTCATCTTGAGCGGATCGAAAAGAATTTGCTGGGCCAGGTCTTCCCACGGCAACCCCATGGCATCGGCCGCGGCCTGGCCGCCTTCGGTGTAGCCGAAGTTGCTGTAGTTGTAGCTGGCGCGGAAGGGGGTCAGCGGTTGCTGCTTGAGGTGGCTGAGAATGTAGTCCCGGTCGAACCCCAGGTCCTCGAGCAGGTCGCCGGCTCCGGTGTGCAGGCCGCTGCTGTGCGAAAGCAGGTCTGCGAAGGTGGCATTGCTGGTAACGTACGGGTCCTTGAGTGCAAAGTCAGGGTTGTACTTGATCACCGGGTCGTCCCATTTGATGGTTTTGCGGCCCACGACTCCGGCCACCACCGTCGAGGCGAGCGGCTTGGACAGCGAGGCCAGCATGAACACCGTGTCCGGATCGACCTTGTCCGGCTTGCCGACCTCGCGCACGCCGAAGCCTTTCGAGTACACCACCTGGTCCTTGTAAACCACGGCGACGGCGATGCCGGGGACGCCAGTCCGGGCCATCGCGTCCTGCACCTGGCCATCCAGCAGCTTCAGGGCGTTGTCCACCTTCTGCCGGTCCAGCAGCGGCGGCACCCGGGACGGGGGTTGCGGCAGCAGCGACCCGGAGGGCGCCGCAGACGCAGCCGCCGCGGACTCAGCTGCGGCCGGGGCCGGCACCGAGGCGTTCGGGGTGCAGCCGGTGAGCAGGGCAACGCCCATCACCAGGGCGGCGGGCCAGCGACGTGCTGCGGGTGTACATGGCTGCTGGGTCATGGCGACTCCTCCGGGCGATTTGCTTCCATTGTTCCCCCAAGACGCGCGCAGGGCCATAGGCCTGCGTCCCCGGGATGGAGCCACGGTGCGTCAGCCGCCGCTGCCGGCGCCCACCGCCTCCAGGATGCGCGTTTTCGGCGCCCCTGCCAGTGCCGGGGACGCCGCGGCACTCCGCCAGACATCGTTCTGCAGGCGGACCAGGAACGCAGCGGCCTCTCCGGATGCACGGAAATCAAGTTCCAGCACCACGTAGTGGTCGTCATCTACCGGTGTGGCGATGCGGTAGGCGTTGACGCCGGAGGCCAGGCGGTCCAGCGGGTCCGAGTCGAAGGCGGCCTTCCACATCCGGTAGTCCTTGATTCCATGTTCGATCTGGAGAGTGAACATCGCATATCCTTCCGTCAGTATGGAGCTTCACCGTAGGCCCCCGGTTCCCCTGGCCGGAATCCCAGAAAACTGGGATTCCGGCGCGGCCGGAACGAACCCGAGCGTGGAGCATACTGGGTCCATGACCACCAGCTGGGCCATGAACCGCACCCGGGAGCGGGTGGAACGGCTCTGCCGCTCTGGCTTGGAGGACCATGAGCTCCGCAGCGGCCTGCTGTCGGAAATCGGCAAGGTGGTGGGCTTTGACTGGTACGCGTGGCCGCTGGCGGATCCTCAGACCACGGTGGGGATTGCACCGATGGCCCGCATACCCTGCCCGGAGGAACTGCCGCAGCTGATCCGACTCAAGTACCAGGCCCGCCCCAACAGGTGGACTGAACTGCTGCGCAACGGAGTCGTTGCCGCCGCACTGGCCCAAGCTACCGGCGGCGAGCTGTCCCGCAGCGTTCTCTGGGAGCGGCTGCTGCAGCGTTTCGGAGTCGTTGACGTGCTCTCCGTAGTGCTGGCGGACCGGTTCGGCTGCTGGGCCTGGCTGGACCTGTGGCGCGGTGGCGGGGCGCCGGTGTTCGCCCCGCCAGAGACGGACTTCCTGGCAGCCGTTGCGCCGGTGGTCGCCGCGGGCCTGCGGGACTGCCGGGCCCGCGACTTCCACCGCGGCCCCGGCCCGGCAGCCCCGCTGCCGGCCCAGGCCGTGCTCACCCTGGACGAGGACATGGCGGTGGTGGCACAAACGTCCTCAGCGGCCGCCTGGCTGGAGCTATTGCAGCAAGGACCCCCGCCCCACGACCACGTCCCTGCGGAGGTCCTCAACGTCGCCGCCCAACTGCTCGCCCGCGAGGCCCGGGTTGATGACTGCGCCGCCGCGGCCCGGCTGCCCATCGGCGGGGGATCGTGGGCCAGCCTGAGCGCCGCCAGGATGGATCCCGTCACGGCCCGGGGAACGCCGCCGCTGGCCGTGACCATCCAGCGGTGCCTTCCTGAGAGCCGGCTGGCCGTTTTCGTCCGCAGTTTCGGCCTCAGCCGGCAGGAGCGTCGGCTGCTGGAGCTTGGCGCGCGCGGGATCGATACGGCCGAGCTGGCCCGGCAGTTGGGGATCACCGCTTACACCGTGCAGGACCAGTTCAAGTCCATGTTCGCCAAATGCGGGATCCGGAGCCGCAGCAGCCTGCTTGCGCTGGCCCTGGGCGGTTACGAAGCGGACAGTCCCTAGGTCGCCACCAGACTCCTGGCCGAGGGCGGCCTACCCGCCTGCGAAGGGCGGCAGGACGTCGACGACGTCGGCCGGGTCCAGGAGGCTGGCATGGTCCCGCACGGCGACTTCGTTGCGCAGGAAGCTGCACCGGGTCAGTAGCTGTGCCAACGGGGGAGTGTGGTTCGAGGCGGAGTGCGGGTGCAACGCACCGAGTTGTTCCATCAGGAAGGCCGTGGTGATGGGCCCATCCACGGATAGCTCCTGCTCATCGATGCCGGTAGCGGCGCGGGCGGCGGCAAAGTATCGGATCAGCATCTCATCCGCCGATCGCGCTCATGCTGCGGTCCGGCTGCACGAAGTCGGCAGCGCCGAGCCCCACGTGGTCCATGCCATGCGCCTTGGGCTTGGCCCACATCGCATCCTGCCAGCGGCTGGCGACGGCGTCGTCGTCGGCCCCGGTATTGCCGGCACGCAGCAGGGCCAGCAGGTCCACCTCGACCCGGGAGAAAAGGCAGCTCATGACTTTGCCCTCCGCAGTGATCCGGGTCCGCTTGCAGTCGGCGCAGAACGGTTCGGTGACCGAGGCGATGATCCCCACCGTGCCCAGCAATTCGGGCGAGCCGTGTCGGCGGACCTCGAAGCGTTCGGCGGGTGCGCCGTCCCGAGCGCGGGCGTCCGGCGAGAGGTGGAACTCGGCGGAGAGCAACTGCCGGATTTCAGCCGCGGTGATCATATTGTCGCGTGTCCAGCCATGGTCAGCATCGAGGGGCATCTGTTCGATGAAGCGCAGCTCATAGCCCCGTTCCACGCACCAGCCGAGCAGCTCTGCCGCGCCTTGGTCATTGATGCCGCGCATCAGCACGGCGTTGATCTTGATCGGTCCCAGTCCGGCCGCCGCGGCGGCTTCGACGCCGGCCAGCACCTGGTCGAGGAAGGGCCGGCGGGTCAGCTGGGCGAAGGTCTCCGGATGCAGGGAATCCAGTGAAATGTTGATCCGGCTCAGGCCCGCGTTCTTGAGCGCCTGCGCCTTCTTGGCCAGTCCCACTCCGTTGGTGGTCAGCGAGATCGGCAGCTGCGGGTGGGCCAGGCGGAGGCCCGCGACGATATCCACCAGGTCCGCACGGACCAATGGCTCGCCGCCGGTTAGGCGCAGCTCGCGCACGCCCAGCCGGTCGACTCCGATACGGACGATCCGCAGGATCTCCCCGGCCGTCATCACTTGGTTTTTGGACAGCCAGGCCAGACCCTCGGCCGGCATGCAGTAACTGCAGCGCAGGTTGCACTTGTCCGTCAGGGACAGTCGCATATCCGTCGCACGCCTTCCGTAACGGTCGAACAGGCCGGCCTGGGCTGGCCTGGCAGCCAGATCCGGGGCCGATTCCCCGGTCGCTGACGTTAAATCGTCCGGACGCGCGACCACTGGCATACCCAACAGCACAGGCTGATGCGTTGACTGAAGGTGGTCTACTGTCATAACCCAACGCTACGCCACGGAGCGCTCTACTGGCATCCCACCGAGTCGGCGACTTCGCCGCGGGTAGTGTGCCTAAGCTCGTTCCATGACTTTCCGCTTTCGAGGTTCCGTCTGGATTCGTGCACGTGCCCGCATGGCCGTCGTCGTCGTAACGGTAACGCTCACCGCAGCACTGGCACTGGCCGGCTGCAGCACGGCTAACGACGAAGACCGCTCCATTACAATTTTTGCCGCGTCATCACTGACCGACGTCATGAAGCAGCTCACCGATGCGTACACCCAGTCCCACCCCGGCCAGGAATTCAAGGTCAACTTTGGCTCCAGCGCGCAACTGGTCCAACAGCTTAATGCCGGCGCCTCCACCGACCTGCTGATCACCGCCGACCAGCAGTCCATCAGCACTATTACCAACTCACAGTCGCTGGCTCCGGACATCGCCATCATCGCGAGCAACGAAATCGTGCTGGCCATAGCGCCGGGGAATCCGGGAATGATTTCGAGCCTGTCCGACGTGGCCCAGCACCGGAAGATCGCCCTGTGTGCCGCCAGCGTCCCGTGCGGGCGCGCCGCACACCGGATCCTGGACGCGGCGCACCTGACCCTGAGCGGGGCCAGCGAAGAGGACAACGTCCGTGCCGTCCTGACGAAGGTTTCCAGCGGCCAGGTGGACGCCGGCTTCGTCTACAGCACCGATGTCCAAGCCGCACAGGGGCAGGGCGTGACCGAACTGCCCCTTAAGGATCCGAGCCCGAACAAGTATCCGCTGGTGCTGACCACGGCCGGCGCCAAGAAACCCCCGGTGATCGCGTTCCACGATTGGCTCGCCGGGAGCTCCGGTCAGGCTATTCTGAAGGCTGCCGGCTTCGGCCCAGGACGGGGCAGATAGGGGAGGGACCAGGTATGCGACGGATTGCTGCCGCAACCTTGCCCCGCTGGCTTTGGCTACCCGCCGTCGCCGGGCTCTTCCTCTGCGCCGGACCGCTGGTGGCCCTGGTCGTCCGGGCGCCGTGGTCCCAACTGGCCGGAATCCTCGGCAGCCCAGACGCGTTGACCTCGCTGGGCCTCTCCCTGGGCACCTCCGTGGCCTCCACCCTGGTGTGTGCCCTTCTTGGCCTCCCGCTGGCGCTCATCCTGAGCAAACTGGACGGGTTCTGGATCCAACTCATGCGCGGGCTGCTGATGGTGCCGCTGGTGCTCTCGCCCGTGGTCTCCGGCATCGCGCTGCTCTACTTTTGGGGACGCCAGGGAATCTTCGGCCAACTGCTGAGCGCGGCCGGACTTGCCGTGGGCTTTACGCCCTGGGCGGTGGTCATAGTGCAGGTCTTTGTCTCACTGCCCTTCTTTGTGGTCTCGGCGCTGAGCAGCTTGCGGGCGGTGGACCCCGAGTTGGAGATGGCCGCTGCCACCAGCGGTGCCTGGCCTACAGCCATCCTTCGGCACGTAACAATCCCGCTGGCCATGCCCGGCATCCTGGTGGGCTCGCTGCTGGCTTTTGCCCGATCGTTGGGCGAGTACGGCGCAACCATTACGTTCGCCGGCAGTGTTGCAGGCCAGACCCGGACGCTACCGCTGCAGATCGAGCTGAGCCTGAATTCGGACCAGCCCCAGGCCGCCCTGGGGATTTCGCTGATGCTGGTGGCGATCTACCTGATCATCCTGGTGCTGGCGAAGGTGGGCGTGGACCGGTTGCTGCCTCGGCACTGACCCCTGGGCGCGGCTTGCCCGCTCTGATTAATGGGCCTTGGAGGCGTTGAACCGGTTTGGCGCGGCTTGAACGGCTGGGTGTCCCTGATCCTCGCAACGATGGCTGTTCGTGTGGAGTGGCAGGCTACCGTTGTGCCTTTTCGGGTGCCGGTCATCTTGACGGCGTTCGTCGTCTCCTCCACCCGCACTGATTTGGCCCGCGTCGTATGCACTGGCGTTGTTTCGGTGAGGTGTGTGCCGGGCAGGGGTGGGGCGGTGGAGGTGTAGGTGTGGCCGGTGGGGGTGCGGATTTCGGTGGTGTGGCGTGGGCCGGGGATGGGTTGGGCGGTCCAGCCGGGGGTTTCTTTGGTTT
>DASYGM010000120.1:0-9268 GCA_035999715.1 Micrococcaceae bacterium | reverse complement strand
CACGGCCCTCAACGGCGGTTACGGGGACAAGATCCAGAAGGAAGCTAAGACCATCCAGGCCAACCTGGCCAAGGCGCCAGCAGCTACGGCCCCGGCAACGCCCAAGTCGTAGCCTCCGCACCAATCTGCTCACCGAGACGGCGGTCTCGGTAAGCAGAACATGGATCTGCTCGCTGAAGGGGCCTCCTCAGTGAGCAGATCCTGGCCCCTCGACCCACCACCGGGCGCGGGCGCGGGCGGCCAGTCATAAGCTGAGAGGGTGACGCAGCCCATGATGAACGCCGCCTACATCGAGGGCCTGACCAGCGCTGAAGGCATCCGGTACGGCCGGCTGCCCGTTCCCCGGCCCGGAGAGCGCGAGGTGCTGGTCCGGGTCGCCGCGGTGACCGCAAACCACGTCGACACCTTCGTCCGTTCCGGCCGCTTCGCCACCGTCCTGCATTTCCCGCAGATCCTCGGCCGCGATCTGGTGGGAACCGTCGTCGAAGTCGGCGCGGAAGCAGGGGACTTCGCTACGAGCGACACGGTCTGGTCCCACAGCCTGGGCTACGACGGCCGGCAGGGGTCCGCCGCCGAATTCGCCGTCATAGAAGCGGACCGGTTGTACAGGCTGCCCGTCGGAATCGATCCGCTGCGTGCGGTTGCCGTGCTGCATCCTTCAGCCACGGCGTTCCTGGCTCTGCAGGAACATGCCCGGGTGCAGGCGGGGGAATGCGTCTACATCGGCGGCGGCGCTGGTCAGGTCGGTTCGGCCCTTATCGTCCAGGCGGCCAGGGCCGGTGCCACCGTCCTGGCCTCGGCCAGCAGCGGGGATGCCGGCTACTGCCGCGGGCTCGGTGCTGACGCCGTCCTTGACTACCGGTCTCCCACCCTGGCTGCGGACCTGGCCGAGGCGGTGGCAGCCACCGGACGCAGCGGCGTGGACGTGTACATCGAGTCATCCGGGAAGCACGACTTTGACCTTGCCGTTGCCAATCTGGCCAAAGGTGGGCGCATCATCCTGCTGGCGGGCGTCGCCGCAGAGGCCCCGCTCCCAGTCGGGAAGCTCTACACCCGGGACGGCAGCATGCTCGGCTTCGTCATCAGCAACGCATCAGTGGGCCAGCTGGCACGCTCCGCAGCCTGCGTCAATGAGCTCCTGGCCAGCGGATCACTGCGGACGAGGAAGATCAAAGTCCTGCCGCTCTCCGAGTTGGCGCAGGCTCATCATTTGCTGGAGTCGGGGCAGGTCCGCGGAACGCGCCTGGTGTTGGTGCCCGACGGCGGCTCGGTGACCGACAACTTATTGGTGGCCGACGGCGACTGAGCCACCTTCGGTTGTTGCCATGGCTGGACGGCCAACTAATCCCCTGGGGGAATAGTACCGGTGGCTAACGACAGAAGGGTGAGCCCGGCAGGCCCGGTCAGTGGCGGCCGCGCTTGGACGTTCGCCCTTTTCCGGTGCCCTTCGCAGTACCGCTCGGCCTGCCCTGGCCCGCGCCCTGCGCGGCGCCCTTTGCGGTGCCCTGCGCCGTGCCCTTCGCCGCGCCCGTCCGACTGCCCTTCTTCGGGGCGGCATCCTGCTTGGCCCTGACTGAGGGCTGCCGCGAGCTTTGGGCGGAACGGCCACGCACCACGCCGATGAACTCTTCGATCACCGGATCCGTCTTCTCCGTCAGCCACGCCAGCCCGATCTGCGATTCCGCGACCCCCGTGACGGGGCGGTAGCGCAGGTTCTTCCGGTTGAAATGCCGGGCCACCGACATGGGCAGAATAAGGAGGCCAAGACCGGCTTCCACCAGGTCCAGGGCCTCCTCGATGCTATTGATCTCCGGCAGCGGCTTCCGCGTCCCGTTACGGATATCGTCGGAAACATTGCGCCACTCCGGGACCAGATCCGGATCCTGCAACAGGTACTCGGCAGCCAGCTCCGCCACCGGGACCTCATCGAAAACAGCCACCTCATGGTCCTTCGGCGCCACCACCACCGGCACTTCGGTGTAGAGGGGAATGACGCTCAGCCGGTCCCTGTCCACCGGCAGCCGCACCAGGGCAAGGTCTGCGCGGCCCTCGTGCAGCACCCGGATCTGCTCCTGCTCTGAAACGGGGAACGAGCGCAGCGGCACCTCCGGCATGCGTTCTTCCCAGCGCCGGATCCACTTGCCGGGTGTTGTCCCGGGCACAAAGCCGACGGTTAGGACACGGGTTTCAGGCACCTGCCCACAGTAGCGCACCCCTCCCCGGCGGCGCCGCGGGAAGGCAGCGAACCCGGTTACCCTTGAACCATGAGTTCCGAACCGTCGCCCCAAGCCATGAAACCCGAAACCGCCGCCAAGAAACTTGGCATCTACCTGCCGGCCGCCCCCGCCGAGTTCAAGGACAACGCGGTCTCGCATGATGACTTCAAGACGCTCCAGGAGAACCCGCCGCAGTGGCTGGTGGAATTGCGCCGCACTGGGCCCCATCCGCGCCCTGTCGTGGCGCAGAAGCTGAACGTTTCCATCGGTGGCCTGACCCGCGCCGGCATCACGGACCCACTGACGACGGCGGAAATCACCGCGCTGCTGCAGGCGCCGCCGTCGTGGTTGGTCACCGAACGGTCCGTGCACGCGAAGGCCCGCGAGGAGGCCAAGTTGGCCAAGGAGCGCGAGGGGGCCCGCCGGCCCAAGAGCTAGTGAGGGCCAGTGACGGGCACCCTCGGGCTATCCGGCGTCGGCCGCTAGGATCTTCACGGCTGTGTACTGGCCCATCCGCACTGCCCCGTCGACGTGCTGGTAGCCCTCGGCGGCGAGGTCTGAGGAGGACCAGTAAATCGGTCCGACCGGCCTGCGCTGGTCCGCGCCGTACCGGTGCAGGCCGCCCAGGTCAAAACTGGCGGCGTACGCGCCGCGGGTCCATTCCTCCGAGCCCCAGTCCGATTCGTAGTACACCACCGGGTTCAGCGCCTCATCCCCCAGGAAAGCGGCCAGCGACTGGAGCGTCTCCTTCCGGCGGTCCTCTGCGTTGAGCGAGAACGCGTAGTCGGCCTTCTCGTCGGAAATGAAGCCCACCAGGGTCCCCCGTGGATCACCGTGGTTGGTGTTGTCATAGACCTCCTGGACCAGCGAAGAGGCGCTGAAGCCCGTACCGGAGAGACCGTCAGCGCGCCAGAACGGCGTTTCGTATACGGCGTGCACCTTGATCACCAGGCCCAGCGACTGGTGCTGGTGCATCTGGTGCTGGCGCCGCGGCAGGGGAGGTTCGAAGGACACGCGCGAGTACAGGTTCGGCGGTACCGCCATGACGACATAGCGGGCCGTCACCGTGGCAGCGTCGGAGATCACCGTGACGCCGCCGGAGGGCTCCGCAGAGGTTCCGCTGCCGCCGTCGGCCCCCGCGTCCAACCCTGCCCACCGGATGGTGCGGACGGGACTGCCCAGGATGACGTCGTCGCCCAGGTCCGCAGCCAGGCGCTGGGACACCTGCTGCATCCCGCCGATCACGCGCTTGTCCAGGATGAAGTCCTCGTCCACCAGGTTAGAGAAGGATCCGGCGGAGGCGGCCATCAGGACAGCCTGCAGCGCGGAGAAGGCGTGCGCCGGCTTGGTGAGCATTCCGCCGGCAATGAACAGGCCGATGTTGTTGCAGGCTTCCTCGTCCTGGGACTGCTGCCGCAGCCAGTGGTGGAAGGAGATGGTGTCCAGTTCACGCGCCCGCGGGTGCGCCCAGGGCTCCTCCGCGCCGATTTCCGCCGCAAGCTGGTCGAGCAGGCCGATCAGACGGTTCATTTCCGCCTCGGTGCGCCCATTGACCGGGAACATCTCCCCGGTGTAGCGGCTGCGTTTGCCGTCCGGCCCGATGTAGACGGATTCGCCGTCCCGGTAGCGGTCGTAGGTCGTTAGGCCCAGCCGGTCCAGCAGCCCGATCAGCGCCGTCTGGTCCGGCGAAACCCACTGGCCGCCGATTTCCAGCATGGCGCCGTCGATGACGTTGGTCCAGGTGCGTCCGCCCACCCTGTCGCGCGCCTCCAGTACGGCCACGCTCAGTCCGGCCTTCTTCAGCTCCCAGGCTGCGGTCAGGCCGGAGGGACCGGCTCCGACGACGACGACGTCGCGTTCCAAAGTTTGCATTTCTTCCTCTCCGTTGAGCCCCTCCGTGAGCGGGCTAACTAAATGAATGACGTTCATTTAGTATGACTCTAACGGATGCGGAGCATTGGGGGAAGGGCAAAGTGGAATAATCTCAGGGGAGGCCGGGAACACCGCGACGAAGGAATTGGGGGACAGAGCATGATCGCTGCACAGCAGGACAAGCGTCGTGCCGGCCGGCCGCCCAGCGCGGTGCTGGGGCCGGCGCAGATCACCAAGGCGGCCCTGAAACTGATTGAGCAGGATGGGTACAAGGGCCTGACTATGTCAGCCTTGGCGCGCCGGCTGGGAGTGGCGCCCTCGGCCCTATACAACCACGTCGCGTCGAAGGCGGACGTGCTCCTGCTGGTCGAAGACCACCTGATGGCCGGGGTTGATGTCAGCGGATTCGGCGCCGAACCCTGGGACCAGGCGGTGCGCCGATGGGCGTGGTCCTACCGCAACGTCTTTGCCCGGCACACCCCCCTGATCAACGTGATCGCTGTGCTGCCGGTTACCAACGCGCCGCAAACCGTCACCATGTACGAGGCTGTCACGGCCGGATTCCTCGACGCCGGCTGGCCGCAGGAGCGCATTGTCGACGCGATTGTTGCCCTGGAATCGTTCATCTTCGGCTCGGCGTTCGACGTCACCGCCCCGGAAGACATCTTTGACACCGGCACCCTGTCGGCGGACAACCCGCTGTTCACCGCCGCCGTCAGGAGCCGCAGCACCCGAAACAGCATCAGTGACAGCGCCAGTTCCAGCGACAGCGCTTTCCGGCTGGGCCTGGAGGCGCTGGTTTCGGGCCTGCGCGCGTCGCTGGATCCGGCGGCACTAAAACCTGCACGCTAGGGCCTTCCTGCTGCCTCTGGCCAGAGCCCTCCGGTATCCATAGGCTGGGAAAGAACGACGTCCCATCAGCGCCCAACCTAGGAGAGAACCATGGGTAACACCCTCAGCCATGCCGCCCTTCGGCTGACCACCGGGGCCTTCATCCTGAACACAGGCATCGGAAAGCTGAATCTGGACAGGGAGCATGCCGCCGGACTCCAGGCGACAGCCGCGCACGCCATCCCGCAGGTCTCGGACATTGAGACCGAGAAGTTCGGCAAACTCCTAAGCCTGAGCGAAATCACCGTCGGTGCCGTCCTGCTGGCTCCGTTCATCCCCAGTCGGATCGCCGGACTGGCCCTGGCCGTTTTCTCCGGCGGCCTGCTGCGCACCTACTTCAAGACGCCTGGCACCAGGTTGGAGGACGGCATCCGGCCCTCCGCCGAGGGCACCGCGATGGCCAAGGACTTCTGGCTGATGGGCATCGCGGTGGCGCTGATTACGGACCGCAAGCGCCGCCCGGCCGCCGCGGTGGCGGTCAAACCGAAACTGAAGCTGAAGTAGCCGGCGGAACCGCCGCCGTCGGGCAGGCAACGCCCCAGGGCGCCCCGCCGTGGGACTCGGCGCGCCGCCGGACGCCCCCGCCGTCGAACGCGGCGCGCCGAGCTACCTAAGCCGGCAGGCCGCGCACGTAGGCGGCCTGGCCCACATGCTGCAGGCAATCCCCCAGCACGCTCACCAGCCGCACCCCCAGGCTGACCGGCGGGTCCCAGGACTCGTCCACAATCCGGTCGAAGTCCGGCCCATCGAGCGGCGCAATGAACTCCAGCGTCTGCGCCAGCACCGCCCGGTGGTAGTCCAACAGAACGTCGGCTGAATCAGCGCGGATGCTGGAAACCTGCTCGGAGGTGTGGCCGTAGCCGGTGTCCCCGGGATCCAGCGGGAAGTCGAAGCGGGTGGCGAAGCCCTGCGCCGTCCAGACCTGCTCCAGGCCCGCTGCGTCGGCAATGTGGTCGTCCTGGATCCGGCTCAGGTGCCAGATAAGCCAGGCGATGGAGTTCCCCCGTCCGCCCGGGCGGCGGTTCAGCTGCTCGGGGCCGAGTCCCCGCAGCACCCCCTCCACCGAGCCGCCGATCCGTTCAAAAGCATCTGTCAGCACGCTGGAAGACTTCATGCCAGCCATGCTCTCACGCCCGGCTGCCGGTGTCATGGGTCCACCATGGGAAGGCGCGTGGCAGCGCGCCATGGGCGGCAACATGGGCGCCGGGTATCATGCAGATGAGCCCCCATATCCACTCCCCTACCGGAGGTACCCCATTACGGACGTTTCCGCCCAGCACGATGTCTATTTCGGCACGCCAGCGCCCGACGACGAACGCGACCTTGTCGAGGAAGCCTCGCCATCCGCCATCGCCCGGTTCAAGGACCGCGACGACGTGATCAGGCACCGGGGCCGCTACGTCCTGCTCAACCGGGACCGGACGCCGAATCAGGCTATGGTGGATGACCTGCTGTTTATCCGCGCCGCGCTGGAGAAGGCGGACCTGGCGTACCTGCTGGTGCGCGGCAACGACGAGCGCCCGGTGATCGCCGTGGACCGGCAGTACCGCCGCGAACTGCGCGAAGCACTGGTGGAAGCGTGCTCCAACGAACCGTTCTACGCGATGACAGTGGACGCGCAGAAGAAAGCCGCCCTGCTGGTGGCCGACGGCGAGTTGGCGCGCAACCGCCAGGCCCGGATCCTGCGGCTGTACCGTCCGCGGTTGGAGCCCGACGGCGGTCTAACCTACGGCGCGTCGGTGGGCGTGCAGCTGGAGCTGTGGAGCTTTGAGGGCGACCAGCTGGTGCTGCCCATCGAGAACTCCCTCACCCGCCGGACCGTGCTGGCCCAAGACGCCGTTCGCGGCACGGTGAACCGCTACGGCCATTCCTGGCCGACCATCGAGAACATGTTCGCGGACCACGCCTCGGACATCAGGTTCGACATTGATCTGGTCTTCTCCTGGGTCGATGGCAGCTCACCGGAATACATCGCGGCCCGGCGGGCCCGGATGCAGGGCGTTGTGGTGGGCGAGGGTGACGACCATGAGGCCAGGTTCCGGCAGATCAACGAGCTCAAATACGCGCTGCGGTCCATCTACATGTTCGCGCCTTGGATCCGGCGGATCTTCATCGCCACCGACTCCCCGGCGCCGGCCTGGCTCGCGGACCACCCGGCCGTGACGCTGGTGCGCAGCGAGGAGTTCTTTGCCGATCCGTCCATGCTGCCGACGCACAATTCGCAGGCGGTGGAGTGCCAGCTGCACCACATCGAGGGCCTCTCCGAGCACTTCCTTTACTCCAATGACGACATGTTCTTTGGCCGCCCGGTTGCCCCGGACATGTTCTTCACCCCCGGAGGCATCACGAAGTTCATCGAGGCCCCAACCCGGATCGGCCTGGGCGAGAATGATGCCGAGCGCAGCGGCTTCGAAAATGCCGCACGGGTTAACCGGAAACTGCTCTGGAACCGCTTTGGCCGAATCACCACCCGGCACCTGGAACATGCCGCCACGCCGCTGCGCCGCAGCCTAATGGACGAGCTGGAGCGCGAGTTCCCGACAGAGTTCAAGGCCACGGCGGCCAGCACCTTCCGCGCGGCGGACAACATCTCGGTGACCAACTCGCTCTACCACTACTACGGCCTGCTCACCGGCCACGCGGCGGTCCAGACGCGGGCCAAGGTCCGGTATGTGGACACCACGGCGCGCTCCGGGGTGAACTACCTGCCCAAGCTGCTGGCCAAGCGGAACATGGACTTCTTCTGCCTCAACGACGGCAGCTTCCCCGAGGTGCCGGCCGACGAACGGGCGGAGCTGGTGACGGATTTCCTGGAGAAGTACTTCCCCGTCAAGGCGCCCTGGGAAAAGTAGCACCTGGCCAACCATTGAGCGTGGACGGTCAGCGGGAGGCCAGGCTCCGCCGCCTGGCCTGCACCGGCATGCCGTGGGTGCGGGGCGCATGCTCCGGAATCCGGACGCCGGCAGCGGCCAGCCGGCGTTGGGTCTCCTCCGCCGTCACGTACTCCCCCACGGTCGGCGCGGCGCCCAGCGGCACCACCGAATGGACCACCGTGTGCTCGTACACGTGCACCAGATTGAAGGCCTGCGCGCCGTCGCGGCCGCGGGTGCCTCCCACCTGGACATTCAGGTCCTGCGTGTAGCAGGTTGCAGACGCCACCGAAACCGGGATCCCGGCGAACGTCGCCGTCGTCGAATAGTGCAGGTGGCCGGCCAGGATCGAACGAACGTCGGAACCGCGCAGCACCTCGGCCAGTTCCGACTGCCGGCGCAGTTCCACCAGCACCGACAGGTCCAGCACACTGGGTACCGGCGGGTGGTGCAAGGCAAGGATCGTACCGTCCGGCGCCGGCGTCGCCAGCTCCCCGGCCAGCCAGTCCAGCTGCTCCGGGCCCAGCTCGCCATGGTGGAAGCCTGGTACCGAAGTATCCAGGGTGATCACGCGCAGCCCGTCCACGTTATAGCTGCGGTCCACCGGCGACATATCCGCCGGCCGGTCCCACAGGCCCGCACGGAAATGCCCACGGTCATCGTGGTTGCCCATCGCCCAGATCACCCGGGCACCCATCGACCGGCAGGCCGGCTCCACGATCCGGCGCAGTTTGGCGTAGGCCTCCGGCTCGCCCTTGTCCGCCAAGTCTCCGGTGAAAATGACGGCCTCGGGGCGGGCTCCCGAGGCTTGGACCTCGGCAAAGAGCTGGCGGAGCCGGGCCTCACTGTCCATCGCCCCGTAGAGGGGATCCGGACCTCCCAGCAGGTGGGTATCGCTCAGGTGAAGTAGGAAATGACGTGGCCTTGGGTGCTCGGCCTCGATGAAGTCCATTGCTGCCTTCGTGGTTGGGTGGAGGCGGCGTCTCCAGTTTCCCAGTTATCTTCAGCAAACCAGATAGAAGTGCATTTTGCCCAAACGAGGTTCGCATGTTGAGGAAACGCCGTGGAAACTTCCCCTGCACCGCGGCTACATTGGCATCGGAGGTAACAAAGGCAACATGAGTAACAGCCTGATCGGCAAACCCGGGCAGCGATGCTGCGGAACCAGTCACGCGGAGCGGTTGCGACCCAGCTAGGCAAGGGCATAGCGGAAGCAAGGGCACAGCGGAAGCAAGGGGCAACATTTAAACGGTGATTGCAGTGCTGATGGTGCAATCAGTGCAAGCACTGCCATCGCCGCTCGTTACGCATTCTCCCGGTTCCCGGCCGCGTCCACTTTGCCTGCCAACAGCTACTTAGCCTGTCCCCTTGGGTGCCGCCAGAACAGGGCCAGGCCGAACGCGACGACGCTGAGCACCA
>DASYGM010000112.1:0-4145 GCA_035999715.1 Micrococcaceae bacterium | reverse complement strand
GTCTTGCCGGTCCCGTTCGGGCCGATCAGCGCGGTTTTGGCGCCGTCGGCCACGCGGAAGGTCACGCCGTTGAGCAGTTGCCTGCCGTCGGAGAGGAAGTAGTCGATATTTGCGACGTCGATATGGCCCACCGGTTAAGTGTCCCATCCCCGGGACAGGCAGGCGGTTGGTCCGGAACAGATGGACGGCTCACCCTGACGCCCCCGCCCGCCTCGTTGAGTTGGCACTTCGCGCCGATGTTTTCGAGAACATGGGCGCCAACTGTCCTCTCAAGGGGGTTCGGCCGCGGTGTGTTCTGGAATGCCAAGTGCCGCTATTAGGCCCTTTTCGCGAGCAGATTCTCCGCGACGATGGCCCACGCGGGTAAGGGACCATGGCTGGCCGCCCATCCTGCGGGGACGAGCCAGGCAGAGACACCGGCGGGATCGGTGACCTGCAGACCATTGGCCGCGAAAGCCCCCGGTGTCAGGCAACTGCTGCCCTGCAGCGAACCTGCCGCAGATATGGTCAGCAGGCAGATAGCGCCCGCTGAATCCGGCGCCGCGAAGTAGGTCTGTCCGGCAAAAGCACCCAGGAATCGGGTGCCGGTGGCTGCGATCTGCCCGGCAGGCAGCGACGAGGCGGCCGCCGCGGGCACCGCGTCGGAGGGCTGCTGGGCCCGGGCCAGGACTGGAAGCAGATCCGTGGCCGTGGGGGCAACCGGCGCAGGGGCTGGCGTGACCGGCGCAGGGGCAGGGGCCGGCGCAGGGGCAGGCGTGGGGGTCTGCGCGGGTGTACTCGCAGGTGCGGGTGCAACCAGGGTTGCCGCAGGTGCAGTTGAGGGTGCCGGCGCGACCTGAGTCGGCGCAGGGGCAGTCGATGGAGCAGATGACGGCGTTGGCGCAGGTGCGGTCGCGACCGGGGCTGGTGCAGGTTCGGTGGGTACCGCTGCCGGGGTCGGCGCAGGTGACGTCGGAGATGCTGACGGTGAAGGTGCCTGGCTCGTACTGCCGCTGGACGGGGAGGGCTCCGGTGACGGAGTTGGCGACTCGTCGACAGGTACCGTGATGCCGGGCTCAGAGGAGGTGACCGTGTTGCCCTCCCCTGAAGGGGTGGTTGTTGGGTCCGGCGTCGGGCTGGGGGTGGGCGACGGCGTCGGGCTGGGGGTAGCTGAGTGCGACGGGCTCGGCGTGGTCGACGGCGACGGCGTGGTCGTGGGAGACGGTGACGGAGTGGGGATGACCGGCGGCTCCGGGCTCGGTGCCGGGGCGACCGGCGCCTTCTCGGACGGCACGGCCGTCGACGGAGCCATAGGCGTGGGCTCGACCGGCGCCACCGGAAGCGGCGCCGCGGTTATCACCGGTACGTCCTGCCAGGGGATCGTCGGAACGGGAACGTTGCCCCGGCCCGCACCGGCAATGGTGAAGTACCGTGAGGTGCCGGTCACCCAGGTGGGCAGTAGCACCGTTCCAACCTCGGGGTTCAGCGCGCTGATCATCATCCCCAGCCCCACGTAGATGCCCACGTGCGACCAGTGGTACGGTCCGTCCTGGTTCTGCACCACCAGGTCGCCCGGCTGCGGGGAGTCAGTGGGTTCCATGACGCTCCATTGCTCCGTGCGCGGCAGCGCTATGCCCGCATGCCGGTACGCCCACTGCACAAAGCCCGAGCAGTCCCAGCCGAACAGCGGACTTGTTCCGCCCCAGACGTAGCTGTGCCCGAGGCCGGCAAAGGCTGCACTGATGACCGCCGCCTCTCCGGTGCTGGAGAGGGTATCGATCAGGTTGTTTCCCGGAATAGGCAGGCTGGGAGGGGTCCAGGCCGGCCACGCGGGTGCCGTGGACAGGACGGCGCTGTGGGTGTTGCTAAGCGTGATGTCCGACGGCGAATATATGGTTGGCGGCAGGGAACCCAGGGATGTTCCCGCCCCGGTTGCAGGCAGACGGGCTGCGTCGGCAGCCCGCGAACCCGATGCGACGACGGACGGTCCGGTGAATCCGATGCTGGCGATCAGGCCCGCGACGGCGAGCGCTGAAAGGGCCGCTGGAAGACTTCGGCTTGCCCGACCGGGGGCTGGCGACGAGAACATGGAGGGGACCCCCTGATACAGCTCAACCTAATGCAGCACGGTTTTGATGTGATCCGGTTTGGATCAACATGCATGAACTAGCACAACCTCAAAAGCACAACGAGTAAACATGAGGGTACGCCCTATCGGGCACATCCGAACAGGGTCGGACCGTGGATCTGCTGTGAAACCGTTAGAAGGCTGTAGGAGAGTCAGAAACCGGCGGTGTCCACCGGGAAGCGGGACTGTAGGTCCTCGCCGTCGGCATGGCTGTAAGCAGACACCACGCGCCCCCGCCCCAGCCCCCCGATCGAGGATGCGGGAAACTGCGCCGTGATGCTGTTCCCGTCCTGGCTGACGCCGGACCTGTCATGGTGCTCCTGGTCCACCTGTTCGTGGTTGAAGGTGGAAAAATCCACCAGTTCACCGTCCATGAACTCGATGGAGAGCCTGCGCTGGTGCGACAGGTCGGCGCTGCTGGCCACCAGGCCCAGCAGGTAGCAGCCCCGTTTGGGCAGCGACTTGTCCAGGTCAAATCCAACGCGCAGCATCTGACCTTCCTCGGCAGCGGAAACCCTGGTCAGGTGCGGAGCAGTGGAGTGTGGCGTGCTCATGGCCATAGCCTCTCCTGTTGGGGCCAGCCCCTCCCGTACTGGAGCGTTATTGGGAGCGTAGCACCGGCACCGGCCCGCGGCCACGCCCGGGCGCCCACCGTCCCGGCTGCGAGTAACCGGCCGGTCCACCTGGGGCTACTGTCCCGAGGCACGGATAATCCGCCGCTTTGTGGCCACGGCGATGGCGGCGGTGCGGTTGTCCACCCCCAGTTTTTCGTAGATGTGCACCAGGTGCGTCTTCACCGTGGCCTCGGAAATGAACAGCTGCCTGGCCATCGCCCGGTTGCTCATCCCGGTGGACAGCAGTTCCACCAGCTGCACCTCCCGCGCGGAGAGCGCGGGTTCAGGGTTGCGGATACGGCCCATCAGCCGGGCGGCCACCTCGGGCGCCAAGGCTGTCTGCCCGGCTGCCGCGGACAGCACTGCCTGCCGGATCTGTTCCGGCGGCGCGTCCTTGAGCATGTACCCGCTGGCCCCGGCCTCCACCGCGGCCAGGATATCCGCATCCGTATCGTAGGTGGTCAGGATCAGCACCGGCGGAGCGGAAATCAGGGACTTCAGCCGCGCGGTGGCGGTGACCCCGTCCATCCCGGCGCCCATCTGCAGATCCATTAGCACCACGTCCACCGGTTCGTCCAGCAGCCGCAGCCGCTCCACCTCCTTCAGCGCCGCCGCGCCGTCGGCGGCCTCGGCAGCTACGGCTATGCCCTCGAAATCCGTCAGCATGGCGCGCAGCCCCGCCCGTACCACCGGATGGTCGTCCACCAGTAGAACCCTGATCTCCGTCATCGCGCCCCTATTCGTTTTGCAGCGGCAGCCGGACTGCCACCACCGTGCCCTCTCCGGGTGCGGATTCGAGCTCCAGCGAGCCCTGCAGCGCCGCCACGCGCTCCCGCAATGAGCGTAGCCCAAAGCCGCTGCCATCCGGCCGGCCACCCCCCGCTGCCGCTGGCTCGGACGGATCGAAGCCGACGCCGTCGTCGTATATGTCCAGGGTCACCTCGGTGCCCAGGAAGGCGAGGGTGACGACGGCGGTGAGCGCCCGGGCATGCAGCCGGACGTTGGCCAGGCTGGCCTGGACGGCCCGCAGCAGCGCCACCTTGTACGGCTGCGGCAGCTCCACCGGTTCGCCGTCCAGCTCGAACCGGCAGGCCAGGCCCACGCCACGGGCAGCGGCCTCCATTTCGGTCTGCCCGCAGAGCCTGCGCAGGCTCTCCACCAGGGATGCCTCGGCAAGCTGCGGCGAGGACAGGCCACGGACAAAGCTGCGGGCCTCCGCCAGGTTCTCCGAGGCAGTCTGCTGCACAATGGCCAGCCGCTGGGCCGCCGTCCCGGCATCGCCCTCGGCCAGGGATTTTTCCGCGGCCCGGCTGATGAGCACAATGCTGGAAAAACCCTGCGCCAGCGTGTCGTGGATTTCCCGGGCAAGCCGTTCCCGCTCCGCCAGCACCCCCGCATCATGCTGGCTGCGCGCCAGCTCGGCC
>DASYGM010000076.1:0-4955 GCA_035999715.1 Micrococcaceae bacterium | reverse complement strand
CCGGCTGCAGGAACGGCGCGATCATCGCCCCCGATGCGCCGTCGACGTGGATCGGAATATCCAGCCCGGTGCGTGCCTGGATCGCGTCCAGGGCTGCCGCGATCTGCTGCACGGGCTCATACAGGCCCGTGTAGGTGACGCCCATGATGGCCACCACGCCGATGGTGTTCTCATCCACGTACCGGTCCAGATCGTGGCCGTCGAAAACCCGGTGCTGCTGCGAAATTGGGACGTAGCGGGCCTCCACATCCCAGTAATTGCAGAACTTCTCCCAGCACACCTGCACGGCGGAACTGAGTACCAGATTCGGCTTGTCCGCCGGTTTCCCGGCGGCCTTCCGCCGGTGCTGCCACCGCCGCTTCAGTGCCAGGCCGCCGAGCATGCACGCCTCGGACGAGCCGATCGTTGACGTGCCGATGGCCGCGGCCGGGTCCGGGGCGTTCCACAGATCGGCCAGCATCCGCCAGCAGCGGGTCTCAATGGCCGCGGTCTGGGGATATTCGTCCTTGTCGATCATGTTCTTGTCCGCGGCCTCGGCGTACAGCCGTTTTGCCGGCTCTTCCATCCACGTGCCAACGAAGGTCGCCAAGTTCAGCCGGGCATTGCCGTCCAGCATGGCCTCGTCATGGACAACCTGGTAGGCGGTCTCCGGCAGGGACTCCCCGGCCGGAAGGACGAACCGGGGAAACTCCGTCGCCTCGCCCGGCCTGCTGAACAGCGGGTTGAGTCCAATCGACATGTTTGATTCCTTTTTCGAGGCACCGTGCCAAGTCTGCATTTCGGATCTCCCGGCTCTGACATGCCGCAAGGGACAGCGCGGCACTTCCCGTACCACCGTAGACCCGGTTTGGCTCCGGTGCGGGAGGGGCGCGGTGGACTTTGCGCCCTTTGACCGGCACTAGTACGTTCGATCCTTGTGACTCCAACCGACGCTCTCTCCAGCACCCTCCTTGGACTGGGGACCGGTTTGGCCCTGATCATTGCCATCGGGGCGCAGAACGCGTTTGTGCTGCGGCAGGGTATCCGCGGCGAGCACGTCGGAATCCTGGTGCTGATCTGCGCACTCTCCGATGCGGTGCTGATCGCGGCCGGCATCTTCGGCATCGGTGCCCTGATCCACGCCGCCCCGGCCGTCGTCGTCGTTATCCGCCTGGCCGGCGCGGCCTTCCTGCTCGGTTACGCCGTGGTGGCGGCCAAGCGCGCCTTCCGGCCCGGCGCTCTGACCGCGGCCAAGGCTGCGGGCGCGCCCAGCCGGAAGGCCGCCGTCGCCACCGTCCTGGCCCTGACCTGGCTGAATCCGCACGTGTACCTCGACACGGTCCTGCTGCTGGGCTCGGTGGCCACGCAGCAGGGACCGGAGCTGCGCTGGTGGTTCGGCGCCGGAGCCGCGACTGGCAGCATTATCTGGTTCAGCGCATTGGGGTTCGGAGCGCGCCTGCTGCGGCCGTTCTTTGCCCGTCCGGCATCCTGGCGGCTGCTGGACGGGCTGATCGCCGTGGTCATGGTCGCGCTGGGAATTCGGATGGCCGTCGGGTTCTAGCCGACGGACTGAAGTTCTTCGAAAGCGGCCTCATCCGAAACAACGTTCGCCGCGCCCCTGTTTTCCTCAAGGTGCTTGACCGACCCGGTGCCGGGGAGCGGCATCGTCAGCGCACGGTGCCGATCCAGGGCATCACCCTGGGGCTAGCGCAGGCTCAGCTCGGTCTGCCGGCGCTATCCAACCACGCCGCGCGGGTACTCCGTCCGCGAATAAAGGCCCTGCTCAAGCTGCAGGACAAGCCAGGGACTAAAGGCGAAGGGTGCCAGCTTGGCCGCCTGTTCCAAGTCCGCGGGGCGCACCCAGGCCCAGTCACAGACCTCCAGGGGATTCGGCTCCAGAGGCAACGAGCCGTCCGGATACTTGGCGTAAAAGACGGGACAAAGCTCATTTTCGACGATGCCGGAGGCGTCCACGGCCCGGTAGCGGAACTCGGGCAGGACGGATTCCGGATCGGAGACGGTGATTCCCAGCTCCTGCTCCGCGCGGCGCGCAATGGCAGAAGGTAACGGCTCATCGGGAGCCGGGTGGCCGCAGAAGGAGTTGGTCCACACGCCCGGCCAGGTTTTTTTGGACAAGGCCCGGCGGGTGACCAGGGTGCGCCCCTGGTTGTCGAAAAGGTGGCAGGAGAAGGCCAGGTGCAAGGGTGTGGACGTGGTGTGGACAGCGTCCTTGGCCGCCGTGCCCAGCCGGCGGCCGTCGTCGTCCACCAGGCTGACCAGTTCAGGCGTTACCGTCAATGTCCCTCCCGCCCTTCATCGGCCAGCGAGACTGCTGCTGCCGTGATGCGGTTGGCCATCCCTTTGAAGATGGCGCCGTGAAATGGCAGCACCGCCAGCCAGTACAGCCGGCCGCCCAAGCCCTTAGGGAAAAACACTGCCCGCTGCCGGTAGATTGCACCGCCCTCGGTGGCTTCGGCCCGCATCTCCAGCCATGCCCGCCCGGGCACCTTCATTTCCGCGCGAAGACGCAGCAGCGAACCCCGGTCGATTCGCTCCACCCGCCAGAAATCCAGCGCATCCCCGGTGTGCAGCCGCGTGGGGTTCAGCCGGCCCCGGCGGAGACCGACTCCTCCGGCCAGTTTGTCCAGCCAGCCGCGCACGGCCCAGGCCAGGGGAAACGAGTACCAGCCGTTATCACCGCCGATGCCCTCTATCACCTGCCATAACTGGTCCCTGGTCGCCGTCGTGGCCTGCCGTTGGTTGTCCTGGAATACCGGATGCCCGGCCCACTGCGGGTCGCTGGGAAGCGGATCGCTCGGCGCTCCGTGTACAGATGCGTTCTGCCAGCTGGTTTCCACGTCCCCGGCTGCCATCCGGGCCAGCGCCAGGCGCACCGATTGCGGATATCCCACAAGTCCGGCCTCGGGAGGGTTGATGTAGCGGTCTATGTCGTGCTCCCCGACCACGCAGTTCTGCTGCAGTGACCCGATCAGCGGCACTGCCAGGGAACGCGGTATGGGGGTGACCAAATTGACCCACTGGGAAGCCAGCCACGGTGTCAGGACCGGCAGGGCAACCACCGGGCGGCGCGGCAGACCCGCCTCCGCGGCGTAACCGTTCATCATCTGGTCGTACCGCAGGACATCTGGACCGCCCAGGTCAAAGCAGCGGTTAAGCGACGCCGGAAGGCCGGCCGCCGCGACCAGGTAGTACAGCACGTCCCGGACGGCGATCGGTTGGACCTTATTGCGGACCCACCGCGGCGCCACCATCAAGGGCAGGACTTCAGTGAGCTGCCGGATCATCTCAAAGGAGGCGGAACCGGCCCCTATCACGACGCCGGCCTGGAGCACCACGGCAGGCACAGGGGAGTTCAGCAGGATTTCGCCGACCTCCTTGCGGGAGCGCAGGTGCGGGCTGAGTTGGGTTCCCTCCGGATGCAGACCACCCAGATAGATGATCCGGCCTGCTCCGGCTTCCGCGGCGGCGCGGGCGACGTTGTCGGCGCAAAGCCTCTCGGTCTGCTCAAAGGACTGTCTTCCGCCGGAGGGGCCCATTGAGTGCACCAGGTAATAGATCACGTCCGCAGCGGCAAAAGCCGTCCGCAACGACTCCACATCTTCAAGATCGCCGGTCAGCACCTCCACCTGGGACGCCCAAGGAACGTCGGCGAGCTTGTTGGTGTTGCGTACCAGCACCTGTACGCGGTAGCCGGCATCGAGCAGGCGCGGCACCAGCCGGCCGCCAATGTAGCCGGTCGATCCCAGTACCACTGCCTGTGCCTTCACTGCGGCCCTTCCCGTGCTGCCGTGCCTGCGGCGCAATGTCCGTCAGCGGGGGACCCCGGGCGGTTCCGGGCCGCTGCCTAAGGACAGCGTAGCCAGCAACCCCGCCACCAGGGAACCTGCCGCCTCATTGCGGTACGTTTCCCGGGTTGCCGCGGCGGTCTGGCGCTGTCGCCCGGGCCGACACGGGTCGCTCGCGCCTGGAATCCCGCAGCCGGAAGACCAGCGTCCCGGCAGCGATGCAGACCGCCCCGGCCAGTGCCGCAACGGCGGTCGGGGCTGATGGCAGTGCGCCGGTCAGCCGGGAAACCGCCACCCACACCAGTCCCCAGACCAGGGTTGCAGCCGGCGCAAACCTCCCGCGCCCCGCTGCAGCCAGGCCCAGTCCCACCAAGGTGACCACCACCAGCCCGCAAACGGCCCATAAGGACGGTTCCAGGCTCCCCCCGGAGAAGCCCGCCCGGACCAGCACTGCGCTGATGTTGGCCGCGGCAGCGACGCAAACCCAGCCCAGGTAAAGGCCCAGCGTGCCGTCACAAAGCGCCGCTTCCAGCGCGGAACCGGGTCCGGAGGTGACGCAGATCCGAAACGTGAACGCCAGCACTGCCACGAGGACCAGGATGACAAACGCACTGAGCAGCAGCAGATCAGCCTGGACCACCAGGATCCAGGCCGCATTGAGGAACAGCGACGCTGCCACCGGATACCGCAACCGGCGTTGCCGTGGGTTGCGGGCCGTCACCGGAAGGGCCTGCCACACGGCATAGGAGCACAGGCCCAGATAGATGACGCTCCAGACGCTGAAGGCGGGAACCGCTGGGGCAAGAAGCGTTGCATCGGGCTCCAGTGCCCCTTCCGCCGCGCTGGCAATGGGAGTCCCGCCGAACGCCCCAGAGCCCAGCAGGGACGCGGCAACGGCCAGTGCCGCAGCGACAAGCACGACCGTCCTTCCCGTGGCATTGGCGGACCCTGGCCGGATGGAACCGGTGGGATGCATGGCTGTCCTCCTTGTTTCTCACTTAACTTATTATTAAATGATCTAGCTATCAATAGTCTTTACGAGCTGTGTTAGATTTTCCCCATGGAGCAACCCAGCGGCCCCAACCACAACCGGGAAACGCGACACGAGGCCTCCCACTTGATGCGCCGCATCCTGATCCTCAACCAGGAGGTGGAGAAGCAGCTGGGGCG
>DASYGM010000024.1:0-15477 GCA_035999715.1 Micrococcaceae bacterium | reverse complement strand
GCGGACCAGGTCTTCTCCGTCCTGATGGGCGAGGACGTGGAATCGCGCCGGAACTTCATCCAGCAGAACGCCAAGGACGTCAGGTTCCTTGATATCTAGCGGTTTCCAACCCCGGGAAACCGTCTTTATATCCTTGAATTGACATATATCTGGAACGGAATCTTTAGACTATGAGTGACGACACCACCGATGTCCCCGGCGACGGCGAAGAGCCTGTACTCGAGGGAGATATCCTGGCCGATGTGCTGACCGACCGCGTCGAGCAGGTGGACCTGCAGACGGAGATGCAGCGCTCCTACCTGGACTACGCGATGGCCGTGATTGTGGGCCGGGCGCTGCCGGATGTGCGCGACGGCCTGAAGCCGGTCCACCGTCGGGTGCTGTATGCGATGTTCGACGGCGGCTACCGGCCCGAGCGTTCGTTCAACAAGTGTGCGCGCGTGGTGGGCGAGGTCATGGGCCAGTATCACCCGCACGGCGACATGGCCATCTACGATGCCCTGGTCCGCCTGATCCAGGACTGGACCATGCGCTACCCGCTGGCCCTGGGCCAGGGCAACTTCGGCTCCCCCGGCAACGACGGGGCCGCAGCGCCGCGGTACACGGAAACCAAGATGGCCCCGCTGGCGATGGAAATGGTCCGCGACATCGACGAGGAAACCGTCGATTTCCAGGACAACTATGACGGAAAGAACCAAGAACCGACCATCCTGCCGTCCCGCTTCCCGAACCTGCTGGTCAACGGATCCTCCGGCATCGCCGTCGGCATGGCCACGAACATCCCGCCGCACAACCTGCGCGAAGTGGCCGACGGGGTGCAGTGGTACCTGGCCAACCCGGGGGCCAACCGTGAGGAGCTGCTCGAGGCGCTGATCCAGCGTATCAAGGGCCCGGACTTCCCCACCGGCGCCCAGATCCTGGGCCACAAGGGGATCGAGGATGCCTACCGCACGGGCCGGGGCTCCATCACCATGCGCGCCGTGGTCAACGTCGAGGAGATCCAGGGACGCACCTGCCTGGTCGTCACCGAACTTCCCTACCAGGCCAACCCGGACAACCTGGCCATCAAGATCGCCGAGCTGGTCAAGGACGGCAAGATCGCCGGCATTGCCGATCTCCGCGATGAGACGTCCGGGCGCACCGGCCAGCGGCTCGTCGTCGTGCTCAAGCGCGATGCCGTCGCCAAGGTGGTGCTGAACAACCTCTACAAGCACACCCAGCTGCAGGACAACTTCGGCGCGAACATGCTGGCCATTGTCGACGGTGTGCCGCGCACGCTGAGCCTGGACGCGTTCATCCGGCACTGGGTGACGCACCAACTGGACGTCATTGTCCGGCGGACCCGCTATCGGCTGCGCAAAGCGGAGGAGGAGGCGCACATCCTGCGCGGCCTGCTCAAGGCCCTGGACATGCTGGACGAGGTCATCGCCCTGATCCGAGCCTCCTCCACCACCGAAGAGGCCAGGGAGGGCCTGATGGGGCTGCTGGAGATCGACGAGCTGCAGGCCCGGGCCATCCTGGACATGCAGCTGCGCCGGCTGGCCGCCCTGGAACGGCAGAAGATCCAGGACCGGCACGCCGAACTTGAGGTGGCCATCACCGAATTTAACCGGATCCTGGCCTCCGAGGAGGTCCAGCGCGGCATCGTCAGCACCGAGCTGCAGGAAATCACGGACAAGTACGGTGACGAGCGGCGCACCCAGATCATGCTCGGCTACGACCCGAACATGAGCATGGAAGACCTGATCCCGGAAGAAGAAGTGGTCGTTACCATCACCCGCGGCGGCTACGTCAAGCGCACCCGCAGCGACAACTACCGCCAGCAGCACCGCGGCGGCAAGGGGATCAAGGGCGCCCAGCTGCGCGGGGACGACGTCGTCGAGCACTTCTTCGTGACCACCACGCACCACTGGCTGCTCTTCTTCACGAACCTTGGCCGGGTCTACCGTGCCAAGGCCTACGAACTGGTGGAGGCCGGCCGGGACGCCAAGGGCCAGCACGTGGCCAACCTCCTGGCCTTCCAGCCGGACGAGCGGATTGCCCAGGTACAGGATCTGCGGGACTACCAGCAGGAACCGTACCTGGTGCTGGCCACCAAGAACGGGCTGGTGAAGAAGACCCGGCTGGAGGACTACGATACCAACCGCTCCGCCGGCGTCATCGCCATCAACCTGCGCGACGGCGACGAGCTGGTCAGCGCGCAGCTGGTCTCAGAGACGGACGACCTGCTGCTGGTCTCGCGCAAGGGACAGTCCATCCGCTTCACGGCCACCGATGAGGCGCTGCGGCCCATGGGGCGCGCCACCTCCGGAGTGACCGGAATGAAGTTCCGTGGCACGGACGAACTGCTGGCCGCCAGCGTGGTGACCGACAACTCGTTTGTCTTCATCGTCACCGAGGGTGGTTACGCCAAGCGCACGGCCGTGGAGGAATACCGGCTGCAGGGCCGTGGCGGACTGGGCATCAAGGTGGCCAAGCTGGTCGAGGACCGTGGCGACCTGGTCGGGGCCCTGATTGTCCAGGAGGATGATGAGGTGCTGGTGGTCATGAGCGGGGGCAAGGTGGTCCGTTCCGCCGTCGCCGAGGTGCCCGCCAAGGGCCGCGATACGATGGGCGTCATTTTCGCCAAGCCGGACAAGAACGACCGCATCATCGAGGTGGCCCGCAACACGGAGCGCGGCCTGGACAATGATGACGAGGCGGACGACGGCGAGAGCGGCCCGAGCGGTGATCCCGCCGATGCAGGTGCCGAGGACGCACAAGGCAGCGGCGCGGGGACCACGGCCGGCAGCAGCACCGCCGCCGATGACCCTGAAGCCGCCGAAAGCGACGATCAGGGGGCCAATGAAGTACCGTTGAGTGAGGATAACGCTACTAGTGGAGGTAACGATTGAGCACGAGTAACTCAAACCCCAGGCCTTCGTCCGGCCCGAGGGTGAGTGCACCGGCACGCCCTCCGCAGCGGCCCGGAACATCGCCGAACCTGGCCCAGCGCCCGGCCAGCAGCCGGCCGGCGCTGGTTAAACCCGCGCCGAAGGCCAAGGCCCGCCGGGCACGGCTGCTGGTCAGCAAGATCGACCCGTGGTCCGTGCTCAAGATGGCGTTCCTGCTCTCCGTGGCCCTCGGCATCATCACCGTCGTGGCGGCAATCGTGCTGTGGACGGTGCTGGACCTGACCGGGGTCTTCGACAAGGTCAACTCCCTGATGACGGACATCCAGGGCTCCGAAGGCGGCGGATTCGACCTGAAGAAGTACGCTTCCCTGGGCCAGGTGGCGTCCTTTGCCACCATCATCGCCGTGGTCAACGTGGTCCTGCTCACGGCGCTGTCCATGCTCTCGGCGGTGCTCTACAACATTTCGGCCACCCTGGTGGGCGGGATCGGCGTGACCCTCACCGACGACTGATCCCCTTGGCGCGGCCGGTGCATATTTGCGGCGGCCGCGCCGATTTGGGACTGTGGGTCAGGTGCTGTAAAGTTTTATTTCGGCCCGCTGAGGGCCGGAGGGCGTATAGCTCAGGCGGTTAGAGCGCTTCGCTGATAACGAAGAGGTCCCAGGTTCAAGTCCTGGTACGCCCACGGAACCTACCATCAAGGAGGGTACTGGTGAAGAAGTTGCTGGTCGCGGCGGCTGCGGTAGCCGGTGTCCTGATGTACAAGAAGTGGCAGGATTCCAACATCCAGAAACGCACCTGGAGCAGGGCGACGGACTCGGTTAAGTAGGAGTCCGACAAACGGCCCAGCGTATACTGGAATCAATCCGGGGGCATGGCGCAATTGGTAGCGCACCTGCTTTGCAAGCAGGGGGTTCGGGGTTCGAGTCCCCGTGCCTCCACCGGATAGAGGTCCCGGCCAGCATCAGTTGGCCGGGACCTTCTTTTCATTTCCCAGCTGCTCCGGCCGCGCCCCGACCCCGTGTGCAACTACCCCGCAGTAAGTGCACCAAAAGGCGCTGAAACGTGCACTTACTGCGGGACAGTTGCATGGTGATGGGACCGGTGCGCGGCGGCTCTGCGCGGGGACATAGAGTTGCTTGGGTGAACTTCCTCCTTGCAAGCCTGGGCGTGATCGGTGTGGCAGCCTCCGGGCCGATCATGGCCGCAACGGCCGCCCCCGCCCTGGCCATCGCCTTTTGGCGCAATGCGCTGGGCGCGCTCATCATGGGTTCGCCGGCAGCCGCGCGGCAGGGTGGGCAATTCCGCCGGCTGACGGCCAGGGACCTCAGATGGGTGGCCGTGGCCGCCCTCGCGCTGGCGCTGCACTTCGCGTGCTTCATCACCGCCCTGCAGCTGACCAGCGTCGCAGCCGCAACCGCCATGGTCTGCCTGCAGTCGGCCTGGATTGCGCTCTTCCAGCTTTTCCGCGGCATCCGCTTGGTTCCCGCCGTGCTGCTGGGCCTTGCGGTGGCCTTTGTGGGCGTCCTGGTGATCTCCGGCTTTGACCTCACGCTCTCCGGGCGGGCGGCGCTCGGTGACGGCCTTGCCTTGGCTGGAGGAGCGCTGGCAGGCATCTACACGTTGGCTGGGAGCCAGGCGCGCCGGACCATGTCCACAGGGGTGTATACGACGCTGTGCTACGGCAGCTGCGCCGTGGTCCTGGTGCTGCTCTGCACCGTCTTTGGCCAACCGCTGGTCGGCTTCTCCTGGCCGGCATGGGCGGGCATCCTGGCGGTGACCCTGGTGGCCCAGATCATGGGCCACACCATCTTCAATTTCCTGCTGGCCACCATCAGTCCCCTGGTGGTTTCCATGATCATCCTGCTGGAAATCCCTGGGGCTGCCATCCTGGCCGCCGTCTTCCTGGCACAGGAGCCTCCCGCCGGAACCTATCTGGGACTGGCTCTGATCCTGGCCGGGCTCGCCGTCGTCGTCCTGGGCCAGGGACGTACGGGGATCAAGGCGCCGCAACTGCCCGACTAAGGGCGCCACGGCTCAGCGGGGGCGCCGTGCCATCTGGTTGACGCTTGCGGCATGGACCGCCCGCAGCACCTTGGCCGGGAAGTAGACGGAGAAGAAGACCACCATGGGCGCCTTGAGTGCAATTTTCTTCACGTTGTGGGCCTTGTAGGTGCGTTCAAAGCGGGTGACGTAATAGCGGTAGTCCTGCGGCGAGTCCTCCAGCCGACGGGCGGACATGCCGCTGACCATGGTGGGGACGTACTGGACCTTGAGGTCATGTTCTGCCAGATGCAGCGAGAGGTCAATATCCTCATGCATTTCGTCGCGCTCGTCGCGGCAGGCCTCGTCGCGGATCATGTTCCAGGCGCTGCGCCGCAGCGCCATGTTGGAGCCGAACAGGAATTGGTACTGATGCTTGGCCAGCCGCAGCATCAGCTGGCGCATCCGGTCGTCCGCCTTCAGCCCGAAGCGCCGCATCGGCATATCGTAGTAGACCACCGGACCGGTGGCTGCGGAAATCGAGGCGTCCCGGAAGGCCTGCCGGACTTGCTCCACCCAATCGGGCTCCAGGACCGAATCCGCGTCGATGCGGCCGATGACGTCACTGCTGGCATGGTTGAAGCCAAAGTTGCGGGTGGGGATCAGGCCCCGTTCGTGGTTCTGCTCAAGCAGAATGATGGGGCTTTCGGGATACTCCTGCTGCATCTGCCGGACAATTTTGGCGGTGCTGTCTGTGGACCTGTTATCGACGACAATGATCTGGTCGGCGGGGACGGACTGGTAAACGGCTGCGATCAGGCACTGCCTAATCACGGATTCCTCGTTATAAGCCGGGATGACGATGGAGACGCTGGGCCCGCCAGCTTGGACGGTGAGCCGGTCGGCGGAAGGACGGGGAAGCTGCTCGGTGTACCCCGGCGCGGGTTTGTCGGTGGACATCAAGGACAAACTTAGCACCGGCGCATGGGAGGTCCACTAAGCGCGGACACTAAAAACGGAAGGGACCCCTTCCGGAGTCCCTTCCGCCTGGAGCTTCGGACTACTTGTCGGTGCCCTTGTCCGCGCCATTTTCGATCTTGGAGGCGATGTTGCGCACTGCGGTCTTGGCATCCGCGGCCGCATGGTTGGCGCCTGCCTTGGCGGCGTCGGCCGCGTCGGTGTTCTTGTCTGCGAGTTTGTCCGCCGCGTCGCCGCTCTTCTTCGCCAGCGTGTCGGCTGCATCGACGCCCTTGGAGGCGGCGTCGTCGGCCCGGTGTGCCGCGCTGGCCTTGAGCTCATCGGTCTTGGCTTTGGCTGCGGTGGCAGCCTCATCGGCCTTCTCCGCCACGGCTTCGGTAACACTGGCCGTGTCCATCTTGGTGCTGTCCATCTTGGCGGCGGGCGACGGCGTGGTCCCGGCCGACGTGGTCGTGCCGGCGGACGTTGTGGTTCCCATCGACGACGGCCCCACCGGAGCCGGGGTCTTCCACGGGTCTTCGACGGGCTGGGATGCTTTCCAGGCGGCAACGCCGGCAGCGCCCGCCGCGGCGATTACCCCAAAGATGAGCCAGCCCTTGCCTCCGCGCTTCTGCTGCCGGCGGAGCTCACCGGTGGCCTGTTTGGCAGCCTTGCCAGCAGCCTTTTGTGCCTTGGCGATCGTCTTTTTGCTTCCGGTCAGCTTGGCCACCACGACGTCAACCTGTTCCGGGGTCTTGGCGTTCTCCAGTGCCTTGCCCAGCGCTTCCGCTGCGCTGCCCAGCTTCACCGAGAGCAGGGGCAGGTAGTCGCCCACCACCTTGTCCCTGGCAGTGCTTAGCGCAGGAGTGGCACGGTCCAGCGTTTCCTGGATGCGCGGCGCTGCCCCGTCCACAGCATCCGAAATCTTAGGGGCCAGCTTTTCGATGCCTTCCTGGATCCGCGGAGTCACCGCGGCGACTCCCCCGGCGGTCATGTGCGCTGCCCTACGGAGACTTTCCTGGACTACCGGCGAAGCGTTTTCAAGGCCCTTTTCCAGCCGGGGAACAGCCCAGCCGAGCGCCGCCTCCACGTGGGGTGTGGCCCATTCTTTCGCCGTCTCGACGCGCGGCGAGGCCCACTCCACAGCCGTATCCAGACGAGGAGCCGCCCAATCCCGCGCACTTTCGATGCGGCTGCTCAGCGTTCCCTCCAAGTCTCGGGTAATGCGGTCTGCTTTCTTCACAACTACCTCCCGGATTATTTGGCAATTCTTCTTTAGACTACGTGGATTGAGTGCCCCCGGCTATTCCAACCCGGCAAACGGCAGCCGGGGACGCGGGGGTTCACTGTGCGCTGAACCTGCGGCCAGGACGGGCGCGGGCGGGCAGGCACGTGGAAGAATGGCGCCATGACAGCTATCCCAACCGCAAAAGCAACCATCCGCACCAGCCAGGGCGACATCGTGGTAAACCTTTTTGGTAACCATGCACCCAAGACTGTGAAGAACTTTGTTGGCCTGGCCACCGGTGAAACGACCTGGACACATCCGGCCACCGGTCAAGAGAGCAACGCGCCGCTGTACGACGGCACCATTTTCCACCGCATCATCAAGGACTTCATGGTCCAGGCCGGGGACCCGCTGGGCCGTGGCACCGGCGGACCGGGCTACCAGTTCGACGACGAAATCAACCCTGACCTGAACTTCAATGAGCCCTACAAGCTGGCGATGGCGAATGCCGGGATCCAGGGCGGCCGTGGGACCAATGGCTCGCAGTTCTTCATCACGACAGTGCCCACCAGCTGGCTGCAGGGAAAGCACACCATCTTCGGTGAGGTGGCAGACCAGGATTCGAAGGCCGTCGTCGACGCCATTGAAGGTGTAGCCACCGGTCCCGGGGACAAGCCGCGCGAGGATGTAGTCATCAACAGCATCAGCGTCGAGCAGCTCTAAGCTCCCGCTGGACGCCTCCGCTCGAGAGCCCAACTGAGGACCTGACATATGACCTATGGACTTCCGACGGCGGGCACTCCCGCCGACGTTCCCGTCTGTCCGCGCCATCCGGACCGCATTTCGTACGTGCGGTGCCAGCGGTGCGGCAGGCCGGCCTGCCCGCAGTGCCAGCGGAGCGCCGCCGTCGGAATCCAATGCGTCGACTGCGTGCATCAGGCGGCCCGCAGCGCGCCGGTCCACCGCACCAGCTACGGCGGTGCGGTGGCCGCAGGCCGACCGTTGGCCACCTACGTGATCATTGCGGTGTGTGTGGCGGTCTACCTGCTGGAATGGATCATTCCCCACGACACCGTCTTCATGGACTTCGCGTACGCTCCCTTCCTCACTGAGTCTGAGCCGTGGCGGATGATCACCTCTGCCTTTCTGCATTCCCAGGGCGTGCTGCTGCACATCGTCTTCAACATGTACGCGCTGTGGATCCTGGGCAGCGCGCTGGAACCCGTCCTGGGCCGGCTGCGGTACGTGGCCCTGTATGCTCTCTCCGCCCTGGCCGGATCCGTGGGCGTACTCCTGCTGACGCCGATTGACACACCTGTCGTCGGTGCTTCCGGTGCCATCTTCGGTCTCTTCGGAGCCCTCTTTGTTATCCAACGACACCGCGGCGGCAGCGTGCGACAGATTGTCATTCTGATTGCCATCAACGCCGTGATCGGCTTCCTCCCCGGATCCAATATCGCCTGGCAGGCGCACCTGGGAGGCCTCATTGCCGGCGGGCTCGGAGCCGCGGTGCTGGCCTACGCCCCGAAGGGGGCCCGGCGCAGCCTGGTCCAGTGGAGCGGACTGACCCTGCTGCTGCTGGTCATGATTGGCCTGACCGTGGTCCGGGCGGCCATGATCCATTCACAGGTCTACGGCCAGCTGTAATTCCGGTTCCGGGCCACTTATCCACAGCTTCATCAACAGCTGGGTATAAGTTACAGATCTGTAGTTCGAATCTCCGCCCGCTCAGGGTTTTCCACTTATCCACAGGGATATGCACACTGGGTATAACTTACACACATGTAATTCCACAGTTGTGGATTACCGTAGGTGCGCGAATTACAGGAAAAATGGGCGTTTCCGCCGGTTCTGTTGTCAAGGGTTGTGGAGAACCCGAGATAACAGCTGTGGAGGGAAGTTTTTCGAACGACTTGTACACAAGGCTCCGGTGCTGTGGGCAGCGGACCTGTGTACACGGTGGATAACTGTCGACGAGTAGGATTCGGGCATCAGCCCAGTTCTCTAAGCTCAGTTCTCCAAGGAAGAAGCAGCCCATGTTCGGCGATACACGTGCTTTCAGCGGATTCTCAGTGAATGATCTCGCCGCGGCGAAAAATTTCTACGGCGGGATACTCGGTCTGAGAGTGTCGGAAGCCAACGGTTTCCTGGACCTTCACCTTGCGGGCGGCGCCCGCATCCTGGTCTACCCATCCCCGGGCCACTCTCCGGCGTCCTACACCATCCTCAACTTCAGCGTTCCGGATATTGAGGAAGCGGTGGCGGCGCTGGCGGAGAAGGGCATCAGGCTTGAGCGCTACCCACAGATGGAAAGCGGGATGGACGAAAAAGGCATCTTCCGCGGTGGGGGACCGCTCATCGCCTGGTTCAAGGATCCCGCCGGGAACATCCTCAGCGTCCTGGAGGATACAGCGGCCAACGCCTGATGCGCTTGAGGCCCGCGGGAGGCCGCCCCCAGCCTAAGGGGCTGGCTGGAGGGCCCCAATTGAGGGAGTGGTCGGAGCGGGGCAGCCTATGGGGCTGGCTGAAGGGCCCTCAATTGAGGGAGTGCTCGGAGCGGCGCAGCCTAAGGGGCCGCAGGAACATCCTCAGCCGCGGGAATCGCCGTCGAACGCTGCCGTCTGAAGAGCAGGAGGAATGCCACCGCACCGGCCAGGAAGATTAGCCCGGCCACCCACGTGTTCACCCGCAGGCCCAGAATCAGGTTGGCGTAGTCGGAGCGCATCAGCTCAAAGGCAAAGCGGCCGGCGGTGTAACCGGCCACATAGAGGGCAAATACACTGCCTGCGCCCAGACGGAAGCGCCTGTCCAGGAACAGGATCAGCAGGCCGATAACCAGGCACCACAGGGATTCGTACAGGAACGTGGGCTGGAAGAAGCCCAGCACAATCGGGGCTCCGGAGGCATCGGTGGCCGCAGTGCCGGACAGGTTCATCTGGTGGATCTGGAGCTTCCACGGCAGTGAGGTGGGATCCCCGTACAGCTCGTTGTTGAACCAGTTCCCCCACCGGCCCAGCCCCTGGGCGAAGATCACCCCCGGGGCAACGGCGTCCAGGAAAGCCACGAAGGACACCTTGGCCCGCCGGCAGCCGATCCAGGCGCCCAGAGCCCCCAGGGCAATCGCCCCCCAGATGCCCAGCCCGCCGTCCCAGATGGCGAACGCATTCCAGGGGTTCCGTCCGGGGGTAAAGTACAGTTCCGGATCGGTGATGACGTGGTAGATCCGGCCGCCGATGATCCCCAACGGCACCGCCCACAAGCATATGTCCAGCACCAGTCCCGGCTGGCCGCCGCGGGCCTGCCAGCGCTTTGATCCCAACCAGATGGCCAGCACGATGCCAGCCAGGATGCACAGGGCATAGAAGTGGATGGTCAGCGGTCCCAGATGGAAGGCGCTGACCGTCGGGGACGGGATAAATGATTCAGTCGCGGTCATAGCGGGCATGGATCCTGTCCGGAATCGGGGTTGCGTCGCTGGCCGGTGTGGTTGCGACTGCGGCTAGTTCAGGATATCGGGTTGCACCTGCTCCGCCGAACTTCCCTTCCGACGACGAACCTGGCCCTCCCGGCGACGAACCTTCCCCATCGAATGAGCAAGTGTGCACAGACTTTCGCGCCGGATAGCGGGAATACCCCTTCCGTCCTACACTGGGCAGACTACCGACCGGACTCAAGAAGAAGGGTTCTGCTGTGAACAACTCTCTGAACGACGAGGACCTGGCATTAGCCGAAATGGACAATGCTCAGACACCCGTTGCATCCTCGGGCGGTGGCACCATGGTGGTCCGCGTTTGGACTGAGGAGGGCCAGGCGGAAGGCTTCCGTGCGCGCCTTACTTTCACCGCCACCGACGACGAGCAGTCAAGCCTCGTGTTCGCCGGAAACCCCGAGCAAGTGATCGAGGCGGTCCGGCAGTGGCTTTCCCGGATGGCGGGCTAGGTCCCATCCGGAGGACAGATTAACGGCGCTCAAAATTCACATGAATTGGCGTCCCTAAATCTGTTGACAACCCCATGTGGCACGGCCATTCTGATGGATGGGATAAACATCCCGGTACTGGTGGTCCGGACCCAAAAACTTCAGTTGCCAAACTCGCAGGCAACGGAACAAGGGGGCAAGTATGGATGGGACCAGTTGCCATGGTTGGGAGCTGAAACTTTTAGGCTATTGGCAACTAAAGCGTGACGGTACGCCTATTGATGTGGGCATCCGCCAGCAGCGTCTGATCGCGGCACTTGCCCTCCTTGGCGCAAGATCGCGGCATTTTCTGGCGGGCCGCTTATGGCCCGACAGTTCGGACTCCCAGGCCGCAGGCAGTCTGCGGGCCAGTGTCTTCCAAGTCACGCACCAGCTTCCGAATCTGTTGTGCTATTCCAACGATTCGATCTTCCTGGATCCGGACGTCAAAGTCGACTTCAACACCGTCCGTTGGCTCATTGCCGACATCGAGAACGCGGGTCCGGACGTCGGAGCGGACGCCACGGATATCCTGCGCAACGCGGATCTGCTTCCGGGCTGGTACGACGACTGGGTCATCTTCGAACAGGAGCGCCTACAGCAGCAGCGGCTGGACGCCCTGGAAACCCTGGCCAAGCACTTCCTGCTGGTCGGGGACCTCAACCGGGCGATAGATGCAGCCCACGTGGCGGCTTCCATCGAACCGCTACGCGAGAGTGCCCAGCTGATACTGCTTAGGGGACATCTTGAGGCGGGCAACACGGCATGGGCCCTGCGGGTCTTCAACGAATTCCGTACCCGGCTGCGTAGCGAACTGGGAGTTTCACCGTCCCGTCGCTTCGCCGAACTGCTCGAACTCCAGACCGTTGCCGAGCCTCCACTGACCTGAGTCCACGGACCGCGTAAGAACCGGGCCCCACCATAAGCAAGCGCCGAACCCGACCACCGATCACCGGTGCCCGCGTCGCATTCGGCCGGTAAGCCATGCCCTCCGGCGCCGTCGTTTTGCCGTCTTTCCACCAATAACATCCCGGTAACGGAATAGTAACCTGAGCGCCGATTTACTGTGGCTATCTGCTTCCACGGTCGCCTGCGAAAGCAGGATGCGGCAGGGCAAACACATTGAATACGGGAACTGGAGGGAAGGGCATGGGCCTAAGTCCGGTGGAAGATTCGAATCCGCAGATGATCCACACGGGGGGTGCATCGGACGATACGGGAGCAACTGATGGAGAGGGGACAGTTTGGCAGACAAAGGTTCCGCGGGGTCGGGAAATCCTGTGGCGCCGAGCGCCAGGAGTTGAGCTTCGGGGGAAGGTACCGGGCTTAGGCCCTGTGGAGAGGCAGTTCCTGGTGCAACGGCGCGACGGGCAGGCCATCCAGCTGTCTGAACTGCTCTACCTGATAGTCGCCGCCGCCGGAGACGGCCGGTCTACCGAAGAGCTGACGGCGGATGTGGGACGGATCAGCGGCCGGAAGCTGAGCGTCGTCGCACTGATCCATCTGATTGACCAGGAACTGGTGCCACTGGGACTGATCGAGAACATCTGGTCGGGATAACGGCACCTGGAAGTCTCCCGTTTCGACCCAGCTTTGGTTGAAACGGGTTTTAGCTGGCCGACGGCGGGTGCACCCCCAACCATGCACCCGCCGTCGGTCTGTCACGTCGAACATCTCGAAGCCGGTACCGGGCACGGTACCGTGCTCTGGGTGGTGCTCTGGCGGTGCTCTGTTGCGCCGGCAGGGCCGTCGATAGACTGGAAAGGCGCCAGCGCGGACGCGGACAACCGTCGCAGAGAGGCATTGTGATGACCGATAACAATGAGTTTGAGGACACAGAGGGCCAGGATGAAACCGGGAACGGTGGAAAACGCGGTGCCCATGGCGCCCAAGGACCTGCGGATGGAGCGGGAGACGGGACCCTTGATGGGCGCCCCGGTGCCGGCACGGAAGAAATAGCCAATGGCGCCGGGGACAGCCGTTCCGAGGATGACCAGTTGGCGGGTGACCGGGCCGAAAATGTCGGTTTGGAACCGGGTACCCGACCGGGTGAAGGCCCCGGGATCACGCAGGATGCCGGCGGCATTGCCGGTGAGGACTCGGTACGGCCGGAGCAGGCCGAGGTCCGTGGCCGTTACGTCGAGGGCAGCTACGGCAAGGCGGGAGTTGAACGGGGCCGACTAGCCACTGACGAGGAGGGCCGCTTCGTCGAAGGCGATTACGGCAAGGCGGGGACGGAGCCCGGCAGACCCGAGTCGCAGGGCAATCTGGCCGGGGAATCCGGCCGTTTTGTGGAGGCCGACTACGGCCGGGCGGGGATGGTGCCGCCCCGCACGGGGGATTCGGAGGTTGGCCAGTATGCCGAGGGCGACTACGGCGACGTGGGCAAGGTGGATCCCAAGCGCAAGCCCGGAACGGCGGAGCGCTAGACGGCTAGGAGCGCCAGCGTGTGGTCATCAGGAAGCCGGCGATTGCGATGGCGAAGCCGATCATAATGTTCCAGTTGCCGATGTTCGGTACCGGCCAGGCTCCGCTGGTGATGTAGAAAACGATGATCCAGATGAGCCCGAGAATCATCAGCCCCACCATGACCGGTTTGAACCAGACGGCATTGGGCTTGTAGACCGGAACTGCAGGCTGTTGCGCAGCCTCGCGGTTGGGCCGACGGCGTGGTTTGGACTCGGGCACAGGGACTCCTTGACGGGCGGCCGCCATACGGGAAGCGGCTGCTGTAGCGGGGGCAGGCCGGGCGCTTGCTATCCTGCATAGAGGATTCGAAGGAAAAAGCCTGCACTGTATGTGGCTGTAATTCTAGCTGTAAGCGGCGGCTTTCCCCATTCGGACCGCCACCGACTCAACGATTGGTTCTACCACTTCCATGACTACACGCATTTTGGTCGTCGACAATTACGACAGCTTCGTCTACACCCTGGTGGGCTACCTGCAGCAGTTGGGCGCTGAGACCACGGTGGTCAGGAACGACGACGTCACGGTCGCCGAGGCGGTGGAGCTGGCGGAGCCGCGCGACGGTGTGCTGGTATCCCCCGGGCCGGGAACCCCTGCCGATGCTGGGGTGTGCATTGATCTGATCAAATGGTGCGGCGAGGTGGCTAAGCCCATGTTGGGGGTCTGCCTGGGACATCAGGCTCTGGCCGAGGCCTACGGGGGCACGGTCACCCACGCTCCGGAACTGATGCATGGCAAGACTTCGGCGGTAATTCACCATGGTGCCAACGTTTTTGCCGGTCTGCCCAGCCCGTTTACGGCCACCCGTTACCACTCGCTGGCGGCTGTGAATGCATCCATCCCTGCGGAGCTGGAGGTGACCGCAACGACGGAAAGCGGAGTCATCATGGGCCTGGCCCACCGCACGGCTCCGCTGTACGGCGTCCAGTTCCATCCGGAGTCGGTGCTGACCGAGGGCGGGTACCAAATGCTGGGCAACTGGCTGGAATCCCTGGGTCTGAAGGGCGCGGCGGCCAAGGCAGCCACCCTGAGCCCGCTTATCACCAAGTAACCGGACCCAATCTGCGCACCGCGCGGGGCCAGTCGCTGCGCAGAACCCGGTCCTGCTCACCGAGACCGGGCATTCACTGAGCAGGACGGGTCGCAGCCGGGCACCTACTGAGCAGATCCGGCACACTAAGCAGCAGAACGGCTTACCCCAAGCTCCAACGCACCGGAAACGTCAGCCGTGGTCCTTGGCGCCGGGGGTGCTCTTCGTCGTCGTCGCTGTCGTGCAGGCACCGGGGCTGGCCGTGCTGCTTCCGCTGGTGGGGCAATCGGTCGCCGGTGGGGAAGGGGCCGCCGGGGCCTTGGCGATCTCCACCGTGACGGTGCTGAACTGGTCCACGTCAGCTCCGGCATCCGTGGACTGGTTGGTCACCTTGCCCGGATCCACCACAGCGTTCTCCTTCTCCACGAAGGTTACCTGCAGGGTCGGTGAGGCGTCCTTGATGGCCTGCGCCGCGTCATCCTTGGTCAGCCCGATCAGTGCCGGCATGGTGACCTTGCCGGTGGACACCATCAGGTCCACGCTGGAGCCGGCGGACACCACCTGGCCCGGCGCCGGATCCGTCGTGACCACCTGGCCCTGGCTGATGGTTCCGTCGTTGACCAGTTTGGTGGCACCGGCGGTCAGCCCCAGCCCCCTGATGGCGTCCCGGGCCGAGGACTCGGTCATCTTGACCAGGCTGGCCGGGATGGTCACCGTGGACGGACCCTTGGAGATGATTAGCTGGATCGAGGAATTCGTGTCCACGGACGCTCCGGTGGCCGGGTCGGTCCCGACGGCCTGGCCATTGGGTATGGCGTCGTCATAGCGGCGGTCGATCGAGGGTTTAAGCCCGGCGTTGTACAGCTTGGCCAGTGCGTCCGTTTCATTGAGCAGCTTCACCGAAGGGATCACCACCTGCGGTTTGGCAGGCGGTTTGGCAGTGAGCAGGTTGTAGCCCAACA
>DASYGM010000215.1:0-4945 GCA_035999715.1 Micrococcaceae bacterium | reverse complement strand
GAATCAATGTCGCCGTCTCGCGCGGCCAGTGGCGCGCCGTCGTCGTCCGCTCCCCCGAGCTGACCAACTATCTGCCGACCCATCCCGAAGGATTGGAGCAGCTGGGCGGTTTCATCGCCCTCTGCCAGCGGGCCGGATAGCGGGGGTCAGGGTGCGGGTTCCGCCGGTCGGTCGCCTGGACGTACACCCAACGGCGTATGGGTTCCGGCGAGTGAGCGATCGCTTAGTCCCCAGGTACCGGTTATAGCTCCCCGATGCTCGATGCTCCATAGGTGTCCTAATCCGGTACCTCGGGCTCGTCCTATACTCGATATATCTGTCAGGTATAAGGAGATGTAGTGGCACGTTCAGAGCAAACGCAGATGGCAATACTGGGAGCTCTCAGCGTCACGTCCATGACCGGGTATGCCCTGCGGGAGGAGATTCGCGATACCCTCGGACATTTTTGGAGCGAGAGCTTCGGACAGATCTATCCCGCATTAGTGGTGCTGGAAGGGCAAGCTTTGGTTCTGCGACGGGGGGTCGAGGGATCACATTCCAGCATCTTCAGCATTACTAAGGCCGGGCTCATTCGGTTGCGCGAGCTCCTTGCCGAGTCTCCCCAGCAAGCCAAACCTCGGAATGGGCTCTTACTACGCCTCTTCTTTGGCTCCCAGCTGGGGGCAGACGCCTGTACGGAGCTCGTGCTCAACGCACGCCAGCAGGCGGAAGAACAGCTCGCCCAGATGAGGGAAGCCCGGAAGAATCTGCTCCGAGACTCCCGCCTCGCGGCAGACGCACCCTACATCTCCCTCACAATCTCGGCGGGTGAACACTCAGCCCGGGCGACGATCGCCTGGGCGAACCAGGCACTGGCCGAACTTGCTGAGGTGGGGGCCCCTCGCCCGGTCTAGGCGCATGTCCGTTCATCGTATGACTACTAGATATATAAATGCTTCGAGACTACTGTATCTATTAGATATACATAACCGAGTAGTGAGCGCCGGAAATGTGGGCTTGACGCGACAATTGCTCGGACCCGACAAAGGATGGATTCTTGATGCCGCTAGCCCAGTTTTCCGCAATACTCGTCTGTGCCATTCTTGTCGGCCTGACATTGTTTCAGGGCGCTCTCATCGGCGGAGCGCCACTGGGGAGAATGGCGTGGGGCGGACAACACCGTGTCCTCCCTGCCAAGCTCAGGATCGGCAGCGCCGCCTCCATAGCCACCTACGCCCTCTTCGCCTATGCGGCGCTGGCCAAGGCTGGCATGGTCCCGCCGTTAGTCAGCGAAACTTTCACCTCAATCTCCATGTGGGTGCTGACCGCGTACTTCACCCTCGGTATCATCTTGAACGCGATCTCCCGCAGCAAACCCGAACGGCTCGTCATGACCCCCACCGTGCTGGTCCTCGCCAGCCTGTACCTTGTGCTTTCGCTTGACTGACGTCCCGCAACCCGGGGGTCAGAGTGCCGGCCAGCCACGCGCCATGTCGATACGGGCCGGCGAGCGGGGGGAGGCGGCTGCTAGTTCTGCAACGCCGGGTAGTCCGTGTAGCCGAGGGCGCCTTCGCCGTAGAAAGTCAGCGGATCCGGCGTGTTCAGTTCCAGATCCTCCTGCCAGCGGCGGACCAGGTCCGGGTTCGCGATGGCCTGGCGTCCGACGACGACGGCGTCCGCGTGCCCGTCCTCCAGCACCGAAACGGCTTCATCCCGCGATGTCATGGCGGTGAAGCCGCTGTTCACCAGCACCGGGCCGCCGAACCGCCGGCGCAGGTCCTGGACCAATGCCCCGGCCGGTTCCTTGTGCAGGACACTCAGGTACGCCAGGTTCAGGGGCGCCAGCGTGTCCATCAGGATGCCGTAAGTGGCGCGCACGTCGTCGGCGTCGGTTTCCAGGGCATCCTGGATATTGTGCTCGGGTGAAATGCGGATCCCCACCCGTCCCGCTCCGATGGCGGCCGCAACGGCCTGGGCCACTTCCAGCACGAATCGCGCCCGGTTGGCCGGCGAGCCGCCGTGGCTGTCCTGGCGCTGGTTGGACGCGGGGGAAAGGAATTCGTGCAAAAGGTAGCCGTTCGCGGAGTGCAGCTCGACGCCGTCGAACCCTGCATCCACTGCGTTCCGGGACGCCTGCACAAACTCCTCGATGACACTGGAAAGCTCCTCGGCGCTTAGCTCATGCGGGACCGGATACGGCCGCTTTCCCTCATAGGTTCGCGTTTCGCCTTCGATGGCAACGGCGCTGGGCCCAACCACCGCGCGACCGCCGTTGGTGTCCGGGTGCGTAACGCGGCCAGCGTGCATGACCTGGGCGAAGATCCGGCCGCCCGCCTCATGGACGGCACCGGTCACGTTCGTCCAGCCTGCCAGCTGTTCATCGGTCACCAGACCGGGCTGGCCCGGGAAGCCCTGGCCGGCGTGGCTCGGGTAGGTGCCCTCGCTGACAATCAGTCCCAGCGAGGCACGCTGCCGGTAATGCTCCACAACCAGCGGTCCGGGCACGCCCTCGCGGCCGGACCGGACCCGGGTCAGGGGAGCCATCACGACTCGGTTGGGCAGTTCCAGTTCGCCAAGGGTCAGGGGGGAGAAAAGCTTCACAAGTGCCTCTTTCGGTCTGCGTCCGTTACATGGGCGGTAACGGGTCCGGCCGCGGCGCTATTCCGGATGAGACCCAGGTCACTGCCCCGCCCGCGCCGCCCCGCGGCTGTCCCGGCCGCCGGGCACATCTGTCGGGCACGGCCGCCGGACGCATCGCATCAGCGGACCGTCCGGTCCGGGGCTATAGGCTGGACGTCGGTAACGGAATGAGCGCAACAAGAGGGCAGATGACTGAATCGGCAACGCCGGCACCGGCGAGAATCCCAACGCTGGCGGGAATCCCAACGCTGACGGGATGGGCTCATGGCTGAGAGGATCTCCTCCGCGCCCCGGCACCAGCAGTTCATCATGACCCTGTACGGCTTGTATGCGCGGCAGGAGGGCGATGCCCTGCCGGTGTCCGCGCTGGTCCGGCTGCTGGGGGAGCTCGGCGTGGAACCGGCGGGAGTCCGCTCCTCGGTGTCCAGGCTCAAGCGCCGCGGGGTGCTGGAGAGCCGCCGCCATGGCGGGGCGGCCACCTACGCGATTTCGCCGCAGAGCCTGCACATTTTCGCCGAGGGCGACGCCCGGATCTACGCACCGCCCAGGGCCCAGCTGGAGGACAAGTGGCTGCTGGCCGTGTTCTCCATCCCGGAAACCATGCGCGCCAAGCGCCACACGCTGCGCTCCGAACTGATCCGGCTGGGCTTCGGCTCGGTGACCTCCGGCGTCTGGATTGCGCCGGCCAAGGTGCGCGAGCAGGTCCAGGCCCAGCTGCGCCAGCACGGCCTGGATGCATATGTCGATTTCTTTGTTGCCGACCACCAGAGCCCCGAGGAGCTGCGCGCCAAGGTGTCCCAATGGTGGGACCTGGACGCCCTGGTGGAGCTCTACGCCGGCTTCGTCCGCCGGTACCAGCCGGTGCTGAAACGCTGGCGCCGCAAGACCGATGAGGCCGGCGGCGGAACGGGCAACGAGGGGTTCAGCGACGCCGACCTGGCCGCTGCCTTCGCCGTGTACGTGGCCATGTTCACCGAGTGGCGCCGGCTGCCCTACCTGGACCCGGGCCTGCCGCTGGAGTTGCTGCCCGATGAATGGAAGGGCCAGGAGGCGGAAGCATTATTCGCGGACCTGCACCAGCTGCTGGGACCGCTGGCGGAGCGCCACGCCCGGTCCGTCATCCGCCAGAGCTGACCCAATCGCCGTCGGGCCTATTCGCCGTCGAGCACGGCGACGCCCTGGATTTCGATCACGGCTTCCTTCTGCCACAACCGGGTGACCCCGACCCCGGCCATGGCGGGGTACTTGCTTCCGGCCATCTCCCGCCAGATCCGCCCGATCTCCCGGCCGTGGGCCTGGTAGTCATCCACGTCGGTCAGGTAGATGTTGACATTGACCAGGTCGCTGGGCTTGCCGCCGGCTTCCGCGAGCGTGGCCAGGACGTTTCCGAAGGCCTGCCGGAACTGTTCCACAACCCCGCCCGGGACAATCCTGCCGTCCTTGTCCATGGCGGTCTGGCCACCGAGGTACAGGACGTTCCCGGCCAGCACGCCGTGGGCAAAGCCCGACGGGGCGGCAAGCTGGGGCGGGTTAACGACGGTGTTGGTCATGACGACTTCCTTTGCTGGTGCGGCGGGTGCGAGGTGGTGCTCGCGCGGGCTAGAACGACAACTCGGCGGAAATCTTCTGTGCATGCTCAATGAGCTGGGCCAGCAGCGACTGTTCGCGGACCGAGAGCTCCCGGCTCCGCTCCGGATTGAAACGGGAATCCGGGCCGGTAATGGTCAGGGAGCACAGCACGGGTCCGGCCGGGCGGTGCACGGGAACGGCGAGCGCGGCAACGCCCTGCTCGGATTCGGCCAGGTTCCGGGCGTACCCGTGGGCGCGCACGGACTCCAGCTCCGCGCGCAGGTCCGACAGGCTGTGCAGGCTCGCGGGGGTTCCACTGGACAGGGCACCAACCGGGTACAGCGCGGCGAGTTCATCGTCCGGAAGGTAGGAGAGCAGAAGTTTTCCGGCGGCGGTCGTGTGCGCGGGCAGGATCCGGCCCACCCGGCTGGTCACGCGCATCATGTGGTTGGATTCGACGGCGGCCACGAACCGGGTTGAGGTCCGCGACAGAACGGCAAGATGGATGGTCTCCCCGGTGTCATCGCGTAGCCGTTCCATATAAGGGGTACCGATTTCCACGCAGTGCTCGATCGCCGCGCCCGTTCCGGAGCCCTGCATCGCCGAGCCAAGCTGGTACTTGCGCCCCTGCGGTCCCTGACGCACAAACTTCGCCTCCGCCAGCGTCGCCAGCAGCCGGTGCGCCGTGGAGGATCCCACCGAGAGCTTCTCCGCAATCTCGGACACGCCCAGCGTCTCGTGGACCTGGAGGAGCTCC
>DASYGM010000191.1:0-13465 GCA_035999715.1 Micrococcaceae bacterium | reverse complement strand
CTGCGGGGAAGCGTTCGCGCAGCTGGGCATCCAGCCAGCGCTGCAGCGAGTCGGCCCCCAGGTTCTTCTGCACCACCAGGTAGGCTGTCCCGCCGGGAGCCAGTCGCGGCAGCCAATGCAGCAGCAGCCCGTGCAGCTGCTCCTTGCCCACCCGGATGGGCGGATTGGACCAGATTGTGCTGAATTCCAGTGCCGCATCCACTTCCTCCGGGCGGCTTGCCTTAACGTTGCCAAGGCCCAGCGCCGCGGCGTTGTCATTGGTCAGCGACACGCAGCGGGCATTCACGTCGACGGCGTAGACGCTGGCCGCGGGGGAGCGCAGCGCCAGGGTCAGGGCGACCGGACCCCAGCCACAGCCGATGTCCAGGAGATTGCCGGTGGGGGAGGGCTGCGGGGCGTCGGCCAGCAAGATGGCGGTGCCCTTATCCACGGCATCCGGGCTGAAGATGCCGGCGGAGGTGGTCAGGGTCCGGGTTTCGCCGTCCAGGGCCACCCGAAGGGGCCGGCGCTTTTCGACTCCGGCGGGTTGTGCGCTGAAGTAGTGCTCGGAACTGTGTTGATCGGAACTGTGTTGATCGGCGCTGGAATGATCGGCACGGTGTTGATTGGCACTGTGTTGATCGGCACTGGAATGATCGGAACCCATAGTCCGCCAGAGTAGTGCGCGGCGCCGGGAAACGGTATCTAGGCAGGCCTAAGTCAAGGGTCCTGATAGAATAAGGGCATGGATATTAAGTGATGTGAGCCCGGCGTCCCCTGCCGCTGCCTTTGGGTGGCGCATTGGTGACACGGACTTCCTCCCGGCATTTGCGACCCGGCACGTTGAGACTCTGCTCCGTGCCTGCCGATATCACTTAAGGACAGCCATTGACCCAGCCTGATTCCCCCTTTTCGGCGTCCCCATTCCAGGACGCCCCGACCTGCGGCAATGTCGGTGCCCGGGACTACGATATTAAGCAAGAGCCTTCAAAGGAGACCATGACCAATCCGAATGCAGCCCAGGGCGACGGCAGCAACACCACCGGCACCGGCCAAGGCCAGGACATGACACCGGCCGAAATCCAGGCGGTCATCGACCGGATCCTGGCCAAGGATGCCGGAGCCACCGCCCACGCGGGCAATTCGTCAGCCCAGCAGGCCAACCATGCCAATCCTGGCCGGCCGCAGACTGCGGCCGGGCCGCTTGGGCGGTCAGGGCGGGCCATCACCGGTAGGGCGCAGGCGATTTCCGAGCTGGACGGCGAACACGGCGACTACGATGGCGACCAGGCGGACCTGCAGGAACGGCGCGCTCTGCGCCGTGTGGCAGGACTCTCCACGGAGCTGGAGGACGTCACCGAGGTCGAATACCGGCAGCTGCGGCTGGAGCGGGTGGTGTTGGCCGGACTCTGGAGCGAAGGGACGCTGGCGGATGCGGAGAATTCGCTGCGGGAGCTGGCGGCCCTGGCGGAAACGGCAGGCTCGGAGGTGCTGGACGGGATGGTCCAGCGCCGGCTCAAACCTGACCCGGGAACCTTTTTGGGCTCCGGCAAGGCCGTGGAGCTGAAGGACATCGTTGCGGCCACCGGTGCGGACACCGTAATTGTGGACGGTGAGCTTTCCCCCTCGCAGCGCCGCGGACTCGAAGACATTGTCAAGGTCAAGGTCATTGACCGCACCGCCCTGATCCTGGACATCTTCGCCCAGCACGCGAAATCCCGCGAGGGCCGGGCCCAGGTGGAACTGGCCCAGATGGAATACCTGCTCCCCAGGCTACGTGGCTGGGGTGAATCGATGTCCCGGCAGGCCGGTGGCCGCATCGGCGCCGCCGGCGGTGGCATCGGCTCCCGTGGCCCCGGTGAAACCAAGATCGAACTGGACCGCCGCCGGATCCGCACCAGGATGGCCAAGCTGCGACGCGAAATCGCCGCGATGAAGCCGGCCCGCGAGACCAAGCGCGCCAACCGCCGTCGTAATGCCGTGCCCTCCGTGGCCATTGCCGGCTACACCAACGCCGGCAAATCCTCGCTGCTGAACCGGCTGACCAACGCCGGGGTGCTGGTGGAAAACGCGCTGTTTGCAACGCTGGATCCCACCGTGCGGAAGGCGGAAACCTCCGACGGGATCGGCTACACGCTGGTGGACACGGTCGGGTTTGTCCGCTCGCTGCCCACCCAGCTGGTGGAGGCATTCCGTTCCACCCTCGAGGAGGTGGCGGACTCGGACCTGATCCTGCACGTGGTGGATGTCTCGCACCCGGATCCGGAGGGCCAGATTGCCGCGGTCCGGCAGGTCTTCAGCGAGGTCGAGGCCCGCAAGGTGCCGGAAATCATTGTGCTCAACAAGGCCGATGCGGCGGACCCGTTCGTGGTGGAGCGGCTGCGCCAGCGTGAACCGCGCAACGTCGTGGTCTCCGCCCGGACCGGGCAGGGTATTGCGGAGCTGCTGGAGGCTATCAGCGAAGCGATACCTCGGCCGGGCGTGAAGCTGGAGCTGCTGGTGCCGTATGACCGGGGGGACCTGATCAGCAAGCTGCACGAAACGGACGCGGAAATCGTCGAGCTGGAGCATATTGAAACCGGCACCCACGCTACGGTAATGGTCCGCGAGGGCCTGGCCGCCGAGCTGGAGCCTTTTGTCCTCCATGGCTGAGATGGTGGCGGGGGAAGTCGATGACGCGGCCGGGGAGGTTTTTGCCCTGCAGCTGCTGGACACTGCTGTCCAAGCGATGGGCGGCGCGCGTCGCGATGGGCAGCACGAAATGGTCCGGCAGGTGGTCAAAGCCATTGAAACGGGGGACCACCTGCTGGTGCAGGCCGGCACCGGGACCGGAAAGTCCCTGGCCTACCTGATCCCGCTGATCGCGCACGCCCTGGACAGCGACAAGCCATCGCTGGTTTCCACCGCCACGCTGGCTCTGCAGGCGCAGATTGTCAGCCGCGACCTGCCCCGGCTCCTGGATGCCATCAACCCGCTGCTGGAGCGGCCGGTCAAGGTGGCACTGGTCAAAGGGCGGAGCAACTACGTCTGCCGGCATAAGGTGGGCGGTGGTTTCCCCTCGGAGGAGCCCTCCGAAGGACAGCTCTTCTCACTGGGCGAAGACACCAGCGTGGTCCACCTGCCCGGAACCGTCCAAGGTCCCAGCAGCGCACTGGGGCGCGAGGTGGTCAGGCTCCGCGAGTGGGCGGAGGAGACCGAAACCGGTGACCGGGACGAGCTGACCCCCGGTGTCAGCGACCGCGCCTGGCGGCAGGTATCGGTGACCTCGATGGAGTGCCTGGGCGCGCAGAAATGCCCTGTCGCGGAGGAATGCTTCAGCGAATTGGCCAAGCAGCGCGGCGCGGAGGCGGACATCATTGTCACCAACCACGCCATGCTGGCCATCAGCGCATTCGAGGGGCTGGCCATCCTGCCCGAGTACGACGTCGTCGTGGTGGACGAGGCACACGAGCTGCAGGACCGCGTTACGGGGGCGGTGAGCGGGCAGCTGTCGGTGCAGATGGTGCATGCCGCCGCTTCCAGCGCCCGCAAGCACACCGCCATCTCCGTGGAGGCGCTGAACACCGCCGCGGCGAACCTGGAAACGGCCATTGACGGCGTCCCGTCCGGGCTGTTGCCCTCCGGCCTGAACGATGAGCAGGCGACGGCGCTGGACCAGCTGCGCGATGCCTGCCGGACCGCGCTGTCGGATTCCAAGGGGGAGTCCGGTTCGACGGCGGACGGCGGCCGGCAGATCGCGCGTTCGCGGCTGATGCTGATCCTGGAACTGTGCGAACGGCTGCTGGCCAGCCGCGAGGCAAACGAGGTGGTATGGATCTCCCGGCAGAGCAGCTTCAGCCCACAGCAGGGCTACGCGGCCCCGGACGAATCCGCCCCGGCACTGATCAATGTGGCTCCGCTAAGCGTGGCCGGCAAGCTGCGGGAGGGTCTGTTCGCGGACCACACCGTAGTACTGACCTCCGCGACGCTGGCCATCGGCGCCGCCTTTGAACCCGCAGCCGGAGGCCTGGGACTGCTAGGCCAGGGTGCACCCAGCTGGACGGGGGCGGACGTCGGCTCCCCGTTCGACTACCCGAAGCAGGGCATGCTGTATGTGGCAGCACACCTGCCCAAACCCGAGCGCGGCACCTCCGCCGGCCAACTCGATGAACTGGAGGCGCTGATCCGCGCCTCCGGGGGAGGGGCGCTCTGCCTGTTCTCCTCCCGAAGGGCCGCCGAAGAGGCAGCCGATGCGCTCCGGCTGCGGCTGGACGTGGAAATCCTGTGCCAGGGCGAATCCTCGATGGCCGGACTGGTCAAGCAGTTCGCGGCCGAGCCTGACACCTGCCTGTTCGGCACCATGTCACTCTGGCAGGGCGTGGATGTGCAGGGCAACTCGTGCCGGCTGGTGGTGATTGACCGGATTCCCTTCCCGCGTCCGGACGATCCGCTGATGACGGCGCGCTCCCGTGCAGTGGCGAAGGCCGGCGGCAACGGATTCATGAGCGTCTCCGCCACCCACGCCGCCATCCGCCTGGCGCAGGGTGCCGGACGGCTGATCCGCTCCTCGGCGGACCGCGGCGTGGTGGCCGTGCTGGACTCCCGGCTGGCAACGGCCCGCTACGGCGGGTTCCTGCGCGCGGCGCTGCCGCCGTTCTGGCCGACGACAGACCGGGCCCTGGTGCTCTCCGCGCTGGCGCGGCTGGCCGAGGCGGAGTAATTGCGGCCTGACCCTGGCCAGGCGGACAAAACCAGGCCGTAGCCCGCTGTGCCCCTACAGGCTCCGCAGGACGCTGACGACCTTGCCCATGATGGTGGCCTGATCGCCAAGGATGGGCTCGTAACGGGTGTTCTGCGGCAGCAGCCAAGTGTGGCCGTCGCGCTGGCGGAAGGTCTTGACGGTGGCCTCGTCATCCAGCAGCGCGGCGACAATGTCACCGTTAATGGCGTCCTGCTGGCGGCGGACCACCACCCAGTCCCCATCGCAAATAGCCGCGTCGATCATCGAGTCGCCGGCAACCCGGAGCATGAACAGTTCGCCGTGGCCCACCAGCTGGCGCGGCAGCGGCATGACGTCTTCCACCACCTGGTCGGCGAGGATCGGTCCACCGGCGGCGATGCGGCCCACAAGCGGCACAATCGCGGTATCAGACGAGCTGCTTAGCTCGGCCATGTTCAGCCCGGTGATGCTGCGCAGTTCCGTGGGCGATGCAACGCCTTCAATTTCGACTTTTCCATCGTCGAGCGTCAGCGGGATCAGCACTTCCATGGCGCGCGGACGCTTCGGGTCGCGCCGCAGGTACCCCTGCTTTTCAAGCTGCGCCAACTGGTGGGTCACGCTGGAGAGGCTGGAGAGACCCACGGTGTCGCCGATCTCGCGCATCGAGGGCGGGTAGCCGTTGACGCTGATGGACCGCTGGATGCATTCCAGGATTTTCTTCTGCCGGACCGTCAGGCCCTTGAACCCGGTGCGCTTGAGGTTGTTGCCGCTGAGGACGATTGGTTCCGGACCTGCCATGACGAGCTGTCCCTTCCTGGTGCCGATGCCCATCCTGATCGTTCCGTTTCGCCGTCTTTCCGGCGGACCCGCCGAAATTGTCGGTGGGCTCTGGTGGAGTCTCAGTGTGACCGGATTGCTGCTGGATTCGTACTACCAACTTAAGCCAGTTTGGGTTGGATTTCAAACATTTGTTCTAGCGAGTCTTGGCAAGCTTCGTCCACTAGTGCTAAGAATAGAAAACACGGTTTCGAACATAAGTTCGAATACGGAGGTGGCCTGTGCTGCTCCTCGTATTCAGTGACTATCGGAATTTCGTATCCTGAAAGGTGATTTGCCATGAACGCCACTTCAACCCTCCGGGTCCCAGGGCACCGACCGGCTGCTTCCCGCGCCGCCGCTTCCCGAACGGCGGCCACTTCCGGCGCCGCAGCTGCCATTCCTGGCCGGCTGCGGCTGACCCGGCGCGGTCGCTTTGTCCTCATCGCCGTCCCGCTGATGCTGCTCTCTGTAATGCTTTTGCTGCTGCTTGGTGTGTTCACCTCTCCGGTGAAGGCCTCCACCTCGGGTGCGGCAGCGATCGGCACGCAGGCCGTGAAGACCACCGTGCTGTCCGGCCAGACCTTGTGGAGTATTGCGGCCGCCAGCGATCCGTCCCGGGATCCCCGCGACGTGATCTCCGACATTGTCGAGCTGAACAACCTCGCCACCTCAGTCGTCCAGCCCGGACAGCAGCTGTTTGTTCCCCAGCACAGTTAGCCCATGTCCCGGCCGGCAGGCGGCTGCCCTGCCGGGCGACCCTGCGGCTACGCAACGGGGTACCCCGCAGGTAACAGGGAGTCATCTGCCCCGGCCCGGGACGGCCGTTTCGTCCGCAGTGCCGCTCTAACTTAAACTGGACCGGTGACTTACCAGAGCCAGGATGACCAGATCCAGCGCCTTAGCCGGCTTCCATTGCGGGATGATCTGCGCGGACAGCACCCCTACGGCGCACCGCAGCTGGATGTTCCGGTCCTGCTCAACGTCAACGAAAACACCCACGGCGTCCCGGAGGATGCCCGGGACGCGATCATGAAGGCCGTCGAAGGCGCGCTGACGGACCTGAACCGGTATCCGGACCGCGAGTTCACCGAGTTGCGCCGAACCCTGGCCGCCTATTTGGGCCACAATCTCACCGAGGACAATATCTGGGCCGCGAACGGTTCCAACGAGGTGCTGCAGCAGATCCTCCAGGCGTTCGGCGGCTTTGGCCGCACGGCCCTCGGTTTCCCGCCCACGTATTCGATGTATCCGCTGCTGGCCAGCGGCACCGGCACGCAATACCTGTCCGGGGAACGTGCCGCCGACTATGGTCTGAGCGCAGAGTCGGCCGCCGAGCAGGTCCGCCGCTTTGCGCCGAACGTGGTGTTTCTCTGCACCCCGAACAACCCGACGGGTACGGCCCTGGGCCTTGACGTCGTCGAAGCCGTCTACGAGGCCGGGGCGGCCTCCCAGGCCATAGTGATCGTGGACGAGGCCTACGCCGAGTTCTCCCATGCCGGCACCCGCAGCGCGCTGACCCTGCTGCCCGGACGGGAGCGGCTGATCGTGTCCCGGACCATGAGCAAGGCCTTCGCCATGGCCGGCGCCCGGTTGGGCTACCTGGCCGCGGCACCGGAAATCACCGACGCCCTCCGGCTGGTCCGTCTGCCCTACCACCTCTCCGCCATCACGCAGGCCACCGCGGTGGCGGCATTGCGCAACTCTGCCTCCCTGCTGGCCAACGTGGAGGACATCAAGGTCCAGCGAGACCGGATTGTCGCCGGACTGCGGGATCTGGGGCTGCAACCGGCGCCCTCCGATTCCAACTTCGTCTTCTTCGGCGGCTTGGCGGATCCGCATGCCATCTGGCAGGGTCTGCTCGACGCCGGCGTGCTGATCCGCGACGTCGGCATCCCCGGCCACCTGCGCGTCACGGCCGGAACGGAAGCGGAAACCTCCGCTTTCCTGGACAGGCTGGCGGATTTGCTCGGACGCTGAGGAAACCGCGGTTCGGCCGCTGCGCCGTACTCTCCTAGAATTGATGCAGGACCCCCCACATGACCCCACAGAAGGACCGCCCCGCCATGAGCAAGGACAGCCGCACAACCCCAGACCGCACGGGCAGGCTGGAGCGGGCCACCAGCGAATCCTCCGTGTTGGTGGAACTGAACCTCGACGGGAACGGCGTGTCCAACATCGACACCTCGGTGCCGTTCTACGACCACATGCTCACGGCGCTGTCCAAGCACTCGCTGATCGACCTGACGGTCAAGGCCAGCGGCGACACCCACATCGACGTGCACCATACGGTGGAGGATGTAGCCATCACCTTCGGTGAGGTCCTGCGCCGGGCGCTGGGCAATAAGGCCGGCATCCGCCGGTTCGGCGAAGCCACTGTCCCGCTGGACGAAGCCCTGGCCCACGCCGTCGTCGACGTTTCCGGACGTCCGTACCTGGTGCACAGCGGCGAGCCGGCCGGGCAGGAATACCACCTGATCGGCGGACACTTCACCGGTTCGCTGACCCGGCACGTCTTCGAGGCCATCACCCTGCATGCCCAGATCTGCCTGCACATGCGCGTGCTGGCCGGCCGGGATCCGCACCACATTGTGGAGGCGCAGTTCAAGGCCTTTGCCCGTGCCCTGCGCGCCGCCGTCGAGCCGGATCCCCGGGTGGAGGGCATCCCGTCCACAAAGGGGAGCCTGTGACTGCCGCCGAGCCGCAGGCCGGCCCCACTGTCACGGTCTTGGACTATGGATCTGGTAACGTCCGCTCCGCCGTGCGCGCCCTGGAGCGCGCCGGAGCGCAGGTGACGCTCAGCGCCAAGGCACAGGATGTCCTGGATGCCGACGGCCTGGTAGTGCCCGGCGTCGGCGCCTTCGCCACCGTGATGAAAGAACTCAGGGAAGTGGACGGACTGCGGCTGATCGGCCGACGGGTGGCCGGCGGCCGGCCCGTGCTGGCTATCTGCGTCGGCCTGCAGATCCTGTTCGACGACGGCGTGGAGCATGGCAACCGCGAACCCGGGATGGGGGAGTGGCCCGGCACCGTGGAACTGCTGCCCGCAGACGTGGTCCCGCACATGGGCTGGAACACCGTCGACGTGCCGGCGGGATCCATGCTTTTTGCCGGTGTGGAGCAGGAGCGTTTCTACTTCGTCCACTCCTACGGGGTGCAGAAGTGGGAGTTCGACGAATCCCATCCGCGGATGAAGCCGCCCATGGTTACCTGGTCCGAGCACGGCGCACGGTTTATTGCGGCAGTGGAGAATGGCCCGCTGTGTGCAACCCAGTTCCACCCGGAAAAGTCCGGCGACGCCGGTGCCCGGCTGCTGAAAAACTGGGTCGACTCGCTGCGCAAACCGGCTCTGCAGCAGGCAGTGGCCCCGAGTCCCACGGCGGTGGCCTGAATGTGGTCTGTACTGCTGATGGGCCTGGGCGGACTGCTCATTGGCGGGGCGATCTCCTTTCACCAGCAGAAGAAGGCGCGCTGGGTGCCCATCTCCTTTATCGTGCTGGCCGTCATGTCCCTGGTCGCCGCGTACCTGATGACGCTGCCGGGAGTAAACCAGCCAGCCATGGACCTGGGCGCGCCCGCCGTCCCGGTTAATCATGCACCTTCGGTGTCCGCATCTTCCGCCACCCACACTCTCTGAGGACCACTTGATGAGCACCCAACTTCCCATCCTCGAACTGCTGCCCGCCGTCGACGTTGCCGACGGCCAGGCGGTGCGCCTGGTCCAGGGCGAGGCCGGCAGCGAGACCAGCTATGGTTCCCCGCTGGAGGCGGCGCTGGCCTGGCAGAACGACGGCGCCGAATGGGTCCACCTGGTGGACCTGGACGCCGCATTCGGACGCGGCTCCAATCTGGAACTGCTGCGGCAGGTGGTCAGCGAGCTGCGGGTGAAGGTGGAACTCTCCGGTGGCATCCGCGACGACGCCTCGCTGGAAGGGGCGCTGGAACTGGGCGCCGAGCGGGTGAACCTGGGTACAGCGGCGCTGGAGAATCCGGACTGGACGGCCCGGGCCATCGACCGCTTTGGCGACAAGATCGCCGTCGGCCTGGATGTGCGCGGCACCACGCTTGCCGCCCGCGGCTGGACCAAGGAGGGCGGGGACCTCTGGGAGGTGCTGGCCCGCCTGGAGGACGCTGGCTGCGCCCGCTACGTCGTCACGGACGTCACCAAGGACGGTACCCTCCGTGGGCCCAACGTCGAGCTGCTGCGCGAGGTGCTGGAGCGCACCGGGAAGCCAGTGGTGGCCTCCGGCGGCATTTCCAGCCTCGCGGACCTTTCGGAGCTCCGCGAGCTGGTGCCGCTGGGATTGGAAGGCGCCATCGTGGGCAAGGCGCTCTACGCCGGCGCCTTCACCCTGCCGCAGGCGCTGGACGTGACCGGACGGCGCTAGGCCGGATGACGGATCCAGCAAAACGCGAGCTGCCCGGGCACATCGCAGCGGCGCTGGCAGGTGCCGGCGGAGCCGCAGATTCGGCCGGCCAGCCCTGGCACGGGCGCCGGCTTCCTGCGGACGCGAAGTACCACACCTTTGAGGACGACGACGGCGGCGCGGACGGCGCACTGTCGTCGGCGCTGACGGCTCTTGACTGCGGCAACGGGGACGAGGCCGCGGTGGTGCGAAGCCTGGCGTCCGCCCGGGTCTTTGTGCCCATCGTGGCCGAGGTGGCGCAGACCGGCGTGAACGGGCACGGCCTGGTCTCGGACAAGGAAGCCGACATGGCGCTGGTGACCCTGAAGGCCCCGGACGGACGCCGTACACTGCCGGTGTTCAGCTCGGCGGACGCGCTGGGCCGCTGGCACCCGGATGCCCGGCCGGTAGCGGTCTTCGCGCCCCGGGCCGCCCTCTCCGCGGTCGCCGAAGACGCCCAGCTGATGGTGCTCGATCCCGGATCCGATCGTCCCTTTGTGGTCCGCCGGCCCGCGGTCTGGGCACTGGCGCAGCAGCGGGAGTGGATCCCCAGCTATGCTGATCCTCGGGTGGCTGCCGTCCTGGCGGAATCGCTGGCCGCGGCCGGGACTCCGGCGCTGCTGGGGATTGCCGGGCGGCCCGGAGCTGGTACCCGTTCCGCCACCGGTTCTGCAGCAGCTGCCGGAACGCGTGGCGGCGGTGCTGGCCCGGAACTGCGGGTCGAACTGACCCTGGCGCCGGGTCTGGATCAGACCGCGCTGAGCACTTTGATAGGCAGTTTGCAGGAATATTGGTCGCGCCACGCATCCTTCGCCGAATCTGTGGATTCGGTGGAAATAGCGTTGCGGACGGCCGAACAGCCCAGGGGATGACGTAGCGCTCATCGCGTGGGGACGATGAGAAAGAGGATAAAAGTGAATTTCGCGCTCTACCGCGAGCTGCTGGCCATCGCGCCGGTGCGGCGGTTGCTGCTCGTCGCCATGCTGGCCCGCGTGCCGCACGCGGCCGCCGGAATTATGCTCACCTTCCATGTGGTGGACGGCCTCAAGCTTGGCTACGGTGCAGCGGGAGGGGTAGCGACCGCGGTCACCGTCGGGATCGCCCTCGGAGCCCCCTGGCGCGGCAAGCGCGTCGACGCCGTCGGCCTGCGCCGGGCACTGGTGCCGTCCGTCATCTCCGAGCTCGTCGTCTGGTCCATCGCCCCCTTCCTGGACTATCCGCTCCTGCTGGTGGCCGCCGTCGTCGGTGGCCTGTTCTCCGTGCCGATCTTCTCCGTGGTGCGCCAGTCCCTGGGCGTGATGGTCTCCGGGCAGCAGCGGCGCACCGCCTACGCGCTTGACTCGGTGGGTGCCGAACTGACCTTCATGGTGGGCCCCGCCGCAGGCGTGCTGATCGCCACCAGCATCCACACCACCATCGGGCTGATACTGGTGGGCATCGCCTCCTCGCTGGCCGGGGTGTTCCTGATGTGGTTCAACCCACCCACCAGGACCGGACAGCACGGCAGCTACATCCAGGACTGCGCAGACGAGCTGGATTCACTGGAGGAAATGCCGCCGATGGAGGCGATCAGCAGCCAGTCCTTCGCCGGCGGGAACATCTTCGGCCGGATGTGGGGCCGGGCCCGCGGCAATCTGTTCTGGGTCAGCGGTGCTGTGCTGGCCGTGCTGGGCGCAGCCGCCGGCGCCGGGCTTTCGCTCTCCGGCACCGATGTGGGCATGGTGGCGGTGCTGCGGCATGTGGGCAGCGCGGATCAGTTGGGCCTCGTGTTCCTCTTCTGGTGCGCAGCATCCGTGGTGGGCGGACTGCTTTACGGTGCGCTGCACCGGGCGGTCAATCCGCTCTGGCTGCTGGCCGGCATGGCGGCCCTGACCATTCCGATGGGCCTGGCCACCGACACCTGGGCCCTCGCCCTATGGTCGATCCCGGCCGGTCTGCTCTGCGCCCCGGTGCTCTCCGCCAGCGCCGAGCGGATCGCCTCCCTGGTCCGCGAGGAGCGCCGCGGCGAGGCGATGGGCTGGTACGGTTCCGCGCTGACGCTGGGCAGCGCCCTGGGATCGCCGATGGCCGGCATCGCGATCGACTCGATCGGGCCCTGGGCGGGATTTGCGGCTGTGGGCGCGGCCGGACTGCTGTTGGCGCTGGTGGGGTTGGCCCTGCAGAGGGTCCGCCGCCGCGTCGCCGCCTGACCGACCCCGCCCTTCGCGGTGTCTGTCCGCCCGAAGGGTCGCTAAGTTGAGAACACAGTTGGCGCCCATGATCGCGAAAACATGGGCGCCAAGTGTGCAATCAACACGGGTCAGTTGACGGGGCCGGTGAACTTTTCGCCGGGGCCCTTGCCCGGGGCGTCCGGGATCAGTGAGGCTTCACGGAATGCGAGTTGCAGGGAGCGGAGGCCATCGCGCAAGGGTCCGGCGTGCTGGCTGCCGATCTCCGGCGCCGCAGCGGTGACAAAGCCGGCCAGCGCGGTGATCAGCTTCCGGGCCTCGTCCAGGTCCTTGAGTTCCTCTGCCTCGGCGCCTTCCGCCAAACCGCACTTGACTGCTGCGGCGCTCATCAGGTGCACGGCGGCCGTCGTAATAACCTCGACGGCGGGGACCTCGGCGATGTCGCGGACCTGGCCGGCCGAGCCGGCCGAGGGATCGGCCGCTGCGGCGTTCTGGGGCACGGTCCCGGAAGCGTCAAAGCTGTGGCGGGTTGCTGCGGGAGTTGGATTACTGTCAGAGGTGCTCATACTGGTAAGCTTGTCACAGACCAACTGGATGCTGTTATTCGCGTGTCCGGTTTGCAAGCGGAGCTCTCTCCCACCCGTCGACCCGGCACGCCGGAGTTACCGGGTACAGGTTGGCCGGCCGCCCCAACGGGGGCAGGCAGCGGAAGTCCCTGACCGGGATCTGTGGCCACCGTCCTCTGAGGCCTCCGATTGCACCAGCAAGCGGGGGCCTTCCCCATTTGCCGGTGGTTCCGGAAATCATGAACACTCATGGGAATCAACAGGAGTCACACATTAGCGAGCCACGAATCAATGATCGTATCCGCGTCCCCGAGGTGCGGCTGGTAGGACCAGCAGGTGAGCAGGTTGGCATTGTCCGCATCGAGGACGCCCTGCGCCTGGCCGCTGAGTCGGACCTGGATCTTGTTGAGGTAGCACCGCTGGCCAAGCCACCGGTGTGCAAACTCATGGATTTTGGCAAGTACAAGTATGAAGCTGCTGTGAAGGCCCGTGAGGCGCGCAAGAACCAGACGAACACCGTTCTGAAGGAAATCCGGTTCCGGCTCAAGATCGACACCCATGACTACGAGACCAAGCGGGGCCACGCGTTGCGCTTCCTCGGCGCCGGGGACAAGGTCAAGGCCATGATCCAGTTCCGCGGCCGCGAGCAGCAGCGTCCGGAGATGGGCATCCGTTTGCTCCAGAAGTTTGCCGACGACGTTGCCGAGGTTGGTTCGGTGGAGTCGACTCCGCGCATTGACGGCCGGAACATGGTGATGGTGATCGGGCCGCTGAAGAACAAGGCCGAGGCCAAGGCGGAAGCCCGCCGCGCGGCCCAGCGAGCGGACGACA
>DASYGM010000155.1:0-27518 GCA_035999715.1 Micrococcaceae bacterium | reverse complement strand
GATGTGCAGGGCGCAGGCCAGTTCCTCGGTGGTGGAAACCCCCTGCTGGGAGGACTGCCAGGAATCCATGCCCAGGCCCCGCCCGAGTTCCTCGCTGACGGCGTCCAGGGACGCGACCAAAACGGTTTTCAGGGCCGCGGTGCGGGCTTCCAGCCGGGCGAGTTCGGTGATCGCGGCCACGGTGTCCGTGTACCGGTCCTCCGCGGCGTCCTGCCACGCCCGGGCCGCCGCCAGCGACAGCCGGTGCGCCCGGTCCGGGAACCGCACCAGCGGCGGATCCGCGACAGGGACCACGGCCGGGACCACGGGCAGGGCCACCGCCGCGATCGCGGCGGCCAGATCCGGCATGTTTGCCTGGTTCTGGCCCTGTGCCGGATCCCCGAATTCCTCCATACCCTCACCCTGCCAGAGGGTACTGACAATTTCAGGCGCCTGCCCAACCCCATCCACAGGGATCTCCCGCGGGGGCCAATGTTGTATCCGAAGCGGGACTGAGAACCACAGAGAATGGAGGAAACGATGGCTGGACGTTGGATGAAGGCGCCGTCGCGGTGGCAAGATCGACGGAAGCATGCACCCGCGATAGCTTCTACGACTACGGCTCCGGTGCCGGGGCACCATCGCGGCCAGCCGCCGTCGGCCGCTCCTCCGCAGGCACCCGAGCCTGCTCCTGGTCCTGCGTCCCGTCCGGGAATTCCTCCAATGCCCTTTACCCAGCCGGAGGGCACCACGGCTAAGGCGCCGTTCGCGCAGATCTGTTAGTCGTCCTCGGCCGCGTCCCACGCGTCGTTGCGGGCCTTGACCTTTGCCAGAGCCTGCTCCGCTTCATCCCGGCTGTTGTAGGGGCCGATCAACTGCGTCCAGTCAGACTGCGCGTCCTCTTCCACCTGGTGGGTCTTGACGTTGTACCAGTACTGCGGCATGCCTACTCCCTTGTCCATGGCCTCCGGGCGCCAGATACGCTGGCATCTACCGGCTTCACTGTCGATCCTACGCCGTGGCCCAATCGCCGGCGGGCGGGTTCTTATAGGATGGAGGCATGCCTCAGCTTGCCAGCACAGCCCCGCTTGGAACCCTGGTCCAGGGAACAATCAGCCCCGTGTTACCTGTCCCCTCCTCCATCCCCCGTCCCGAGTACGTGGGCAAGGCCGGCCCGGCGAAGTTCACCGGGTCGGAGGTCAAGACTGCGCAAACGATCGAGAAGATCCGGGTCGCCTCCAAAATCGCCGCTCAGGCGATCGTTGAGGTGGGCAAGCACATCAAGCCGGGGGTCACGACGGACCAGCTGGACCGGGTTGGACATGAATTCCTGTTGGCCCACGATGCCTATCCCTCCACGCTAGGGTACCGGGGCTTCCCGAAGTCGCTGTGCTCCTCACTCAATGAGGTGATCTGCCACGGCATTCCGGACACGACGGTGCTCCAGGATGGTGACATCATCAATATCGATATCACCGCCTATAAGGACGGTGTTCACGGCGACACAAACTACACGTTCCTGGTGGGCGATGTGGACGAGGAGTCCCGGCTGCTGGTGGAACGGACCCAGGAATCCCTGCGACGCGCCATCCGGGCGGTGGCCCCGGGCCGGGAAATCAACGTGATCGGCCGGACCATCGAGTCCTATGCCAAACGCTTCGGTTATGGCGTTGTCCGTGACTTCACCGGGCACGGTGTGGGCGAAGCGTTCCATACCGGCCTGATCATTCCGCATTATGACGCCGCCCCTGCCTACAACACGGTGATAGAGCCCGGGATGACCTTCACGATCGAACCGATGCTCACGCTGGGCACCGTGGACTGGGACATGTGGGACGATGACTGGACCGTGGTGACCCGTGACCGCAAGCGCACTGCACAGTTTGAGCACACGCTGCTGGTAACGGAGTCCGGTGCGGAGATCCTGACCCTGCCCTAACTGACCGCCGCCGTCCCCCCCTTCCTACCACCCACCACGGAGCCACTATGTCGAAAAAGAATTCGTCCAAGACCCACGTGATCGGCATTGACATTGGCGGCACCGGGATCAAGGGCGGAATCGTTAACCTGGACAAGGGCAAGCTGGTGGGCGACAGGTTCCGGATCGACACGCCGCAGCCTGCCACCCCGGCGGCCGTGGCAAAGGTTGTCGGCGCGATTGTGACCGAGTTGATGACGCGCGAAGACGCGCCGGATAGGGACGCTCCGGTGGGGGTGACGTTCCCGGCGATCATTGCGCACGGGGTCGCCCGTTCGGCCGCGAACGTGGACAAGAGTTGGGTGGGCACGGACGTGGACGCGCTCCTCACCAAGGAACTGGACCGCGACGTCCAGGTGATGAACGACGCCGATGCGGCCGGCTTGGCCGAGGCCCGTTACGGCGCGGGGAAGGGTGTCAAGGGAACCGTGCTGGTCATCACCCTTGGCACCGGCATCGGCTCCGCCTTCATTTTCAATGGCAAGCTGGTGCCCAATGCGGAGCTGGGACACCTGGAAATCGACGGTGCCGACGCGGAGAGCAAGGCCTCGGCCGCTGCGCGGGAGCGGGACAACCTGAGCTGGGAGGAGTACGCGGTCCGACTGCAGCGCTATTTCTCCCACGTTGAATTCCTCTTCTCCCCCGAACTGTTCATTATTGGGGGCGGCATTTCCAAGCGCAGCGAGGACTATCTTCCGCAACTGAAGCTGCAGACCCGCATCATCCCGGCCCAGCTGCAGAATAATGCGGGCATCGTGGGGGCGGCCCTGCAGGCGGCGATGCACTTCAAGCTGGTGAAGTAGGGGGATTCCGGCCCCGCCGCCGTAAACGTTTGGTGCCGGTGGTGGCCCGGGCTTCCCCTCCCTGGCCACCACCGGAGTCTTGTGGCGGATCCTAGTCCGCGTTGGCCGCCGGACGGCCGGCTTTGGCTGCCACGTCGTGTTCATGCCGGAGCAGTGCGATGGCGGTTTCAAAGTCTTCCAGTGACTGGAAGGCCTGGTAGACACTGGCGAAGCGCAGGTATGCCACCTGGTCCAGGTTCTGCAGCGGTCCCAGGATCGCCAGGCCAACCTCGTGGGCTTCGATCTCGGCGGCGCCGCTGGCGCGGATGGACTCCTCGACCTCCTGGGCCAGTAGGGCCAGGTCGTCTTCGGTCACCGGCCGGCCCTGGCAGGCCTTGCGGACCCCGTTGATGATCTTGCCCCGGCTGAAGGGCTCCCCCACGCCTGAGCGTTTGATCACCGAAAGGCTGGTGGTTTCGACCGTAGTGAAACGCCGCCCGCATTGGGCGCACTGCCGCCGGCGGCGGATGGCGGAGCCGTCGTCCGCGACGCGGCTGTCCACTACGCGCGAGTCGGGGTTGCGGCAGAACGGACAATACATGCCAACCCCTCCTTGCCTTGTTGATGCAGCGCCTTGTTGATGCAGCGCCGGTGACTTGGCGCTGATGCTGCAATGGCGCCCATCTCTTGGCGGATCCAACTGCGGCTTCTGGGTCAAGTCTATGACTACATGTGGGTGAATTACAAGAACGTAATTACTACATCTAGTGGTGGAACCGGATTTTGACGGCGTCCCCGTGGGCCGGGAGGTCCTCTGCCGTGGACAGTGCCACGATGTGCCCGCTCACCTGCTCCAGCGCGTCCCGATCGTAGTTGATCACCTGGATGGCGCGCAGGAAAGTGGTGACGTTCAGGCCCGATGAAAAGGCGGCGGTACCGCTGGTGGGCAGGACGTGGTTGGATCCCGCGCAGTAGTCCCCCAGGCTAACCGGGCTGTAGTTGCCAACGAAAATGGCACCCGCATTGCGGATCCGTGCCGCGACGGCCGGGGCGTCGGCGGTCATGATTTCCAGGTGCTCCGCGGCGTAGGCGTCGCAGGCGGCGATGGCCTGTTCCAGGCCGTCCACCAGGACGACGCCGGACTGCGGGCCGGAGAGGGCCTGCGCCACCCGCGCGGCGTGCTTGGTGGCCGCGGCCTGGCTGGCCAGTTCCACCCGCACCTCCGTGGCCAGCTCGGGGGAATCGGTGAAGAGCACGGAGGCTGCCTGCGGATCGTGCTCGGCCTGGCTGATCAGGTCCGCAGCCACCAGGGCGGGGTCCGCGGTCGCGTCGGCCAGGATAGCGATTTCGGTGGTGCCGGCCACGGAATCGATGCCGACGGCGCCCTTGACCAGGCGCTTGGCGGTGGCCACGAAGATGTTCCCGGGGCCGGTGATGACGTCGACGGGTTCCAGCGTCGGAGGTGCCTGGTCCCCGGCGACGCCCGGCATGTCTTCCCCACGCGCCCCGTAGGCGAAGGCGGCAATGGCCTGTGCGCCGCCGATGGCGTAGACCTCGTCAATGCCCAGCAGTGCAGCGGCGGCCAGGATCACCGGGTGCGGCAGGGAGTCGAACTCCTTCTGAGGCGGCGACGCGAGGGCAATGGAGGCCACGCCGGCGGCCAGGGCTGGAACCACGTTCATCACGACAGAGGAGGGATACACGGCCAGTCCACCCGGTACGTACAGTCCAACCCTGCCCACCGGCACCCATTTCTGGCTGACCGTCGCGCCCTCGGCCAGTTCCACGTCCACATCGCTGGGCCGTTGCGCCTGGGCAAAGGTCCGGGCGCGGGCAACGGATTCCTCCAGCGCCAGCCGGACCTGCGGATCAAGGCCGGCCAGGGCGGCGGCCAGCGCCTCCGCCGGGACACGTGGATGGCTTTGCTGCACGCCGTCGAACCTGGCTGCCAGCTCGGACAGCGCGGCAAATCCGCGCTGCCGGACGTCGTCGATGATCTGCTGCACCTTCGCCTCAGCGTCGGCCACGGACGCCGAGGCAGCGCGCGGGACGGCCTTGCGCAGCTGTGCCAAGGACAGTTCCTGCCCGCGCAGGTCCACGGTGCGGAACTCCAGCCGGGGTGCACCGTCCCGGGCTGCACCGGCCCCGGAATCAGCCCCCGAACTGGCGGCGGGATTAGTGCGGTCGGGATCCTGGAGTTGGCTGCTTGTCACCTGGCCAGTTTACCGGCAGCCCTTGCGGTCATTGCTCGTGCGAGGGTCCGGAGCGTAACAAACTGCCCAGGGTCACGGCGAAAATGATCAGCGCACAGACGGCCGGCCAGACGGCGAGCACGCTGTACGAACGCAGTGAGAAGGCGACGCTTTCGCTGGCCGGATGCGCCGGGGCATGACCCCATAGGGCCCCGGCCAGGGTGCCCAACTGCCAGGCGATGATGGAACCGACGGCGGAGCCGACGACGGCGGCGGCCACCTTCGCATACGCACCGGGGCTTCTGCGCTGGGGGACCATGATGACGGAAATGGCGATGCCAGCCACCAGGCCGATCAGCCCCAGCACCAGGTCGCGGGCCAGCCAGCTGGAGGTGTCCTGGCCACTGCCATAGAAGGCGCCGCCGGGTGCCAGGCACCACCAGAGGATTCCGGCCGGCACGCCAGCGGCGGCGCTGGAGGAAAACCAGCGGACCAGGGAGGCCGGCGGGGCACTGGTCAGGTCGCTCGGGACGGCGGCGGCATACACTGCGGGCGGATACTGCTGCGCACCGGACGGCGGTTGAGTCATGGTTCCTAACCTAACAAATCGCTCGGCAACATCAGTCATGCGCTCGAGCCGTGGCCGCAACGTCCGTGCGGGTAAAACGGTTCCGAATCAGACCTCCAGGCAGGCCGGGCCCAGCAGCACCTTCAGGTCGCCGAAGAGCGCCGGCGTGGGGCTGACACGCAGGTGCAGGCCCAGTTTCATCACTTCGATGTTCCGCGAACCGGCCAGCCGCAGCTGGACTTCGGTGGTGCCGGGATGCGTCTGCAGCACGTCCCCGAGCGCCGTGACCACCCGTTCCGTGGCTTTGTGGTTGGGCATCGAGATCACCACCGGGCCGGAGTGCCCGTCGCTGAGGTCCGGGACGGTCAGTTCCATCGCGTTCAGGGTGACGGCTCCGTCGTCGCGCCGTTGCAGCCGGCCCTTGACCACCACTATCAGGTCCTCGGCCAGTATGGTGGCAATGGGACCGTAGACCTGGCCGAAGAACATGACCTCGATGGAGCCGCCCAGGTCCTCGATCTCGGCCCGGGCATAGGCGTTGCCGCTGGCCTTGGCAATCCGACGGGAAAGCGAGGTGATCATGCCGGCAATGGTGACAATGGCGCCGTCGGCCGGGCCTTCCTCACCGATCAGCGAGGTGATGGATTGGTCCGCGTGCTGGCTCAGGACCCCCTCGAGGCCCTGCAACGGATGGTCCGAGACGTAGAGGCCCAGCATGTCCCGCTCGAAGGCGAGCTTGTCCTTCTTTTCCCATTCGGGAAGGTCCGGGATTTCCGTGGTCAGGCCGTCCTGCGGCTCGGCGTCGTCCCCGCCCAGCCCGGCGAAGAGGTCGAACTGCCCTACCGCTTCATTGCGTTTGAGCACGATGACGGAGTCGATGGCCTCCTCGTGGATCATCGCCAGGGCGCGCCGCGGGTGGCCCAGCGAGTCGAAAGCGCCGGCCTTGATCAGCGATTCGATGGTCCGCTTGTTGCAGACGACGGCGGGGACCTTAAGCAGGTAGTCCTTGAAGGAGCCGAAGGCGCCCTCCTTTTCCCGCGCGCCCACCATGGCTTCCACCACGTTGACGCCCACGTTGCGAATGGCCGCCATGCCGAAGCGGATATCCTGGCCCACCGGGGTGAAGTTGACGCTGGACTCGTTCACATCCGGGGGCAGCACCGTGATGCCCATTTTGCGGCACTCGTTGAGGTACATGGCCAGCTTGTCCTTGTCGTCGCCGACGCTGGTGAGCAGGGCAGCCATGTATTCGGCCGGATAATGCGCCTTCAGGAATGCGGTCCAGTAGGAAATCAGCCCATAGGCGGCCGAGTGGGCCTTATTGAACGCGTAATCGGAAAACGGCAGCAGGATGTCCCACAGCGTCTTGATCGCCGCTGCGGAATAGCCGTTATCGACCATGCCCTTTTCAAAACCGGCATACTGCTTGTCCAGCTCGGACTTCTTCTTCTTGCCCATGGCGCGGCGGAGGATGTCCGCTTGGCCCAGCGAGAAGCCGGCCACTTTCTGGGCGATCGCCATGACCTGTTCCTGGTACACGATCAGCCCGTAGGTGCCGCCCAGGATGTCCGCCAGCGGTTCCTCGAGCTCGGCGTGGATCGGGTCGATGTTCTGCAGGCCGGTCTTGCGCAGGGCGTAGTTCGTGTGCGAATTGGCACCCATGGGGCCCGGTCGGTACAGGGCGATCACGGCGGAGATATCTTCAAAGTTGTCCGGGCGCATCTGTTTGAGCAGCGCCCGCATGGGACCGCCGTCGAGCTGGAAGACACCCAGCGTGTCCCCGCGTGCCAGCAGCTCGTAGGACTCCTTGTCGTCCAGGCCCAGGTCCTCCAGGACCAGGTCCACACCGGCGTTGGCCTTGATGTTTTCCACCGCATCGGTGATGATCGTCAGGTTCCGCAGTCCCAGGAAGTCCATCTTGATCAGGCCTAGGCCCTCGCAAGTGGGGTAATCGAACTGCGTAATGACCTGGCCGTCCTGCTCCCGGCGCATGATCGGCACAATGTCGATCAGCGGATCCGAGGACATGATGACACCGGCCGCGTGCACGCCCCACTGGCGCTTGAGGCCCTCCAGCCCCAGCGCCATTTCGAAGACCTTCTGCGAATCCGCATCGGACTTGACCAGCTCGCGCAGCTCCTCGGCCTCGGAGTAGCGCTTGGCCTCCGGGTTGTGCACGTCCGTAAGTGCCATGCCCTTGCCCATCACGTCCGGCGGCATGGCTTTGGTGAGCCGCTCGCCGGTGGAGAAGGGGTAGCCCTGCACCCGGGAGGAGTCCTTCAGCGCCTGCTTGGCCTTAATGGTGCCGTAGGTGACAATCATCGCCACCCGCTCGTCACCGTACTTCTGGGTGACGTAGCGGATCACCTCGGAGCGGCGGCGGTCGTCAAAGTCCACGTCGAAGTCGGGCATGGAGACGCGCTCGGGGTTGAGGAAGCGCTCGAAGATCAGCCCATGCTGCAGTGGATCCAGGTCCGTGATGCGCATGGCGTAGGCCACCATGGAGCCGGCGCCGGAGCCGCGTCCCGGGCCCACCCGGATGCCGTTGTCCTTGGCCCAGTTGATGAAGTCCGCCACCACCAGGAAGTAGCCGGGGAAGCCCATCTGGGTGATGACTCCAACCTCGAACTCGGCCTGCTTGCGCACCTCGTCCGGAATACCGCTGGGGTACCGGTAGTGCAGGCCCTTCTCCACCTCCTTGACGAACCAGGACTGCTCGTCCTCGCCCTCCGGGGCGGGGAAGCGCGGCATGTAGTTGGCCTGGGTGTTGAAGTCCACCTCGCAGCGCTCGGCGATCAGCAGCGTGTTGTCGCAGGCGTCCGGGTGGTCGCGGAAGAGCATCCGCATTTCCTGCGGGGATTTGAGGTAGAACTCGTCGGCGTCGAATTTGAAGCGCTTGGGGTCCGCCATGGTGGAGCCGGACTGCACGCACAGCAGGGCGGCGTGCGACGCCGAATCCTCCGCGTGCGTGTAATGCAGGTCGTTGGTGGCCACCAGCGGCAGGTCCAGTTCCTTGGCCAGCTTCAGCAGGTCCGCGGAAACGTTGCGCTCAATATCCAGCCCGTGGTCCATCAGTTCGCAGAAGTAGTTGTCCTTCCCGAAGATGTCCCGGAAGTCGGAGGCGGCCTGCACGGCCTCCCGGTACATCCCCAGCCGCAGCTTGGTCTGCACCTCTCCGGATGGGCAGCCGGTGCTGGCAATCAGTCCCTTGCCGTAGCGCTGCAGCAGGTCCCGGTCCATCCGGGGCTTGTACAGGTAGCCTTCCAGCGAGGCTAGCGAGGACATCCGGAACAGGTTGTGCATGCCCTCGGTGGTCTCCGACCAGAGCGTCATGTGTGTATAGGCCCCGGCTCCGGAGACGTCGTCGCGCCCGCCGCCGCCCCACTGCACGCGGCTACGGTCCTGGCGGGCGGTCCCCGGGGTGAGGTAGGCCTCCACGCCGATGATCGGCTTGATGCCGGCAGTCTTGGCCTTGGACCAGAAGTCGAAGGCGCCGAAGACGAAGCCGTGGTCCGTGGTGGCCAGCGAATTCATGCCCAGCTCGCCGGCATGGCTGAACAGATCCGTCAAGCGGGCGGCGCCGTCCAGCATGGAATATTCGGTGTGATTGTGCAGATGGACGAATGAATCAGAGCTAGCCACCTGTACATTCTAGAGTGCCTGGCGGACACAACCGCTCAGGCGCACCGGTCCCCGCTCCTCCCGCTCGCATGGGGCAGTCCGGCCCGATTCAGCTCAGCGTGTGCCGTGTTCCAGTGCATGCAGGGCGTAGGCCAGGTCCTCCGGATAGTCGCTGACCACCTCAACCCATTCGCCGGTGCGGGGGTGGGTGAAACCCAGCTTGCGGGCGTGCAGCCATTGCCGGGTCAGGCCCAGCTCGGCAGCCAGCCGCGGGTCGGCGCCGTAGGTCAGGTCCCCCACGCAGGGATGGTGCAGCGCGGAGAAATGCACTCGGATCTGGTGCGTGCGGCCGGTTTCCAGATGCACCTCCACCAGCGCGGCGCGGCCAAAGGCCTCCAGCACCTCATAATGCGTCACGGACTCACGGCCGTCCTCGATCACCGCGAAGCGCCAGTCGTAACCGGGATGGCGGCCAATCGGGGCGTCAATGGTGCCCTGCAGCGGGTCGGGGAGACCCTGCACCAGGGCGTGGTAGACCTTGTCCACCGTGCGTTCCTTGAAGGCCCGCTTCAGCACCGTGTAGGCCTGCTCGGTTTTGGCCACGACCATGGCCCCGGAGGTTCCCACGTCCAGCCGGTGCACAATGCCGGCACGTTCGGCGGCGCCGGAGGTGGAAATGCGGTATCCGGCGGCGGCCAGGGCGCCGACGACGGTGGGGCCCACCCAGCCAGGCGAGGGGTGCGCGGCAACGCCCACCGGCTTGTCAATCACCACGAAGGCGTCGTCGTCAAGCAGGATCTTCAGGTCCTCGACAGGTTCGACGACGACGGCCAGCGGGTCCCGGCGTTCCGGGATGGTGACCTCCAGGGCAGCGCCGGCTCTCAGCTTTTCGGCCTTGCGCAGTTCCGTCCCGTCCGGTCGGCCGGCCGAGGTGCTGACCGGTCCGCCGGGCAGCAGCCGCACGTTGCCCTCCGTGCACAGCAGTGCAGCGGCGGAGCGGGAGATCCCCAGCAGTTGCGCCACTGCTGAATCCACCCGCTCACCGGCCAGTTCGGCCGGTATTTCCAGCCGCTCAGGCATCCGGATCCTGGGTCAGGGCGTCCTGTTCCGCCGACTGGCTTACCGCCCGCCTGCCCCGGAACGGAATGCCCATCAGGGTCAGGATGCAGATCAGGATGACAGAGCCGACGACGGAGGAGTCCGCCACGTTGAAGATGGCAAAGTTAGGCAGCGCAATGAAGTCGACCACGTGGCCCATGCCGAAGGACGGCGGGCGGAACAACCGGTCGGTCAGGTTACCCAGGGCGCCGCCCAGCAGCATTCCCATCGCGATGGACCACCAGACGGAACCCAGCCGGCGGGCCTGGATGATGATGATAATGGCCACCACGGCCATGACCAGGCTGAACAGCCAGGTCACATTCTCGCCAATGGAGAAGGCCGCGCCGGAATTGCGGATGTAGTGCCAGCTCAGCACCGGCGGCAGCACCGGGGTGATCTGGCCTTCGATCATGGTACTGGTCACCCACCATTTGGTCAGCTGGTCGAGTGTATAGGCCAGAGCGGCGAACGCGGCCAGGATCAGCAGCAGCGGCCAAAGTCTGCGCCGGCTGCCGGCGGCGGCCGGTTCAGCCGCCGGGGCCGTCGGGGCTGCCAGCTCGGCCTGGGATTTTTCGGGGGGCCGGCTGGTCTCAGGCACGGTGGGGGGTGTGGGATCGTCGTTCATGGTGCTTTCGTTTTATCACGGGTCGTTGTGCTTGTGCTTCTTAAGTGCTGGTGCCTCTTAACAGCGGAAGCCGGCGGCTGAGAATACCCAGCCACCGGCTCCCGCCACTGGTTGTTCTTGAAGCTTCGGCGCTTTAGGCGTCGGCGCTGGCTACATCCGGGGCCGCAACCGAACCGCGGGCATCCAGGTCGCGCAGCTGGCCCTCGATGTAGGCCTTCAGGCGTGCCCGGTAGTCGCGCTCAAAGCCGCGCAGCTGCTCGACCTTGCGCTCCAGCACGGACCGCTGCTGCTCCAGGGCGCCCAGCGTCTTGCGGCTCTTCTCCTGGGCGTCGTTGACCAGGCTGCTGGCCTCGATCTGGGCCTCCGCAATGATCTTGTCGCGCTGCTCAACCCCGGCATTGACGTACTCGTCGTGCAGGCGCTGCGCCATGGCCAAGACACCTGCCGCTGATTCGTGTCCCGGAAGGCCAGCACCGGCGGTCGGGGCCGCGGCAGCCTGGGCGGCGGGCGCGGGTACGGCCGCGGGGACAGCGGCCGTGGAGGCAGCGTCGTCGCGGGCGGGCTTGCCATCCCGGTTGTCCTTGGCATCTGCCTTGACGTCCTTGGCCTCAGCCTTGGCGTCCTGGTTCTTTTCTTGGGCGGCGGGAACCTTCTCCACAACAGCAGCCGAGGTGGCGTTGGCTGCAGGATTGGCCGAAAGCTGGGCAACCCTCTTGCGCAGCTCGTCGTTTTCCTGATTCAGCCGGCGAAGCTCAACAACGATTTCGTCGAGAAAATCATCGACTTCATCCTGGTCGTAGCCTTCGCGAAATTTCGTCGGCTGAAACCGCTTGTTGACAACATCTTCTGGCGTGAGAGCCATCTAGTCACCTCGTTGGTCTAAGTTAGTCCAGACCGCCTTCGGCCCTCTGGACTACGGTACCTAATATGGATCGTTGATCTGTAATTTCGTGTATATCGGATTCAGAGTATATCTTTTCACCTGCGAAAACGAACCGCAGCCCCGTCATTGCTGGGAACTTCAGCGGCTAAGACCAATTTGGTTTACAAAGCGAACGATTGAGTTACGGCCATGGCTATGCCCACCACTATCAGCAGCAGCATGAACCCAATATCCAGGGACATGGTCCCGAGCCGAAGCGGAGGAATCAGCCTGCGCAACAGGCGCAAGGGCGGATCTGTCACCGAATAAATACCGGACGCGGCCACCAGTGCCATGCCGCGGGGCCGCCAGTCCCGGGCGAAGACCTGCACCCAGTCGAAAACGAGGCGGATCATCAGGGCCAGAAAGAACAGCAGCAACAGCAGGTAAAGCAAAGTAAATACGATCGACACGCTGGAAGCCACAATCCTTAGAAGTAATCAATCAGTGAAGACTCAACAATACTGCCTAAAGGCGGCAAAGGGCCCGGCCGCCCGGCCGGACCCTTACTCTCAACTCTGGTTGAAGAAGCTGGCCTGCGTGTCGCTGGCCTTTTTGTCGTCACCCAGCACCTCGACATAGGAGGGCGAGAGCAGGAACACCTTGTTGGTGACGCGCTCAATGCTGCCATGCAGGCCGAAAACCAGGCCTGCGGAGAAATCCACCAGCCGCTTGGCATCCGCCTCGCCCATGTCGGTGACGTTCATGATCACGGGGATACCGTCCCGGAAGCTTTCGCCGATGATTTTCGCATCGTTATAGGAGCGCGGGTGCACGGTGGTGATCTGGCGCAGGCCCGGGGCCTCGTCGCGGCTGGATGCTGCGCGCTTTATCGGCGTCACCGGTGCACGGTACTCATCGTCCACAACCTTGGGGCTGGCAGGCTGTGGCACGGCTTCCACGCGCTGATGGGCGTCCCGGTCATAGTCCACTGAATAATCCTCATTCTTGTGTCCCGGCTGAGGATGCTCAGCCTCGTAGTGCTCGTCACCATCGGCGAGCCCAAGATAGATCATTGTCTTGCGCAGAGCGCCGGCCATGGTTAGCTCCTCATATGTCTGGATGTTTGCTGCTCGGTGCTGGATTTCCTTGGTGCTGGATTGCCTTGCTGCCAACAAAACCTGGCTGCCAACAGGATGTTGCCAACAACTGGAACGCTACCGTAACGCCGGGCGCGCACCGAGAACATCCGATCCGACACGCAGGTGTGTCGCACCATGTGCTATTGCCTGCTCCAGGTCCCCGCTCATTCCGGCCGAGATGCCCGTCGCTTCGGGAAAGTCTGCCGCCAGTTCCGCGGAGACCACGGCCAGCCGGGCAAAGGCCGCGTCCGCGTCGCCACCGAGTGGGGCCACGGCCATCACCCCCGCCAGCCGGAGCCCGGGGGAACCATGGATCAGCGCGGCCAGTTCGAGGACATCGGCCGGACGCACTCCCCCGCGCCCGACCGGATGCAGCTGCGCCGCATCTGCCTCAGCCGGATCCAAGTTGATCTGCACAAAGCAGTCCAGGTCCTTGCGCCCGGTGCGTTCCTGTTCCGCCACCATGGCCTTGCTCAGCGCCCTGGCCAGAGCGTGACGGTCCACCGAATGCACCGACTGTGCATACCCCACGACGGATTTGGCCTTGTTGGTCTGCAGCTGGCCAATAAAGTGCCAACGCAGGTCCGCCCCGGCGGAACCAGCCGCACTGACCTCGTCGGCCTTCGCCGCGGCTTCCTGGTCCCGGTTCTCGCCCACGTCCCGCACGCCCAGGTCCGCCAGCAGCCGGACATCGGAGGCGGGGTGGAATTTGGTCACCACAATCAGGGTGGGCTCGGGAGCGCCGGCGGGTCGGTGCTCCATGGCTGCGCCGATCCTGGTCCTGACCCGCTCCAGCCCGATGCGCAGCTGTTCCGCCCGGGGTTGCGCCGCGTCCGCTGTCCTAGCCGCCGGCATAGACCACCCCGGCGATCCGCCCGGCACGGCTACCGTTGCCGTCCCGGCGGTAAGAGAACAATGCACGCTCCTCGAAGGTGCAGCCTTGGATGCGCTCTGCCGGGACGCCCAGGGCCGCGAGCTGGCTGAGCACGGCAGCCGGCAAATCCAGGGCCGGCGTCCCCCAGCGCGTGGTGGCGTAGCTGGCTGGTTCGATGGCGGCAACCTGGGCCCGCATGGCCCCCGGAACCTCGTAGCATTCCCCGCAGACCGAGGGTCCCAACCAGGCCAGGATCCCCTCCGCACCACGGGAACGCATTGCCGCTACGGTTTTGGGCACCACCTGCGAGGCCACGCCCGGGCGCCCGGCATGGGCCACCGCGGCCAGTGGCACACCGCCGGCCATCCGGCCCAGCAGGACCACGGGAACGCAGTCCGCCACCATCACGGCCAGCGGGACATCGGCGGAAACCATTGCATCCGCCGTCGGGCCGGTCCCGGAGGCGTAATCCCCCCGGGCCACCTCGGCAACCGTGCTTCCGTGCACCTGGTCCATGAACTGGAGCCTCGGAATGCCGGCTCCCGGCTCGGTTTCCAGAGCGGCTTCGAGCGCGGCCCGGTTGGCGCCCACCGCATCCGGATCCCCGCCGACGTGGAACGCCAGGTTTCCGGCTCCGGCGTCGGTAAAGGCGACCCGGACGCCGGGGCTCACCTCGCGGTGCCACCAGAACATGGTTGCTACTTTAGGAAATCCGGGACATCCAGGTCGTCGGCGCGGTGGCCGGTCAGATCGGGCTCCACCACGGCCGGCAGGTCCACATCGAAACCGGCATCGGCCGGGATGTGGCTGCTGGACTGCTGTCCCCAGTGGTTCAGGCCAATGGCCGGCGCGCTGGCCGGGACCGTGGCGGGAGCCACCGACGGCACGGCGGGAGCCAGTGCCTGCGCCTGCGCCTGGCGCTTTGACGAATCCGTTGGTGCGGAGGTCATGTCCACGTCGTCGAACCCGGCCGCGATCACGGTCACGCGGGCCTCATCGCCCAGGGCATCGTCAATGACGGCACCGAAGATGATATTCGCCTCCGGGTGCGCGACTTCCTGGACCAGGCGCGCGGCCTCGTTGATCTCGAACAGGCCCAGGTCCGAACCACCCTGGATGGACAGCAGCACGCCGTGCGCGCCATCGATGGAAGCCTCCAGCAGCGGGGACGCGATGGCCAACTCGGCAGCCTTGACGGCGCGGTCCTCGCCGCGCGCCGAACCGATACCCATCAGCGCCGAACCGGCGCCCTGCATCACGGACTTGACGTCGGCAAAGTCCAGGTTGATCAGGCCGGGCGTGGTGATCAGGTCGGTGATGCCCTGGACACCGGAGAGCAGCACCTGATCGGCCGAGCGGAAGGCGTCCAGGACAGAGACGTTCCGGTCGCTGATGGAGAGCAGACGGTCATTGGGGATCACGATCAGGGTATCCACCTCATCGCGCAGCGCGTCGATGCCGGCCTCCGCGGAGCCGGCGCGCCGGCGACCCTCGAAGGTGAACGGGCGGGTGACCACGCCAATGGTCAGCGCGCCGAGCGAACGGGCAATGCGGGCGACGACGGGCGCGCCGCCGGTGCCGGTGCCGCCACCCTCACCGGCGGTCACGAACACCATGTCCGCCCCGCGCATGACCTCTTCAATCTCATCCGCGTGGTCCTCGGCAGCCTGCTTACCCACCTCGGGGTTCGCACCGGCACCCAGACCTCGGGTCAGCTCACGTCCGACGTCAAGCTTGACGTCGGCATCACTCATCAGCAGCGCCTGCGCGTCGGTGTTGATCGCAATGAATTCAACGCCGCGCAGACCCACCTCGATCATGCGGTTGACTGCGTTGACGCCACCGCCGCCGATGCCGACGACCTTGATGACGGCCAAGTAATTCTGGGGTGCTGCCACGGTACGTGTCCCTTGTTCGTGTCCTGATGAGAAATCTTTGCTGCTGGATGCTCCGGTGCGCCGGGTAGGCTTCCACCACCACTTGAGACCTTGGAGCTTAACCCTCAACTTGAAGGTTATAGTTATGTCAAGTAACTCTTGTCTGTGACGCTATGGGGCATCGGTGCCACATGCAATTACCGGCCCCGCGTGTCGCGCCATTCTGTGCCAAATTGCGGCGTTCCTAGCTACCGGGTCACCGGGTGCCGCGGAGCGCTCACGTCGTAGACCTGCACGGGAGCCGGTGCCGGCTTGCCGGGTTGCTGCACCGGCGGCGGAGCGGTCAGCAGTGCCTGCACCACCTTGGCCTTCAGTTCCCGGTCGCTGGCGTTGCCCCAGATAATGGACTTGCCGTCGTTGAGTGTCAGTTCCACAGCGTCCGGTGAGCTGGCGGAGGCATGTTGCAGCTTGGCCAGGATGGATGGGGGCAGGGCTGCCAGGACGTCTGTCATCGCCTTGAACGTTGCGTTGCCGATGGCCGCCGTGCCCCCGTCGATGATGGGTAGGGGCACGGCTGCAGGGTCAGCAGTCGTGCCAAGCTGCACGCCCTCCGGATCCACCATGATGTACTGCTCACCGCTCTTCAGCAGCGCCACCGGCTCCCGCTCCACCACATGGACCAGCAGGGTCGACGGTGGCCGGGCCTCCACGGTGACGGAGCGGATCTGCTGCAGCGGGGCCAGCAGCCTGGCTACCTGGCCCTGGTCCACCTGCGGCAGCGGCCTGTTCTTCAGCGGCGCCAACGCCGCCTGGACCGCTGTGCCGGTGGCAAGTTTGTTCCCGTCGACGGTAATAGTCTTCAGGGCCAGCAGCGGCGAATAGACGACGGCGGCGACCACGAGGGCGACGGCGGCGGCCAGGCTGGCGAGGGTGATCCAGAGCCTGCGGCGGCTTGGCCTGCCCGCCGGCCGCGGAAACTCGATGACGGTGGCGCTCGGGGCGGCAACGTCCGGTTCCGGGTGCAGAACCAGCATCGAGACATTGCTCCTGGCCGGGTTGACCCGGGCGGCGCCAGGGATGGCCGACCCGTCATGGACCCGCGGGACAGCGCCACTGACCGCGGCCCCGTCGGGTGCCTGCGCTTCTGCGGATGACGCTTCCGGCGCCCGCGGCGCCGACCCCTTGGCTTCCGACTTGGCTTCCGACGCCTGTTGCGCGGGCACCTCCGGCCCGGCCTGCGCGGGCGGCTGGACCGGAAGCAGCGCCGAATCAGGACGAACCGCCGGCGGCCTGCGACTACCCGCCATGGATCTCCCCCGTCCCCTGGTCCGGCAGAGCCTGGTCCCGCAGAGCCTGGTCCCGCAGAGCCTGGTCCCGCGCCGCCAGCGCCCGGACCAGGGCCGGCCCGTACTGAGTCACGTCGCCTGCCCCCACGGTAAGGATGATGTCCCCAGGCGCGGCGGCCGCGGCCAGCCGCTGGACGGCGGCGTCGGCGTCGGGAGCATAGCCGGATCCTTCCGGCCTTCGGTCCATCCCCGTGGTGATCAGTTCGCTGGTGACCCCCGGGATGGGATCCTCACGTGCCGGGTAAATGTCCAGGACGGCCACGTTATCGGCCAGCTCCAGGGCGCGGGCAAAGGCGGTGGCGAATTCGCGGGTCCGGGAAAACAGGTGCGGCTGGAAGAGCACATGGACCCGGTGTCCGGCCGCGACGGTCCGAGCGGCGCGCAGGGCCGCCGCGACCTCGGTGGGGTGGTGCGCGTAGTCGTCGTAAACGCGCACGCCGGCGGCCTGCCCCTTCAGCTCGAAGCGGCGCGCGGCGCCGGTGAACTGCCCGACGGCAGCGGCGGCCGCCGCTGGTTCGACGCCGAGTTCGACGGCCACTGCCACCGCAGCGGCGGCGTTGAGGGCGTTGTGCTCCCCCGGCACCTGCAGCTGCAGCGGAACCTGCAGCTCCACCGGGCCCATCCTGATCAGCAGCATGCTGCTGGTGCTGACTCCGGCACTGGACATGTCCCCGGACAGCTGGACGTCCGCGGCGTTACTGTGTCCGTACAGCACCACCCGCGTCCCCGCGGCACCGGCCCGGCGCGCCAGCGCCAGCGCGCCGTCGTCGTCGGCGCAGGCCACCAGCAGGCCGTCCGCCGGCAGCAGCGCGCCGAAACGGTCGAAGGATTCATACACCGCCTCCGCCGTGCCGTAGTGGTCAAGGTGGTCCGGCTCCACGTTGGTCACCACCGCGATCTGCGGCCGGTAATTCAAAAAGGAGCCGTCCGACTCGTCCGCCTCAGCCACGAAGATGTCCGAGCTTCCACTGGCGGCGTTGACCCCGAGAGCCGGAACCGTGCCGCCGATGGCGAAGGATGGGTCCAGGCCGGCGCCGCGCAGCAGCACGGTGATCATGGATGTGGTGGTGGTCTTTCCATGCGTTCCGGCCACCGCCACCACCCGGTCGCCGGCCATCGCGGCGGCCAGGGCCTGGGAGCGGTGCAGCACCGGCAGTCCGGCGGCCCGGGCTGCCGCCAGTTCCGGATTGGTTTCCCGGATCGCGGAGGAGACCACCACGGTGTCCGCGTCCTGCACGGCGGCGGCGGCATGCCCCACCCGTACCCGGGCCCCCAGGGCTGCCAGTTCCTGCAGCGCGGCTGAGTCTTTCCCGTCCGAACCGCTGACCGGGACCCCGCGGGCCAGCAGGATCCGCGCGATGGCGGACATGCCGGCTCCGCCGATCCCGATGAAGTGGACGCGTCCCAGAGCCGCGGCGCTTAGATTCTCCTTGCCTTGGTTCATTGTCCGGCTGCCTCCAGCACCATCTCCGCCATCCGCACATCTGCGTCGCGGATGCCCAGCGACGCCGCCCGCTCCCCCATCCGCGCCAGCCTTTCCGGCGCGGCGAACAGCGGCAGCAGCTGTCCCGCGACCCAGCCGGGGGTGAAGTCGGCATCCCGGACCAGCAGCGCCGCCCCGGCTGCCACCAGCTCGGAGGCGTTGAGTGCCTGTTCGCCGTTGCCCACCGGCAGCGGCACAAAGACGGCGGGAAGGCCGACGGCGGCTACCTCGCACACGGTGCCGGAGCCGGCCCGGCAAAGCAGCAGGTCCGCCGCGGCGTAGGCCTGTTCCATGCCGTCGACGTATTCCACCTGCCGGTAGTGCGCTCCGGTCAGCGGCTGGCCGTCGGCGCCGAGGACCTGCTTGCCACCACCGGTGATGTGCAGCACCTGCACGCCGGCGTTCTCCAGCGCGCTTAGGGAGTCGGCCACGGTGCGGTTGATCCGCAGCGCACCAAGCGAGCCGCCGGTCACCACCAAGGTTGGGCGGTCCTGTTCCAGCCCCAGCGCCGTCCGCGCGGTGGCCCGGGCGGCTGTCCGGTCCAGTGAGGAGATGGCGTTGCGCATCGGCATGCCCACCAACCGGGCGTGCCGGATCCGGGTCCGCCGGAACGCAGTGCCAACAAAGGAGGTGAAGCGCGCGCCGACGCGGTTGGCCAGGCCGGCCTTGCTGTTGGCTTCGTGGATCACGATCGGCAGCTTACGGCGGCGCGCGGCCAGGTACATCGGGGTACACACGAAGCCGCCGACGCCTACCAGCACATCCGCCCCGGCGCGGTCCAGGATCTCCCCCGACTGCCTGACGGCTGTGCGTAGCCGGCTCGGGAGCCTGAGCAGTGCCCCGGAGGGCCTGCGCGGCAGCGGCACGCGGTCAATGGTCTCCAGCGCGTACCCGGCGGCCGGGACCAGCCGGGTCTCCAGACCGTCGACGGTGCCCACCGCCAGCAGCCTGGACTCCGGCCGGGCGGCGCGCAGCGCATCGGCGATGGCCAGCAGCGGACTCACATGCCCGGCTGACCCGCCGCCGGCCAGCACCACAGAGAGCGGACCGTGCGCAGATGCACGGGGCGCGGACTCGTGCTCGGAAGGCGTGCCGTCGCCGGGGATGCTGGTCATGAGGCGGTCTTGTCGCTTTCCGGATAGGTACGGGCAAAGGACAAAACTACCCCGATGGCGGCCAGCACCAAAGTCAGTGCCGTGCCGCCGTAGGAAATCAGCGGCAGCGGTACGCCGATCACCGGCAGCAGCCCGGTGACCATGGCGATGTTCACGAAGGCCTGGCCGATCACCCAGGTCATGATGCAACCGCAGACAATGCGGATAAAGGGGTCCTTGTGACGGACAATCACCCGGAAAATAGCCACCGCCAGGATGCCGTAGAGCAGTACCACAATCAGCGTTCCCAGCAGGCCGAGCTCCTCCCCGATAATGGCGAAAATGAAGTCATTGTGCGCCTCGGGGATCCAGTTCCACTTCTGCCGGCTTTGGCCCAGGCCCACGCCCCACCAGCCGCCGGAAGCGAGGGCATAGAGGCCGTTCTTGGCCTGATAGCACAGGTCGTTCCCGTCGGAGCAGTTCCCCAGCCAGCCGGAGATGCGGGACATCCGGTTACCGCTGGAGAGCGCCAGCACCACGGCTGCGATCGCACCCAGGATCCCTGCCGAAAGGAAGATCCGGGCCGGGGCACCGGCAAAATAGAGGGCGGCCGCGACGATGCTCATAATGATGACGGAGGTGCCCAGGTCGTGCCCGGCGAGCACCAGTCCAACGGCCAGCAGTGCCACCGGGACCACGGGGACTGCAGCCTGCTTCCACTGCCGGATGAGCGGCCCCTTGCGGGAGAGCACCGCGGCCATCCACACGGCCAGGGCGAGTTTGGCGGCCTCGGAGGGTTGGGCGCTGAAGTCACCGATGTAGATCCAGTTGCGGTTTCCGCCCACTTCCTTCCCCAACGGACTGAACACCAGTGCAAGCAGCACCAGCGAAAGTCCCAGTGCCGGCCATGCCAGCTTTTTCAGCCACTTGATGCTGGTGCGGGACAGGACGAACATCAGGACCACGCCGAACGCGCCGAATCCGCCTTCCCTCAGGAAGAGCTGGTAGGGGTCCGCGCCCTGTGAGATGGACTCCACCGCCGAGGAGGAGAGCACCATCATCAGGCCGATGCAGGTCAGGGCCAGCGTGGTGCCAAGGATCATGTAGTAGCTGGAGCCGCTGCTGGGCCGGTTACTGCCCTCTATCCGTGGCCAGAATTCGCGGAAGAAAGCCAGCATCCGCCGTGTCGCGGACCCGACGGACCGGGGATGGGAAGCCTGTGACGACGGTGCAGGCCGTGGAGCGGTGGCCGGTCCTGTGGCTGGCCCTTTGGCCGCGGCGGGACGGGCGATCCGTGGCGGCCTGGTCCGCGGACCCGGCCTGGCGGGCGTTGTGACCACTATGACTCCTCGCTGGTCGGCTCCTTGCCGGTCTTGGCCTGCCCCTCCGCCAGGGCGCGGACGGCGTCGATGAACGCCTCGCCGCGCTGGGCGTAGGACAGGAACTGATCCATCGATGCAGATGCCGGCGCCATCAGCACGGTATCCCCCGCGGTAGCGACTTCCGCCGCCACTGCCACCGCCTGGGCCATCACGCCGGTGCCGGAATTCTGCACCCCTCCAGTTTGTCCTGCGGCGGCCTCGATCACCGGGACATCCGGCGCGTGTCGCTGCAATGACCCGCGAAGGGCAGTGCTGTCGGCCCCGATCAGGACCACCGCCTTCAGCCGGCCCGCGTGCGCAGCCACCAGCCGGTCGTAATCCACTCCCTTGGAGAGCCCGCCGGCAATCCAAATCACGGGGTTGAAAGCAGCCAGTGACGCGGCGGCGGCATGCGGGTTGGTGGCCTTGGAATCGTTAACCCAGAGCACCCCGTCCAGGCTGGCCACGGGCTGGATCCGATGGTCGCCCGGTTCGTAGCGGAGCAGACCGTCACGGACGGCTGCCGGTTCCAGGCCATAGGCCCGCACCAGCGCGGCGGCGGCCAAGGCGTTCGCCACCAGATGGCGAGGCACCAGCGCACCGATGTCCGCAACCCTGGCCAGTTCGACGGCGGAATCCTTGCGTTCTGCGATGAAGGCCCGGTCCACCAGCAGCCCCTCCACCACGCCGACCATGCTGATGGCCGGTGTGCCTGTGGTGAAGCCGACGGCCCGGCAGCCCTCGACCACGTCGGCGACCTCCACCATCCGCTCGGTTTCGATCTGCTCTGCGTTGTAGACACAGGCCACCTTGGTGTTGGCGTACACCCTTGCCTTGTCCGCGGCATAGGCCTCGAAGGAGCCGTGCCAGTCCACGTGATCCTGGGCAATGTTCAGGCAGACGCTGGCCACCGGGGACAGGGAGGAGGTCCAGTGCAGCTGGAAGGTGGAAAGTTCGACGGCGAGGGCGTCGTAGCCTTCCGGGTCCCGGACCGCGTCGAGGATGGGTGTGCCGATATTGCCGGCGGCGATGGCGCGCAGGCCGGCGGCCTGCAGCATCGACTCCACCATGGAGGTGGTGGTGGTCTTGCCGTTGGTGCCGGTGATGGTGATCCATTCGGCCGTTTTGCGGCCCGCCCTGGTCCGCACCCGCCAGGCCAGTTCCACGTCCCCCCAGACGGGGATACCCGCCTCGGCCGCCTGGACCAGCAGCGGGTGCGTCGGGCGAAGGCCGGGACTGGTGACCACCAGCTCAGCCGGCTCGCCGGCCACCAGAGGCAGCGTCGTCGAGGTCTCCTCGCCGAGCAGCACCTCCCGGACCCCAACGATCCGAAGCGTGTCAGCGTTCCTGCGGGCGTCGTCGTCGTCCGAAGCCGCGACCACCACTACTGCGGCGCCCAGCTCGGCCAGCGTGTCCGCCGCGGAGAACCCTGTCTTGGTGATGCCTGTGACCACCACGCGCAGGCCGGTCCAGTCCGCGTCCCAACTGGTGAGGGCGTCCAGCCGGGAGGAGGGAAGAGCTGTCATAGCTGGACAATCCATTCCGCATAAAAGGCGCCTAGGCCGACGGCGACCAGCAGTCCGCACAGGATCCAGAACCGGACCACCACGGTGACCTCGGCCCAGCCTTTGAGCTCAAAATGGTGCTGCAGCGGTGCCATCTTGAACACCCGTTTGCCCTTGGTCAGCTTGAAGTAGCCCACCTGGATGATGACCGAGAGGGTGATCATTACGAACAGGCCGCCGATGATCGCCAGCAGGATTTCGGTGCGGGAGAGGATCGCGAAGCCGGCAATGGCGCCGCCAATCGCCAGCGAGCCGGTGTCCCCCATGAAGATCTTGGCGGGCGAAGTATTCCACCAGAGGAATCCGATCAGCGCACCGAAAATAATGACGGCCAGCAAGGACAGGTCCAGCGGGTCACGGACCTCGTAGCAGATCCGGCCTGCGGCTACGCGCGGCGATCCGCACCCCTGGTTGCTCTGCCAGATCCCCATCAGCGTGTACGCACCGAAGACCATCACGGAGGCACCGGCGGCGAGCCCGTCCAGGCCGTCGGTGAGGTTCACCCCGTTTGTGGCGGCGGTGATGATCAGGTTGGACCAGATGATGAACAGGATCAGGCCAAGCGCGGCGCCCGCGAACGCCAGGTCAAGTCCGGGTATGTCGCGGGCAAAGGAGATCTTCGTGGTGGCGGGGGTGCGGCCCAGGCTGTTGGGGAAGTTCAGCGCCAGGACGGCGAAGGCGATGCCGACGGCGGCCTGCAGGATCAGTTTCGCCTTGGCGTTCAGGCCCAGGCTGCGCTGTTTGGAGATCTTGATGAAGTCGTCCAGGAAGCCGACCAGTCCCATGCCCACCATCAGGAAAAGCAGCAGCCAACCGGAGGCGCTGGGTCCGGGCGAATGCGGGTTGATCATCCAGAGCACCAGATGCGTGATCAGATACGCGAACACCACGGCGCCGACGACGATGGCCCCGCCCATGGTGGGGGTGCCGCGTTTGGTGTGGTGCGAGGTGGGCCCGTCGTCGCGGATGAACTGGCCGTAGCCCTTGTTCACCAGCAGCCGGATGAACAGCGGGGTGCCGATCATGGCGAAGAACAGACCCAGTCCGGCGCCCAGGAGCAATGCGATCATAGGCCCTGCTTCCTTTCGCCCTCTGTCCTCCGCCATGCTATCCGATCCCCCAGGAACCGCAGTCCGGCTCCGTTGGAGGATTTAACCAGCACTATGTCCCCCGGGCGCAGTTCCTGCTCCAGGAGTTCGTAGGCAGCCTGGACATCGGGGACAAAGACGGATTCGTCCCCCCAGGATCCCTCCATCACCGCCCCGACGTGCATGGCACGGGCCTCGGTACCCACCACCACTAACCGGGAGATGTTCAGCCGTACGGCCACCCGGCCCAGCGCGTCATGTTCGGTGATGGACTCCTCGCCCAGCTCCAGCATCGGCCCAAGCACGGCCCAAGTCCGGCGTCGGCCGCCGTCATCGGACTGGGCTCCCGGTCCTCGGCCCAGTTCAGCCAGGGTGCGCAGCGCCGCGCGCATGGATTCCGGGTTGGCGTTGTACGCGTCATTGATCACCGTGACGCCGTCGGCCCGTTCGGTCCGCTCCATCCGCCAGCGGCTGGCGGCCTCCTGCTCGCTCAGCGATGCAGCTATCAGCTCGCCGGGCGCGCCGGCCACGTAGGCGGCCGCGGCCGCCGCCAGCAGGTTGGCCACGTGGTGGCCGCCCAGCAGCTTGCTGGCTACCGGCCACCGGGTGCCTGCCGCATCGTCCGTGAAGCGAAGCCCAAAGACGGGCCGGCCCTGATCGTCGGTTCCGGCCCCGTCCGCCAGCACCTGCAGCCCGGCGGGCTCACTTGTGATGCCGGTATCCGACGGCGCACTCGAAAAGAATACGGTCCGCGCCACGGTGCGCGCTTCCATCTGGCGCACGCGCAGGTCGTCCCGGTTCAACACCGCGACGCCGTCGGCGGACAGGGCCTCGACCATTTCCCCCTTTGCCAGGGCGATGTTCTCCACCCCGCCGAATTCGCCCGCATGGGCGGTCCCGACGCCCAGCACCACGCCGATGTCCGGCTTCACCAGGGAGGCCAGATAGGCGATATGCCCGATGCCGGTGGCACCCATTTCAATCACCAGGTAGCGGGTGGAGGCATCGGCCTGGAAGACCGTGAGTGGAACCCCAACCTCGCCGTTGTAGGACCCCTTGGGAGCCACGGTGGGCCCCAGCCGGGACAGGATACCGGCCAGCAGGTCCTTGGTGGTGGTCTTTCCGGCGGAACCGGTAATGCCGATGACGGTCAGCTCGCCCGCCGCGCGCAGGCTCCGGACGGCGTGGGCTGCCAACGCCCCCATGGCCAGCACCGCATCCGGGACGATGACCGCCGGAAAGGGCCGGCCGCCGCCGTCGTCGGACCCGCGCCCATCGATGGCTTCGCGCTCGTCGGTGACCTCCCGCTCCGCGAGGGCGAGCACTGCACCGGCCGCGAAGGCGTTGGGGATGAAGGAGTGTCCGTCGGCAAACTCACCGGGCTTGGCCACGTAGAGCGCCCCGGGCCGCGCCTCGCGCGAGTCCGTGACGATATCTGCCAGAGCAATTTTCTGCTCCGGCAGGGCCGTGGCGGTGAGGCGCCCTTGAGTTATGGCGGCGATCTCCGCCGCTGTCAGTTCAGTCATCTCGATCTAGGACTCTATCCCGGGAACAGGCTCAGGGGTGAATCCGAAGTGGTCCAATGCGCGCCGCAATTCCACCCTGTCATCCAGCGGGAGGTTCACTCCTGCCACCTCCTGCCAAACCTCGTGGCCGCGTCCGGCAACCAGGATCGTGTCCTCCGGTCCGGCCAGTTCCACGGCGCGGAATATCGCGTCGGCACGCGGGAAAACCTCCAGAAGCTGCCGCTCCAAAGACCCCTCCTGGCTGGCCCGTCGGGCGCCGTCCAGGACCTGGGCCCGGATGCCTGCCGGATCCTCATCGTGCGGGTCGTCATCCGTGATAATCACCACGTCTGCCAGTTTTGCCGCCACCGCTCCCATCGCGGGGCGTTTGGTGGCGTCCCGCTGGCCGGTGGCGCCGAAAACGACAATGACCTTCCCCTTTGGCTCCGCGGGCCGGACCGCCAGCAGTGCCCGCTCCAAGGCATCCGGGTTGTGCGCAAAATCTACGATGGCGGCCGGTCTGCGGCCCACCAGCTGCATCCGGCCGGGGACCTGGACGGTAAAGGGATCCTGCCGGTCCAGGGCGGACTGGATGGCCTCCAGCGCCGAGGGGTCCTCCGCGCCCAGCCCTTCGAGTACCATCAGCGCAGCCAGCGCGGCGTTGGCCACGTTGAACGCGCCCGGAAGCCCGGTGGAGACGCGCAGGCGGCGTCCGTCGGAGGCCTGCAGCACAAACCGGTTCCCCAGCCCGGCCGGTTCGATATCGGTGACCTGCCAGTCGGCGGCACACGGTTCGGTGTCCTCCGCGTCGGCGGTCGCTGCCCCAGCCGGCGTCCCAGACGCGATCGTGCACAGCGTCGTCGTCGGTATACCGCTGGCCTGCGCCATCCGCCGGCCCCAGGAATCGTCGACGGTGACGACCGCCCGCCGTGCCCGCGCCGAGGTGAACAGCCCTGCCTTGGTGGCGAAGTATTCCTCCATGGTCCCGTGCAGGTCCAGGTGATCCTGGGTCAGATTGGTGAAGCCGGCGACGTCAAAAACCACCCCGTCCACCCGGCCGTACGCGAGGGCGTGGGAGGAGACCTCCATCGACGCCGCCTGCAGCCCGCGCTCGCGCATCAGGGCCAGCAGGGCATGCACATCGGTCGATTCCGGCGTGGTCAGCAGGCTGGGGATGGCCGTGGAGCCGGCCAGGATTTCGATGGTTCCGATCAGTCCGGTGCTCCGGCCCAGCGCCTGCAACAAAGAATTGATGAAGTACGTGGTGGTGGTCTTGCCGTTGGTGCCGGTGACGGCGAACAGTCGCATGCTCTCGCTGTCCGCTTCCGTGCCGCTGCCGTAGATGAAACCGGCGACGGCTCCGGCGACCTTCCGGGGTGCGTCCACGACCAGTACCGGCACCCCCGGACCGCCGGCACGCCCTGCCGCACCAAGCCGGCGGCCGCCGTCGTCGTCCGTCAGGACTGCAACCGCACCGGCCGCCACCGCCTGGTCCGCGAACTCAGCTCCGTGGCGCTGCGCTCCAGGAAGCGCCAGGTACAGATCTCCTGGTCGGATGGCGCGGGAATTCAGGCTGATCCCGGTCACTGAAACGTCCGGACAGGAATCGGCCGCCAGGCCAATGAAGCCCGCAATTTCTGCCAGTCCCACTGGGCGGACGTGGTCTGGGCGCAACGGGGCCCGGGGACCGCCCTGCGGCGGCTGGATGTCAGACACGATGTGGCTCCGGAATTCTCAGTACATCTGGGCGAGTGCCACAGAGGGCGTGGTGGACGGCGGCGCGTTGTAGGTGTGCAGGACCTGCCCCATCACCGAGTTGAAGACCGGCGCCTGGGAAATACCGTAGATATTGCCCTGCGGCCGCTGTACTGTCACCAGCACAACATACTGCGGGTCCTCCATTGGCGCCATGCCCACAAAGGAGGCCGTATAGCCGCTGAAGCCCGAACCGTCGTCCTTCACCGCCTCGGCAGTACCAGTCTTGCCCCCCACGCGGTAGCCGGGAACCTGGACGTCCTTTGCATCCCCCGCTGTCACCACGCTCTCCAGAATATCCTTTACCTGCTGGGCGCTCTGCGGACTGACCACCTCGGTGCCGGGTTGCTGGGCCACCTTATGCTCCGTGCCGTCCGGATCAACGTAGGAATCGATCAGCTGCGGCTTGAGCCGGACACCGTTGTTGGCGATGGTCTGGTAGATCATTGCGGTCTGCAGTGGCGTCTGCGATACGCCCTGGCCGAAGAGTACGGTGTACTCCTGCCTGCCGTCCCAGGCCGCGGGCTGCGCCAGGATGCCGGAGTTCTCGCCGGGCAGCGGAATGCCAGTCTTCTGGCCGATGCCAAAGTTGTGCAGGTAGTCGTAGCGCTGCTGGCGGGTCTCCTGTTCCCCGACCATCACGGTTCCGGTGTTCATGGAATCGCCGATGATGCCGGCGAAGGTGCGCTGCTGGTAGCCGTGCGTAAAGGCATCGGCGAA
>DASYGM010000107.1:0-19379 GCA_035999715.1 Micrococcaceae bacterium | reverse complement strand
TACCGGCGCGGGCAAATGCCTCCGCGAAGAGCCGCCCGCTGCCGTTGCTGCCGGGAAGCAGCGGGGAACACCAGTCCCGGTCGGTAGGGCCGCTGCCGGCGACCAAGTCCACTGCCGGGAAAGGCCCGTCGCCATCGGGCCGGACAACCGTGCCCTCCATGGTGATGCCATCCAGCTGCCAGGAAACGTCAACAGATTTCGCCATGCTCACAGTCTCACACAGCCAACTACGAGCAGGACACGTCTCCTCAGATCAGACGGGTGGACAGGACGTTAGGGGCGATGCCCTCAAGGGACGTGGCCGGGAGCTCACGGAAGTGACCCACTTCCCGTGTCAAAAAATACTGTTCTGCAAATGGCAGCGGTCAGTGGCGATGTCCTGTTGTCGTTAGTCCACGACGGCGGTATGGAAGTCGGCCGCTGAGGCGCTGGCGGAAACTACCCCTCCAGCGCCTCGTTAGGGTGTAGGCCACTGCTGTGAGGGCCGCGCCGAGTGATGTTCCGACCCCGCGGGTCATGTTCAGGACGCCGCGACCATGCCGGCCGCGACCATGCCTGCTGAGGCAACAGCGGCGTTATTCGCGGGGGTGAAAAGGCCACGCCCGAGTCCTATTACGCACAAGCAGGCGGTGGCAGCCCATAAATTGGCTGAAAAAGGGGCCAGCACGGCCAGTGCCGCGGCCGCCAGCGCCATGCCACCGAGGTGGGCAGCCGGATCCCGAAGCGGTCGGCCGGCATCCCGGCTGCGGGCGCCGCGAGGGCCAGAGCTACGGGCAGGACGGTGAGCATTAGCACGGCCTGGGCGGAGGGCAGTCCGTGTGTTACCTCCAGATACAACGGGGTGACGAACAGGATGCCGAACAGGACCAGGTAACACAGCAGTCCGGTGCCGATTCCGCGGCTGAAGCGTCCCGTGCGAAAGAGTGAGAGGTCCACGAGCGGGTGTGGCGTCAGGCGTTCGCGCAGGATGAAGACGGCGAACAGTGCCAACGACGCAGCCATGAGCGCCGGCACGAATGGATTGTGGCCAAGCCAACGGCCTGTGCGGCGCCCTGCAGGCCGATGGCTCTGCCGAGTTTGCCAGGCCGCATGCTGGTCCTGATCAGGGCCACGCTGTTGGCCTGCAGGATAGCGGAACCGACCGCCTGGACTGTCCGGGCGGCTAGGAGCCACGTTCTGTCCGGGGCCAATCCGCACCCGACGGAGGCCAGGGTGAACAGGGCGAACCCGTACACGTACAGCACCTTGCGTCCCAGCATGTCTGCCAGCCGCCCTATGGCTGAGATGCTGCCGACCAGTACCAGCAGGTAGATCAGGGCAACCCATTCCACCTGGGCCAGTGACGCGCCCAGGTCGTTGCGGATGCTGGGCATGACCAGGGTCACAATGCTGGCGTCCAGTTGGCCCATGAAGGCCCGGTGCATACCGTTCCCACTACAAGCCAGGGAGCGCCGGGTCAGCGGCGGACCCACTCTGGTCTGGTCGGCTCACGGAGGATTTTTCCCCAGATCCCGGGCAGGAGGTGGTCTTTGCCAGAGGAAAGTTGTTCCGTCACAGAATGCCCGGAGACGGCGGATGCGGGCCGCTACCGAGCTTTGAAGACATCGGAACCGAAGCGGTTCAGCCCTGGCGCCCCGGCATAGCCCAGGTACGGCAGCGAGAAGGTTGTAGAGCCGGTCCGAGCTGGTGCCGCCCCTGACCTGCGGGGAGAGCACCAGGGCGCCGATCCGGCCGCCCGCGGTGCCGCCGGGGATGCCGGAGGCGGGTCCGGCGGCGTTGCCCTCGGCCTCGTCGAAGGTGATGACCAGCATGCCGTCCTGCTTGAACGCCGGGGAATCCATGATCATCGGGACCTGCTGCTTCAGCCAGGCGTCGGCGCTGACCAATCCCCCGGGCCGGCCGTCGGCGCAGGGCGAGTCGTGCCCGTCGTTGCACAGGTTCGGCGTGATGTAGGACAGGTTGGGTGTGGTCTGCACCGAGGCCAGGTCACCGGCCAGCTGGTCGAAGTTCACGTCGTTGGCCTGGCAGTCCGGGCTGGAGGTGATGCTGCGGAAGTAGACGAACGGGTTGTGCCGGGTCGCGTACTGGTCCCCGGTCCGCGCGCTCTGGTGGCTGTCCCGGCCCCCCAGCGGGGATGACTACGTCACCAAGCCCTTCAGCCTGGACGAGGTGGTGGCACGTATCCGCGCGGTGCTGCGCCGCACACGGCCAGCATTGGGCGACGGTGCGGTCATTCGATGGATGATTTGGAGCTCGACGACGATGCCCATGACGTGCGCCGAGGCGGCAATAGGATCGAACTTTCCCCCACGGAATTCAACCTGCTGCGTTACCTGATGCCCAACCCCAACCGTGTGCTCGCCAAGACCCAGATCCTGAACAGCGTCTGGGAATATGATTTCAACCCCGATGCATCCATTGTGGACTCCGACATCTCCTATCTGCGCCGAAAGGTCGATTCGGATCCGCACGCTCCCGTCATTATCCAGACCAAGCGCGCATCTGCTATCTCCAGCGGACGCAGACAAGCGTTGAGCGCGGCCTGTGGTGGAGAGGGGACAGGTGTATTCTGTGCCTCAGAACAGGATCCGGAAGCAAAGGGATAAGCAGTGCGTAAAGTTTTTCAGGCGGAGCTGCATCAGGTGCGCGATGAACTGACAGAGATTGCCGTCCTGGTCAGCGAGGCCATCGAAAAGTCCGTGCAGGCGTTCCAGGGCGCCGACGTCGAGCTGGCGCAGGACGTGATTGCGGCAGATGCGCGGATTGATTTCCTGCAAAATGACCTGGATGAGCGGGCCATTGACATCCTCGCCCTGCAGGGTCCGGTGGCCAGCGATCTGCGCATGATCGTAGGTTCGCTGCGGATGAGCGCGTCGCTGGAACGGATGGGGGACCTGGCCCGCCATATCGCCCAGCTGGCCCGGTTGCGGTATCCGGCGCTCGTCATCCCGGAGTCGATGAAATCCACCTTCGAGGAGTTGGCGGAGCTGGACATCCAGATTGCCGGCAAGCTGGCCAAGTTGTTGGAGACACGGGAGCTGGCCCTGGTGCCGGAGATCCAGGCCGCCAATACCAGGATCAACGAGCTGCACCGCGGGGTCTTTGGCGCCATCGCCTCCCCTTCCTGGAAGGAGAGCCCGGCCAGCACCGTCGATGTCACCCTGGCTAGCCGCTACTTTGAACGCTTCGGCGACCATGGCGTTTCGGTGGCCCGTAAGGTGGCCTACCTGGTGACAGGACAGTGGCATCCTGAAGGCTTTGCGCAGTAGGAGTTTCGCCAGGGTGGCTAAGGGTGAAGGTGAATCGGTTCGCAGGATCCCCCGTTATTGCCGCGGTGATGCCGGGGCAGGATCGCCGTGTCTGGGCTGTGGCGGCGGAACTATGTCAGTGTCTGCGGGCGCATTTGACCTTCGCCTTCGTGGATCCGGCCAGCTACCTGGTCGAGCTGACCCCCGGGCAGGTGATCCTTCCGCTGTCGCTGGATCCGGTCATTGATCCGGAAGACGACGCCGCTGCGGCGGCAGCAGAGCTCACCGAGCAGCTGGGCCAGGTCATGCCCGCCTATGATGTCTCCTGGTCGCTGCGGATACTCGCCGGTGACCCCGCCCTGGCCTTGGGGCGGCTAGCGTCACAGGTTGGGGCCAGCGTGATCGTGGCCGGACTCCACCGTCCCGGGATTCTCGCCCGCGCAGAGGAACTGGTGGGCGCTTCAGTCATCCACCGACTGCAAACCAGCCAATCCACACCGGTACTGGCTGTCCCCGCGAACCCTCGCCATTAATCCGTCCGGCCCCAAGCACTGTCGGTCCGCCACCCGGGCCCTGCAACGCTTACCGGGTGCGAAGTTTGTACCCCATTCCACGCACGGTCACCAGATCTGCTGCTTCCCCGAGCTTGCTCCGCAATCTCCCGACGTGGACCTTGATGGTCGCAGGCCGCGCGTCTGCTCCGAAGGCGCCCCAGATCTCGGTTTGGATCTGTTCGGCGGCCACCACCTTGTCGGCATGCTTCATGAAGAGCCGCAGCAACTCGAATTCGCGCAAGGTCAGTGGAATCGGGATTCCGTCTGCCCTCACTTCAAAGGCATCCTCCAGCATGGTGAGCCGTCCGGCCCGAAGCCCGGTGTTGCCTGCTGGCCTTCGAACGGTGTTCCTGAGCACCCGATCCAGGACCTGAGGCGCCTCAACGGGCTGATAAGGGTGCGCCCATGCTGCGCTAACGCCCAGGCTCTTCCAGGAGATGGGGGAGGGTTGGCTGTCTACCCCCAGGATGATCGGAATGTCACTGCTGGCCCGAATTGCCGCCGCGACGCGCTGCCAGGACACCACCGTCAAACGGTCACTGAGCAGCACCAGATCCGGGCTGTGTCGTCCAAAAGCTATCAGGGCTTGTGCGCCGTCGGCTTCCGTAAGCACAGTGGCACCGCTGGCCCGACAATATTCGACCAGCCGGAGGCAGTCTGCCGAATCGGCGTCGACAACCAAAATCCGTGGCGGTTCCGCATCCCAGCTGGCTCCATGCCGCCCACCTATTTGCGTATCGAACGCAGCTGTCCTGCGCGCTAGTTCCTCCATGGCTCTATGGTGCCCCATGATCCGGCTGCTCCATGCTTCTGCAGTGTCGCCCGGAACCGCAGACAGCCATCAAAATGCCCCAGTCGCAGGGCCGTCGTCGTCGTTCATCTGCTGTTCACCCAAATTAACCATCCAAGCCATCTGGCGCGCATAGAGTCGACGCGGTAGGAGATTTACCCATCGCAAACGGATGCCTAACGACGGCACCGATGACAGTTGTTTCCCTGGAAGGGGCAAAATCTAGTGAAGGTTCTTCGCTTTGGCCGCCACGCGGCCGTAGCTGTTGTGGCGGCTGGTGCACTGGCACTGACCGCATGTGGCTCCGATAACGCTACAGGCACCGCACCATCGGGTGGAGCCTCGGCCGCCAGTACCCTCTCGGGAACACTTTCGGGCACAGGTTCGAGCGCGCAGACGGCAGCCATTGACGCCTGGAAGTCGGGTTTCGCCACGTCCAACCCCAACGTCACCGTACAGTACTCGCCGGACGGTTCGGGAGCCGGGCGGAAGACCTTCCTCTCCGGAGCGACCCAGTTCGCCGGATCCGATGCGGCCATGAGCACCAGCGAGCTGACCCAGTCGCAGAGCGTATGCGGGCCCAACGGCGCGATCGACATTCCCGTCTACATCTCGCCGATCGCCGTGGCGTTCAACCTGCCGGGGGTGAAGGAGCTCAACCTGGCCCCGGATACCATCGCAAAGATGTTCCGCGGCCAGATCACCAACTGGAACGACGCTGCCATCGCCGCTGACAACCCAGGCGTAAAGCTGCCGGACCTGAAGGTCACTACGGTCCACCGCAGCGATGACTCCGGAACCACGGAGAACTTTACCGACTACCTGTCGAAAGCCGCACCGTCGGTGTGGACGGACAAGGGCAACCAGACCTGGCCCTCCAGCCTGCCCGGCGAGAACGCCAAGGGCACTTCCGGTGTGGTCAAGACGGTTGCCGGCACGGCCGGAACCGTGGCTTACGCGGATGAGTCCGCGGTCAGCGGAGACCTTGGTGTCGCCAAGGTCAAGGTCGGCGATACCTTCGTGAAGCTGTCCGCCACAGCCGCCGCGAAGGCTGTGGAACTCTCCAAGCCCGTTGCCGGCCGAGCCGCCAACGACCTGGCGCTGGAGCTGAACCGCACCCCGGCCGACCCGTCCGCGTACCCGATTGTCCTGGTCTCCTACCACGTGGTCTGCACCACATACAAGGACAAGGCGACCGTGAATCTGGTCCAGGGATGGGAAAACTACGTAGTCAGCGCCGAAGGCCAGCAGGCGGCCGCCGCGGCTGCCAAGAGCGCTCCGCTCTCCGACGCGCTGGCAGCCAAGGCCAAGACCGCAATCGCTGCCATCACGGTCAAGTAGTTCCATCCGGTCCGGCCCCAGGGTCCGCCGCAGGCTCGTTGGCCGAGGCGGATTCTGGAGTCCGGGAGTCTCCATCCCCGTTCGAAAGCCACTGAAGTGATCTCCAATTCCTTGACGGTCTCGCGTCGATCCGGCCGCGCAGGTGACCGGGTCTTTTCCGGATTCGCCCTGGGGGCCGGCATGCTCATCCTGCTGGTCCTTTTCGGCGTTGCGGCCTTCCTTGTAGCGCAGGCGGCGCCGGCCTTCCTGGCCAAGCAGTCCCAGATTGCCGGCGGCATCGGCTTCGCTGCCTATGTCTGGCCGCTGGTGGTAGGCACCGTCATAGCCGCCGCCATCGCCATCATTATTGCCGCCCCGGTGTCGATCGGGGTAGCACTGTTCATCTCGCACATCGCTCCTCGCCGGCTCGCCTCAGCCTTTGGCTACCTGATTGATCTGCTGGCGGCCATTCCCTCGGTGGTTTACGGCGCCTGGGGCGTGGCTTTCCTGGCACCGGCACTGACTCCCGGCTATGCCTGGCTGGCCCAGAATGCGGGCTGGATACCTATTTTCGCCGGCCCCGCCTCCGCCACCGGCAAGACCATCCTCACCGCCGGAATCGTCCTTGCGGTGATGGTCATCCCCATCATTACCTCGCTGTCGCGCGAAATCTTCCTGCAGGCGCCCAAGCTGCATCAGGAAGCGGCCCTGGCCCTGGGCGCCACAGGGTGGGAGATGATCCGGATGACGGTCCTACCGTTCGGCGCACCCGGGGTGACCAGCGCCATCATGCTCGGGCTGGGCCGCGCGCTGGGCGAAACCATGGCCGTAGCGCTGGTCCTTTCTTCCGGAGGGATGATCGCGAGCATCATCCAATCCGGCAACCAGACGATTGCCGCGGAAATCGCGCTGAACTTCCCGGAAGCCTCCGGTCTCGGACTTAATACGCTCATTGGTGCCGGACTGGTGCTGTTCGTCATTACCCTCGCCGTGAACGTGGCCGCCCGCTGGATCATCAACCGCCACAAAGAGTTCTCGGGAGCGCACTGATGGACCTCGCCACCAAGCCCAGCAAATCTGTCCTGCAAAGCCGTTCTTCACTGTCCAAGGGCCGGCTTCCCCGGTTCGCCCCCTGGGTGGTCCTGGTCGTCGCACTGACCGTTGCCGCAGCCTTAATGGCCCTGGTCGGGTTCAACAGCTTCGGCTGGGGGGTACTGACGGCCGTGCTCTACACCGTCGGCCTGACCGCCTGGAGCGCGGTGGTGGAAGGGGCGCGGAAGGCCAAAAACAAACTGGCCACCTGCCTGCTGGTGGGGGCTTTCCTGGTGGCGCTGCTGCCGCTGGTCTCCGTCGTCTGGATCGTGTTGGTCAACGGGATACCGGGATTGGTCACCCCCGGTTTCCTGTCCACCTCCATGAACGGTGTCAGTGGCATCCAGGACAATGCCAGTGTCACCAACGGCAGCCGTGTGATTGGCGGCATCTATCACTCCCTGATGGGAACACTGCTGATCACCCTGGTGGCCACCGTCATTTCGGTGCCGGTGGGCCTGCTGACCTCCATCTACCTGACCGAATACGGCCGGGGCGGGAAAATCTCCAAGGCCATCACCTTCTTTGTCGATGTGATGACAGGCATACCCTCCATCGTGGCCGGACTGTTCGCCGCCGCTCTGTTCGCCGTCATTTTTGGTCCGGGCACCAAAACCGGTTTCGTCGCCGCCATCGCGCTTTCGGTCCTCATGATCCCGGTCGTGGTGCGCTCCAGCGAGGAGATGCTGCGCATTGTGCCCGGCGAACTGCGCGAAGCCTCCTACGCGCTGGGGGTACGCAAGTGGCGGACCATCCTCAAGGTGGTTATTCCGACGGCGATTTCCGGCATTGCATCCGGGGTCACCTTGGCGATTGCCCGGGTGATCGGCGAGACGGCCCCCATCCTGGTGACAGCCGGTTTCGCCAGCAAGATCAATCTGGATGTTTTCGGCGGCTGGATGTCCTCGCTTCCCACCTTCATCTATACCCAGATCCTGAACCCGACATCGCCATCCAATCCCGCTCCCAGCGTGCAGCGCGCGTGGGCCGCGGCCCTGCTGCTGATCATCATGGTGATGCTCCTGAACCTTGTAGCCCGCGTCATCGCCCGGCTATTTGCCCCCAAGACCCGGCGCTAAAACCACCCGCACCTAAGAAAGACCGAAGGAACAAGCATGGCAAAACGAATCGACGTCAAGGATCTCAACGTCTACTACGGTGACTTCCTGGCCGTGGAGGACGTCACGATCAACATCGATGAACGCGCCGTGACGGCCTTCATCGGACCGTCCGGTTGCGGCAAAACCACCTTCCTGCGCACCCTCAACCGAATGCATGAGGTCATCCCAGGTGCGCGGGTGGAAGGGGCAGTGCTCCTGGACGGCGAAGACCTCTACGGACCGGGCGTCGATCCGGTGGCCGTCCGGAGCCAGGTGGGGATGGTTTTCCAGCGGCCCAATCCGTTTCCCACCATGTCCATCCGCGACAATGTGCTGGCCGGCGTCAAACTGAACAACAAACGGATCTCCAAAAGCGATGCCGACGCCCTGGTCGAGAAATCGCTGCGCGGAGCCAACCTGTGGAACGAGGTCAAAGATCGTCTCAACAGGCCGGGCTCGGGTCTCTCCGGCGGGCAGCAGCAGCGACTCTGCATCGCCAGGGCCATCGCGGTCCAGCCGGCCGTCATCCTGATGGACGAGCCCTGTTCGGCGCTGGATCCGATTTCAACGCTGGCCATCGAGGACCTGATCGATGAGCTCAAGGCCAACTACACCGTCGTCATCGTCACCCACAATATGCAGCAGGCCGCGCGGGTCTCGGACAAGACGGCGTTCTTCAACATCGCCGGCACCGGAAAGCCCGGCAAACTGATCGAGTTTGCGGACACCAGCACCATCTTCAACAACCCAAGCGAGCGCTCAACGGAAGACTACGTTTCCGGGCGTTTCGGCTGAGCACAGGGCAACTGTGGCGCGCGAGCTCGACAAGGTCCAGCCCATCAGCCCGCCTGCGGCAGAAATATGGTAGCCCGGCAGCTTGTCGACTACGAGCCGCCACGCGTGCCACCGAAGCAGTCCCAGGATTTGGCCCGGATGGCTCCTCCGTCAGTCCACCCACTGCGCTACGGTTGACTTGCCTGGACACCGAACCGTTGAAAGGAAAGTCATGGACATCGCCGAAGTGATTCTCAACGATCATCACGAACAGCGACGCATGTTCGCCCTGCTTGACGAAATGCATGAGTGCAAGGCTGCTGATGCCGAAGCCGTGTGGAACCGGCTTCGTGTTCTTTTGGAAGTCCACGCCAAAGCAGAGGAGGAACTGTTCTATCCGGAATTGCTGACCTTAGGACGCGGGGCAGGAGGCAAGGACTCAGCGGAGGATGAGACGACGGACGCGGTCCATGATCATAACGAAATTCGCGACGCCATCGGCGCGGTCGATGCAGAGGCCGCCGCGTCACCATCATGGTGGGCGGCAGTGGCGAAGGTCAATGAAGTCAACGGCGACCACATGGCCGAAGAAGAGCGCGAAGGGCTGGCAGACTTCCGGCAGCACGCCTCCCTGGAACTCCGCCACCGCATCGGACTGGCTTTCTGCATTTTCGAGGCAGCACACGCCGCAGGCATCAATCCCAAGGACGTCGACCCCCAGGAGTACGTCGAAGGTCACCAATAAGTGTCCGATCCACGACGGTGCCCGGCCCGAATCGCTCCGTCAGCGGTGGGGGTATAGCGCAAGTCTCACGGGTAGCCCGGCTCTCCCCAATGGGAACCTAAGCCTAGGTTGGGACAGGTAGCGCGGCGGCCATAACGTCCGTTCAAATGAACTGTCGCTTCCGGAGCTGGCGTGTTGGGCCCCGCGCATTGGCCTGGGTCCAGGAGAACGGACCGCCGAAGGCTACTCCGGGTCCGCTAATCCGGGGACCCTATACTTCAGAGCATGACTGAGGCAAACCGGGTGCTGGTGGTGGAAGACGACTCCGCTTTGGCCGCCATGTTGGAGGAACTGCTTCGCAGCGAAGGCTACTTCGTGGTACTCGCGGCGGACGGGCAACGGGCGCTCCATGAGGGGCTCACCCGGCCTTTTGATGTTTTGCTGCTGGATCGGGGGTTGCCGGGCATCGAGGGTCTGGATGTACTGGGGAGGCTGCGGGGGAAGGGTGTTACCGCCCCGGCGCTCATTCTTTCCGCTTTGAGCAATCCTGCGGACCGGGTGGAAGGTCTGGATCGGGGTGCTGAAGACTATCTGGGTAAGCCGTTTGATGTGGATGAGTTGCTGGCCCGGCTCCGCGCACTGTTGCGCCGGCATACGCGGGTCTCCGGCTCCATCCAGGTGCCGGGAGGACTTCTGGACAGCCTGTCCCGCAGCGTCACCTTTCACAGCGGAGGGAGTCTAGTACTCTCGGAACGGGAAAGCGACCTGCTGGAGCATCTGGCCCGCCGCCCGCAGCAGATTTTTTCCCGGGAAGACCTGCTGCTGACCGTTTTCGCGGAGGCGGATGACGAGGGCGTCGTTGATACCTATGTGCACTACCTGCGCAAGAAGCTGGGCCGCTCCGCCGTCCTGACCGTGCGCGGGGTGGGGTACCGGCTCGGAGGGCTTCCGTGAGTGAACGGGACGACTCCGAGCTGCGGCGTGCGGTCATCGGACTGGCGGCGCAATTCACCATCCTGATCTTGGTGCTGCTGGCGTTGATGGGCGCGCTGCTGTACTCGATCGTGTCGGCTGGCAGTGCGGAATCGGTGAGCCGGACCCTGACGGATGCGACCCTGATTGACTCGCCCACGGACGCGCCGCTGGGGGTCTTCGTCGCCATTTCCGTCAATAACCAGCTGACGGTCTCGCGGAATGCTCCGCCGGGGCTTCCCGATACTGCCGCGATGAGCCAGGTGCAAGCTTCCCGCGGGTCTGAGCAGGCCAGCGTTCAAGTGTCCGGGCGCCCCTATTCGGTGCTGACCGTCTTCCGTAATGGCAGGGTGGTGCAGGCCGCGATCGACCAGCATGAGGGCCGGGAGGAACTGGGCCGGCTTGTCCAGGCTCTGGTGATTGCCGGCGCTGCCGCGGCCGTGCTCGCTGCGGGGTGTTCGGTGTGGATGGCCAGGCGGGCCATGCGTCCGCTGGCGCAGAGCCTTGCGCTGCAGCGCCGGTTCGTCGCCGATGCCAGTCATGAACTGCGCACACCCCTGACATTGCTCAGTACACGGGCACAGCTGCTGGTGCGTAAAGTGGCCGGCACCGGGCAGGCTCGGGCAGACGTGGAGTTGGCCGGAGGCTTAGAGAGGATTGTCCAGGACACCCGATTGCTGACTGGCATCCTGGACGACTTGCTGGTCTCGGCCGATCCCAGGATAGCGGTGGACCTCACTCCGGTGGACCTGTGCAGCGTGGCGGACAGTGCCGTGGAGTCATCCGGGCACGGGGCCCGGAACCAGGGGATAGCGCTCGAACGGACCGGATCAGGCACTCCTGTGACGGTCCTTGGTTCCCCGATGGCCCTGCACCGCGTCTTTCTGGCGTTGATTTCCAACGCACTTGACCATGCCCGCGCCTCCATTACCGTCGAGGTCACCGCTCACGGAAGGAACGCCGTCATCCGGGTCATCGACGACGGACCAGGCTTTGCACCGGATATGCTCCGGGGCCGGGTATTTGAGCGCTTCGCCAGCTCCCGGCCAGCGGGGGGACCTTATCCGCATACCCGACACTATGGTTTGGGACTGGCACTGGTGGCCGAGATTGCGGCCCGGCACCACGGGAGTGTCAGCATTGCCCCGCCGCCGGGCGGAGGGGCCGCCGTCGTCGTCGTCCTGCCCCTGGCAACAAAGCGACAGGCACCTGACAGGCTGGTCTAAGAAACTGCAAAGAATCGGCGCGGAAGATGGGAGGTAGGGAACTTACCAGGAAGGGCGGGACGGAATCATGGATATCCGCAGCAGGGGAAAACGGCTGGCCACCGGTGTCACAGCGGCCGTCAGCTTGGGCAGCCTCGCCGTCGTCGGCATAGGCTCCGCCGCCGTCTATGCTGCCACTCCGCACGGCACGACGACGGTGACCACCGAGTCCGGGACGTCGGGACAGAGCGAGAACCAGGGCCAGGGAAACAGCGGAGACAACGGGGATAACGGATCGCTCTACAACGGTTACTCGGGGGTCGCCCCGGTCCAGCCCGGCAACGGCGGAAGCATCCACAGCCGTTCCTCGGGATCATGACCATGCAGACTCGCCCAAGGCCAACCCGGGCTGCGCGGTCCGCCCCAACGCCGGGCCGGGCGGCGTGGCCGTTGTGGGGGATGGAGGCCTCCATTGTGGTGGCCGACCCCGGCCTACTGGCCGAGGCCGAGGGAATCGTCCGGACGGTCACGTCGTCAGTTGAGGATTCGTGCAGCCGCTTCCGACCGGACTCTGAACTTGCCCGGCTGCAGCCACGTTTGGCGGCAGGGGTGCAGGTGAGCCCGATGCTGGCGAACTTGGTCGGCAGTGCCCTCGTGGCGGCCCGCTGGACGGATGGCGATGTCGATCCGACCCTCGGCAAGGAGCTCGAAGCCCTGGGCTATGACAGGGACATCCGCACTGTCAAAGTCCCGACATCGGGTATCGCAGGTCCGGCGGCCGGGCAGGATTCCGGCCTTGAGCGAAACGAGCCCCGTCCGGAACGCCGCGTCCCGGGCTGGTCCCGGGTTTCTGTCGTAGACGGCATGCTGACGGTACCCGATGATGTCCGGCTGGACCTCGGTGCCACCGCGAAAGCCGTTGCCGCGGATCTGGCGGCTGCCAGCGTACACGCCGTTCTGCGTACTGGCGTCCTGGTTTCGCTCGGTGGTGATCTGTCCGCCGCCGGCCCGGCACCGGAGGGCGGGTGGCAGATCCTGGTCCAGGACCTCCCTGCGGATCCTGCCCAGCAGGTGACCCTACCCGCCGGCTGCGGGATGGCGACCTCCAGCACGCAAAAGCGGCGCTGGCAACATGCCGGATCGTCCGTGCACCACATCCTGGACCCCCGCTTCGGCCTGCCTGCCGAGCCGGTCTGGCGCTCTGTCACAGTGGCCGCGTCCTCCTGTCTGGAAGCCAACGCCTTCAGCACGGCCGCCGTCGTACGCGGCTTCAGCGCCATCGATTGGTTCCGCCGCCGGGGGATCGCGGGGCGGTTTGTGGATGACCGGGGCCGGACCGTCACCACCGGGTGCTGGCCTGCCGACCGCGCTGCCGCTGGAGGTGGCGGGCATGAATGAGGCAGCCTGGGCGGTCGGAAGGGTGAGTGGTTTTATATCCCTGGCCTTGTTTACCGGCTCCGTGCTGCTGGGCATCCTGACCCGCTCCGGCCGACCGGTTTTTGGCCTGCCGAGGTTCTCCGTGACCGTGGTGCACCGCAATATCGCGCTGCTGGGCAGCGTCTTCCTGGGACTGCACGTCGGATCCCTGTTGCTCGATCCGCTGGCCCGGCTCAATCCGATTGACGTAGTGGTTCCCTTCCTTGGCTCGTACCGCCCGGTCTGGCAGGGCTTGGGAACCGTGGCGCTGGATCTGGTGCTCGCGGTGGTCATCACCGCCCTGCTGCGGCACCGGATTGGACAGCGGGCCTTCAAAGCCGTGCATTGGCTCAGCTATGCCATGTGGCCGGTCGCGCTGGCCCACGCCATCGGCAACGGCACCAACGGAACCGGAAGGCTGTTCCTTGTCGCCGCGGTGGCGTCGGTGGCCGCCGTCGCCGGGGCGGTGCTGTGGCGCTTGTCCTCGGCATTTTTGGAAACCAGCCAAGCCCGTCAGGGACAAGCCCGTCAGGAAGGCCCAGGATGACGCCCTCAACAACGGAGCCAACAACGGTCCTGCCGCCGGTTCGTCCCCTGCCTCCGACCGGAACAGACCGGCTTTTCCTGGCAGGATCCTACCCCGGTCACGCCCAGCATCTGGCGGCGTTCGGGCCGCTGGACACCGGTTCGGTGGGCCCGGACTTCACCGCCGTGCTGGAGGCGTCCGGCCTGACCGGTCGCGGGGGAGCAGCGTTCGCGTCGTGGCGGAAACTGGCCGCGACGGCCGGATCCGGGAACGCGGGCCTGCTGGCGCGGCGGCCGGTGGTCATTGCCAACGGGGCCGAGGGGGAACCGCTGAGCCTTAAGGACGGGACCCTGCTGGCGCATGCACCGCACCTGGTGCTGGACGGGCTGCTCGTGGCGGCGGCCGCGGTTCATGCCTCCCAGATGTATGTCTATACGACGGCGGAGAACCTGGCGTCGGTGCAGTCCGCCGTCACCGAGCGCAGGGACGCCCGGCACGTCCGGCTGGCGGAAGCCACGGATGCGTTCATCTCCGGGGAAGCCAGCGCGGTGGTGAACAGCATCTCCGGCGGACCGGCACTTCCGCTGGACAAGCGCCGTCGGCTCAGCGATGCGGGACTCAAGGGCCGTCCGACCCTGGTCCTGAATGTCGAAACGCTGGCCCATATCGGCCTGCTGGCCCGGTATGGTGCCGGCTGGTTCAGAAGTGCCGGCTCCGCCAGGGATCCCGGCACCCGGCTGGTGACCGTGGCAGGCCAGGGACCGGAACAGGTTCTCGAGGTAACCGGGGATGCCACCCTGCACGGCATCCTCCGCAGCGCCGGCATCAGCCCGGAGGAGCTCTCTGCCGTGCTGATCGGCGGTTACCACGGCCGGTGGGTGAGGCCGTTGGACTACCAGCTCTCACCGTCCGGACCCTCCCACAATGTGGTCCGGCCCGGAGCAGGAGTCATCTACACCCTGCACCCGGAGCAGTGCGGACTGGCAGCCACCGCCCAGATCACCGAGTACCTGGCCGCCCAAAGCGCGGGCCAATGCGGACCGTGTATGTTCGGCCTGCCCGCGATGGCCGATGTGCTGAACCGGCTCGCCTACGGCGAGCGGAACCCGCGGCTTGTCCGCGAGCTCGAACGGCTGGGCAAAATGGTCTCGGGCCGCGGAGCCTGCCACCACCCTGACGGGACGATCCAACTGATCAGCAGCGCCCTGGAAACCTTCTCCCAGGACGTGAAGGCACACCTTGCCGGCCGTTGCACCAGGACAACCGGGGGGGTGCGATGAACGGCTCTCTCCACATCGACTGGACCAGGTGCGACGGCCGAGGCTTGTGCACAGAACTGTTGCCTAACCTGTTGGCCCGGGACGACTGGGGTTACCCCATCCCACGCCGGACACAGGCCGACGGTAGCAGCCGGGGCGACGTCGCTATCAGCCCGAACAATGATGAAGCCGCGCGCGAGGCTGTCAGCCTCTGTCCCAAACTTGCCCTTAGCCTGCGGTACCCCCGGGAACGCTTCTAACCAGGCTCGGTGCTTGGGAGCCGCTACCTAGGCGTCGAGCAAGGCCACGGGACGAATAACGCGCACGACTCCGCCCGGACCGCAGCTATGAGGCTCCACCCAGTGGTGACGGCTAGGGCGGCCTGGCGTTCGATGTCCGGGATCGAAGGAGTTGCACCCCATTTGGGGGACTGCTGTGCAGTGTTTTTCTGGCGGTGGGCCGAAGGTCATGCTTTGCTGAAGGGATGGTAGGGATGGACGACGCTGCGTTGCACGGCAATGAACCGCATCGCCAGGACATGGCATCGCGGCTGAACTGGCTCCGTGCCGGCATTCTGGGGGCCAACGACGGTATTGTCTCGGTTGCGGCCATCGTCGTCGGTGTCGCCGGTGCCACCGCCGCGACGGGGCCAATCCTCACCGCGGGTGTGGCAGGGCTGGTGGGCGGTGCGGTGTCGATGGCATTGGGAGAATACGTTTCGGTTAGCAGCCAGAGGGACAGCCAGCATGCCCTGATCGAAAAGGAACGACGCGAGCTAACCGAGCAGCCTGAGGAGGAATTTGCCGAGCTCGTGGCCCTCTATGAGCAAAAGGGTTTAAGCCCGGAGACCTCACGCCAGGTCGCGGCGGAACTGACGAAACATGACGTGTTGTCCGCTCACCTGTCCGTCGAATTGAACATCGATGAGGACGATGTGGTCAGCCCCTGGCACGCTGCCTTCGCCTCTGCTGTTAGCTTTTTTATCGGTGCCGTGCTGCCCCTGCTGGCCATTCTTCTTCCCCCAGCGTCCTGGCGTGTACCGGTGACGTTTGTTGCGGTGCTGGTTGCCTTGGCAACGACTGGTGCCCTGGGTGCCCGGATTGGCGGTGGTTCCAAAACGCGTGCCGGTGTCCGGGTGGTCGTCGGTGGTGCCGTGGCTCTGGCGGTTACGTTCCTCATTGGACGGATACTTGGTGCCACCGGGATTGTCTGACCGGACCTCGTCTGCCCGGGCTCCGTAGACGTCCCGTTGTAGGCAACAAGAAGGCACTTGCGCTACGTGCGTGCGTTCATGAACGGTCCTGTCCGGCTCCCGTCGGGTCCAGATAGAACATGTGTGCCGCTATCGCTTCCAAAAGCGGTCAACCCGGTTCGGTCCCGCCGGTAAGGTTTGCTTACCCTTGCGAAGGATATGCTTTCCTTCGTGGCGTGATGGCTGCCCGGCTGGTTCGATGATCTTGTGGAACAAACAGAATTTCTGGAATCACACCAGCAGGACGGGCAGAAGGGCAATCTGTCCTCAAGGTTGAATTGGCTGCGGGCCGGTGTGCTCGGCGCGAATGACGGGATTGTCTCGGTGGCCGCCATCGTCGTGGGTGTCGCGGGCGTGACTACCTCGCCGGGCCCGATCCTGACGGCGGGCATGGCCGGTCTGGTTGGCGGTGCCGTATCGATGGCACTGGGTGAATACGTGTCGGTGAGCAGTCAGAGCGACAGCCAGAAGGCGGTCATCGCCCTCAAGCGCCGGGAGTTGCGCGAGGAACCGGACGAAAGCCTGGACCGGCTGGCCCGGGCCTATGAGCGGAAAGGCTTGAGCACCCAGACGGCGCGTGCCGTGGCCGAGGAACTTACGTCGCGCGACGCGCTGGATGCGCACCTGTCGGTGGACTCGCACGCGGATGAGGACGACGTCGTTAATCCCTGGCACGCGGCGTTGGCGTCAGCTGTGAGCTTTACGCTCGGGGCCATCCTGCCGCTCGTGGCGGTTCTTCTGCCACCTGAGGCCTGGCGTGTCCCTGTCACCTTCGTGGCCGTCCTGCTCGCGCTGGCCCTCACCGGCGCGGTCGGTGCCCGGATCGGGGGCGGCTCCACCGCCCGCGCCGCCACCCGTGTCGTTATCGGCGGCGCCGTAGCCCTTGCCTTCACCTTCGCCGTAGGTCGGCTCCTCGGGGCTGCGGGAATCGGCTAGCCAGGCCCGATCCCCGCTGCCCCGGTCCGGTTCGGTCCGGTCTGGGATCGCCTCTGCTGTTTCCGCACGCTACGGTTGACTTGCCCGGAGAGGTCATACCGGCCCTGTGCAGGATCCTCGAACCGTTGAAAGGAACATCATGGACATCGCCGAAGTGATTCTCAACGATCATCACGAGCAACGACGCATGTTTGCCTTGTTGGACGAAATGCATGGGTGCGAGGCTGCGGATGTCTCTGCGGTGTGGAACAGGCTTCGTGTTCTGTTGGAAGTCCATGCCAAGGCAGAGGAGGAGCTCTTCTATCCCGAATTGCTGACCCTGGGACGAGGGGCAGGAGGCAAGGACTCAGCCGAGGATGAGACGACGGATGCCATCCATGACCATAACGAGATCCGTGACGCCATTGACGGTGTCGGTGCGCAGGCCGCCACGTCACCTTCGTGGTGGGCGGCCGTGGCCAAGGTCAACGAAGTCAACGGCGACCACATGGCCGAAGAAGAGCGTGAAGGGCTGGCAGACTTCCGGCAACACGCCTCCCTGGAACTCCGCCACCGCCTCGGACTGGCCTTCTGCATTTTCAAGGCAGCGCACGCCGCAGGCATCAACGCCAAGGACTTGGACCCCCAGGAGTACGTCGAAGAGCACGACTAAAATTGCAGCCGGCTCTGGACGCAACCTGCACCACCGGCATTAGGCACGAAGGAAGTGAGACGGGGCGTCTCAAGCGGGCTGGTTCGGTGCGACGTCGGTGCAGCGGGCCAGCTCCTCCTGCGGGTGCGCTGACGGTGGCATGAATGTGAAGGTGGCCGCTAAAGCACCCCCGGCACGGCCCTGGTGCGGAGCCGCGTGCGTCCTCGTCGCGCACCTGTTGTCCGGTGCGAAGAAAGTGACCTTGGACCCTAGGGGCCACGAGGGGGTTCTGGCAGTCTTGGGGCAAAGCCGACCTCGGCTGGTAGACAGCCCGCCGTCAAGGGAGAGCAGCGATGACCACTACAGGAGACAGAAATACGATCGTCGTGGGAGTTGATGGTTCGGAGGCCTCCGTCGAAGCGTTGCGTCAGGCCGAGAAACTCGCGACGGCGATGGGCGCCCAGGTCGATGCAACCGCCTGTTGGGAGTACCCGCTAAATTACGCCGGGTACGTGGCTTCGGGTATTGACCGATTTCAAGAGGGGGCCGCGGCAGTTCTCAACAACTCGGTTGAAAAGGCCTTTGGGCCAGAAAAGCCTGCCAATGTAACAACCAGACTTCTCCAGGGGCCCATACGGCCGACCCTCATTGATGCGAGCAAGGACGCAGCCATGCTGGTAGTGGGCCGGCGGGGACATGGAGGCTTCGGTGGCCTGCTGCTCGGATCGGTCAGTTCTGCCTGCATCGCGTACGCTAAATGCCCGGTGCTGGTTGTCCATTCGCCTCAGGCTTAAGACACTACCCCGGTGTAGGGGATGGACATAAAACGCGGGCGGCGTGGTTGGGCCAATCCCTCGGTAGACTCTCGCAAGCTCGGGAGAGGCCAGATCCGAACGGGATGAACTGTTTGGAAAATGGGAAATTGGGGTTAGCCGCAGAGTGCGGGCGTAGGAAGTGATGCGAAATGGTAAGGCAGCGTCAGGTCAACGGCTGACGCACGGATGTACTGTAAACGATGAAGGCCGGTTCCTCGGAATCCCCATACGCCCTTTGGGCAGGAGGCCGCGATGAGCGGATTGTTATTGGCGCCGGACGTAATATCGGCTGCCGGAATCTATCTTGGGTGGGGAAGTTTCCTGATTCAGCTGGGGAACCTGATCGTCATCATCCTGATGATTGTATTGTTCGTGGTTGCCTTATTCCTCCCGTTTCCCCATGGAAAAGGCCGAAAATGAGCGGCGAGGGCGATCCGGTTCCCAGGGTTGAAGCGGAGCCGCGTTTCTCGACCTGGACGGGTAAAGCGCGGGGCTGGATGTTGCGCCGCCTTCCACCCGACAAACTACTGCCGGAGGATCAGCCCAGCTACGTCGCTTCGTGGATCTATGTGTTCGGCATGGGTGCGATCGCTGCGCTGGTCTACATCATTGTCTCCGGTTGCATTCTGGCGCTGAACGGCCCGGCCTGGTACCACGTCTCGGCTCTGGGTCATTTCATTAACAGCACCCACTTATGGAGCGTTGAGCTGTTCTTCATGTTCATGGTGATCCACCTCTGGGGCAAGTACTGGATGGCGGCTTGGC
>DASYGM010000083.1:0-10415 GCA_035999715.1 Micrococcaceae bacterium | reverse complement strand
AGTCGCGGTAGATGGCGTCGGCCTCTTCACAGGACAGCCGGCCATACACCTTTTCAAACACGGCCATCGTGCTGTCGTAGAGGGTGGCCAGCACCCACAGCTGCAGCCCGGGATCAAAGGCGTTATAGCCCGAATGCGCTCCGTCGGCGGCCCTGCGTACCGGCACGTGCGCGCGGTTCACCATCCGGCGGACCGCCGCCACCTGCCCTGGTGTGCCGTAAATAGCGGCGTACAGGAACGTGGTGGTGGCGCGGAACCGGTCCAGCGGGCGTTGAGTGAAGGTGCTGTGCTCGGCCACGCCGCGGCCCACCGAGGGGTGGGCAATCTGCAGCAGGATGGCCCGTCCGGCGCCCAGCAGCAGGACCCCTTCCGCAGCAATATCCGCCAGACCTGAAAACATGGGGCCAGCATATGCCAGTGTGCTGGGACCAGGCTCAGTCCTGCCCGTGCAGCAACCGGTCCGTGGCCGGGTCCGGCTCCCCGTGGAAGTACTGCGCCAGGACCCTCCGGAAGACCTCTTCCTGCGGGTCGGCCAGCGCGAAGAGCGTCATGGACGAGTGCAGCTTTTTGGCGTCGACGGACCCGAAGACCTGCTGCGCCGTGAGGTCCTTCAGTGAAGCCACCGTCCCGGTGCATTCGAGCAGTCGTGGGCCCAGCACAGAATGGCGCAGGTACGCCCGCGCCTGAGCCAGGGAGATGATGGCGTAGGTGCGGGACATCGTGCTCTGCCCAAGGCCGGCGAGCTGCGGAAAGATGAACCACATCCAGTGGCTCTGCTTGTTTCCCCGGCGCAGTTCTTCCAGCGCCTGACTGTAAGTACCGCCCGCATCCTGCGCGGAAACGAAGCGCTCAAGGCCAAACTTATCGTCCATCGGTCCTCCCGGGCCTGAATATATCTACGCGCTACGCCACTAATCTATGCGCCAAACGGGATCTCGAGGGAGATCCATGAACTGCCGCTACTCCTTGGGCCGCTGAGCGGTCAGAATGAGGACTATGACTAAGAAGCCTACTGATTATGTGCTGCCGGCCCAGGTCAGCCTACAGCCCGCCGGTGGCGCTGCCCCGGGACCGCTGGCGCGCTGGCTGCTGGCCAACCGGGTGGCACCTGTGGGGCCCGAGACTGAAGAGGCGCACGCCAAACCGAACGCCTGGTGGAAGGTCATGTGCCTGACGGGGGTGGACTATTTCTCCTCGCTGGCCTACCTGCCCGGCATCGCGGCGCTGGCCGCCGGCGCGCTGTCCCCCTTGGCAACCCTGCTGATCGTGGCACTGACGCTGCTGGGGATGCTGCCGATGTACCGGCGGGTGGCCAAGGAAAGCCCGCATGGACAGGGGTCGGTGGCCATGTTGGAAAAGCTGCTGCCGTTCTGGCGGGGCAAGTTCTTTGTGCTCATCCTGCTCGGCTTCGTGGCAACGTCCTGGATCATCACCATCACCCTCTCCGGCGCGGATGCCACAGTTCAGATCCTGCAGAATCCGCTGCTGCCCAACGCTCTGAGGGGCGCGGCGGTTCCGATCACGGTGGTGCTGCTGCTGATCCTGGGCGGGGTTTTCCTGCTCGGATTCAACGAGGCCGTGGGGGTCGCGATTCCGCTGGTGGCCGTCTACCTGCTGCTCAACGCGGCCATCGTCGTCGTCGGACTGGGTGACGTCCTCAGTACACCCGCGGTGCTGAACGGCTGGACCCAGCGGCTGTTTGAAAGCGGCGGCGGCCCCGGCGGCGTGATCGGCCCGGCCATCATTGCCTTCCCGCTGCTGGTGCTGGGCCTGTCCGGCTTCGAAACCGGCGTCAGCATGATGCCGCTGATCACGGCCACCGGGGACACCACGGAACAACGCCTCGCCTCCAGGATCCGCAACACCCGCAAGCTGCTGACCACGGCGGCGCTGATCATGAGCGCCTACCTGATGACCACCAGCTTCATCACCACGGCGCTGATCCCGCCGGCAGAGTTCAAGGACGGCGGGCAGGCCAGCGGACGCGCGCTGGCCTACCTGGCCCACCACTACCTGGGCAGCGCCTTCGGCACCGTCTATGACATCAGCAGTGTGCTGATCCTCTGGTTCGCCGGCGCCTCGGCCATGGCCGGCCTGATCAACATTGTTCCGCGCTACCTGCCCGCCTACGGCATGGCACCGGAGTGGGGACGTGCGGTCCGCCCGGTTGTGCTGGTCTACACCGCCATCAGCGTGGGCATCACCATCGTCTTCCGGGCCGACGTCAACGCCCAGGCCGGCGCCTACGCCACGGGAATCCTGGCCATGATGGTCTCCGGCGCGGTGGCAGTGTCCGTGTCAGCCATCCGACGGCGGCACCGTGGCGGCACCGTGGGGTTCCTGGTGCTGACCCTGGTGTTGTCATACGCACTGGTGGCCAACGTCATCGAGAAGCCGGACGGCATCGCGATTTCTGCGGTTTTCATTGCCGCCATCATTGTTGTTTCGCTGGTTTCCAGGATCTCGCGGACCACGGAGCTGCGGGTGGACCGCATCGAATTCGACCAGCCGGCACGGCAGTTCGTCACGGAATCCATCCAATTCGACGGCGCGCTGAACCTGATTGCCAACCAGAGCCAGAACGACGACGACGCCGGCGAGTATGCGGCCAAGGAGTCCGCGCAGCGCGGGCTGAATCCGGTTCCCGGCAACGCCGACGTGCTGTTCCTGGAGGTTGAGGTGGTTGACCCGTCGGCGTTCAGCGACGTCCTGCGGGTGCGCGGTGTGGAGGTGGGCGGCTACCGGATCCTTCGGGTGGAGAGCCCGGCCGTTCCCAACGCCATTGCCGCCGTCCTGATCGCGCTGCGTGACACCACCGGGCTATGCCCGCACTGCTACTTCGAATGGGCTGAGGGCAATCCGCTGGGGCACTTGTTGCGCTACCTCATCCTGGGCCGGGGCGACACCGCGCCGGTGGTGCGGGAAATCCTGCGGGAAACTAACAAGGATCCCGCCCAGCGGCCCCGGATCCACGTCGGCTGATCAGCCGGTATAGGCACTCTGGCAGGTCGAATCGGCGCCGGTCTGTCCACTGACTCCCGCAGGCAATCCAGCGTCCGTGCCGGTTGCAGAGGCGGAGGGCACCGGGGTGGCCGAGCCCGTCGTGGCCGCGCCGGCGGAAGCAGCCGCCGCATCAGCCGACGGATCAGCCGGGGCCGATGCCGTCGTCGTCGGCCCTCCCAAAGCCGTCGTAACACTGGTATCAGCCGCGATCGCGTGGAACAGGTCCGTGGCCTGAGGGCTCTGCAGTTGGACCCGGTTCGGATCCAGCACATAGGGCTCGTTCGGCGCCGTCACGAAGGTCACGTTCGCCGGATCGATATTCTTGAGCCGGTTGGCCAGGTCCAGCAGCGCCGGAATGCTGGCCAGCGATTTGTCCACGGTGAGGTTCTTGGTCACAGTGTCCGCAATGGAGTAGAGCTTGGGGATGTCCGCCAAAGTGCCTTCCGCCTTGATTTTGCGGACCATGGAGGCCAGGAAGCTCTGCTGCGCCTTGATGCGGTCCAGATCGGAGCCGTCGCCAAAGCCGTGCCGTGTGCGCAGGAAGGCCAGCGCCTGCTGTCCCTGGATCGTGCTGGTTCCGGCCGGCAGGTTCAGCATGGATAGCGGGTCGTTGATCGGAGCGTTCACGCAGACCGGGACACCGCCCAGGGTATTGGTGAGGTCAACGACGGCGTTGAAGTCTGCCACCAGGAAATGGTCAATGCTGATCCCGGTGAGGGCCTCCAGGGTTCGCACGGTGCAGGAGGGACCGCCCAGTTTCAGCGCGCTATTGATGATCTGGGCCGGCGACGGCGCGGACGTCGTGCCCGTCTGGGGGTCGGTGCAGCCGGGATAGGGCGCCATGGTGTCGCGCGGAATGCTGACGACGACGGCGCTCTTACGGTCCGCGGCGACGTGGACAAGGATGTTCACGTCAGAATTCCCGTAGCCGCTGGAGTCGTCCGCCGACCCGAAGGCGCTGTCCGCACCGGCACGCGTGTCGGTGCCCAGGACCAGGATGTTCATCGGCCCGTCGTTCACGTTGGCGTCAGCCGCCTGGGCGTTGTCGGCCGGCTGGGCAAGATGGCTTTGTCCGGGCTGAAGCAGGTCCGCGGAACGGATGTTGTTCTGCAACGACCAGTACCCCACGCCGGCCCAGCCACCCACCACCAGGCAAATGGCCGCAATCGAGGCTGAGCAGATCAGCAACCAGCGCCTGGCGGGACTGCGCCGGCGCAGATGCCGCGGTGCCGGGCCTGCCCCGCCGGCAGCCGCCGTCGGTCCCTCAGCACTGTCCCCTCGCATTCCGCGGTCCTTTCCCGGCGCCCGGACCGGACAGGCATAGAGAAACCTGATTCCGGGATAAGAGCATCATAGGGCCGAGGCACCCGTCAGGCCCTGTATAGCAGCTGAATGCACGCTGTGTGTTCGATCCACCCCGCTAGGGGCGGGTATTGCGGCGGCGACGGGCCTTCCTTGCCAGGTCCCGAACGGCGAAGACCCCTGCGGCCGCAGAGGCGGTAATCAGGAACAGCATCAGATACAGCCAGCCCAGGGTCACCACGGCGGAATGCGGCGTGCTAAGCAGCTCCAGTCCGCCAAACAGCGCCAAGCCCCAAAAGAGGCAAACGAAGAAAAGCACCAACAGCGACGGCGCGTAGTCGCGCCGCGACAGCGTCACCAGGTTGGTGACCGCCCACTGATATTTTTCCGGTACCCGCATAGCATCCATTGTCCCGCGGGAGAGGCACGGCCCATGGGTCAACTGCGGCGTGTCGAGCTGTGACTCCACCCACCCGATCCGCAGCCCCTCGTCTTTCCGCGACATCTGCCGGATAATCGGAAATTCCCACCCTCCCGAGGAACCAAGGAGACCGACCATGAGCACCCGTCTCAACCCGTACCTGAGCTTCCGCGACAGCGCCAAGCAGGCCATGGAGTTCTACCAGTCAGTTTTTGGCGGCGAGCTGAACATGAGCACGTTCGGTGAATTCCATGCCAGTGACGATCCGGCGGAGCAGGACAAAATCATGCATGCCATGCTCACCACCCGGTCCGGACTGTGCCTGATGGGTTCCGACACACCGAACCGGATGGATTACACCCCGGGCAATAACTACTCCGTGTCGCTGAGCGGCGACGCCGGGGACGAGACCGAGCTGCGCGGGTACTGGGACAAGCTTGCCGACGGCGGCACCGTGGGCATGGCGCTGGAGCCGGCTCCCTGGGGCGACACCTTCGGCATGTGTGCGGACAGGTTCGGCATCAGCTGGCTGGTCAACATCGCCGGCAGCCAGACCGGGCCCGAAACCGAGGTCCAGAACCCACCGGCCTAGGCGCCGTCCTGGAGCCGGCGCTCAGTCCTTCTTCCGTGCCCGGCTCGGCTGCACCCGAGGTGGTTCGCCAGGCATTTTGGGGTAGTCGGGTGGGAATGGCAGCTCCCCCAGGCCCGACGCCAGGTCCCGTTTCCACCAGCCCAGCAGTTCTTCAATGGAACCTGGGTCCCGGTTCATCTCCGCCCACGGATCGCCGACGGTCTTGAGCCGGTCGGGCACGGTGAGAACGGTGAAATCCGCCGGATTGGCATTCTGGAGTTCGTCCCACTCCAACGGGCAGGAAACGGGCGCGTGGGCCAGGGCACGCGGGCTGTATGCCCCGGCGATGGTCCGGTCGCGGTTAGCCTGGTTGAAGTCCACGAAGATGCGGCTGCCCCGCTCTTCCTTCCACCACGCGGTGGTGACCTTCTCCGGCATCCGGCGCTCCAGCTCCCGGGCGGCGGCGATGACCGCGTGCCGGACATCGAGGAACTCGTGCGTCGGCTCGATCGGGGCGAACACGTGCAGCCCGCGGTTCCCGGAGGTCTTGATGAAGGCGGTCAGGCCTGCCTCGGCCAGCACGGACCTGAGCTCCAGCGCCGCGGGGATGGCTTCGTCAAAGCCGGTGCCGGGCTGCGGATCCAGGTCGATCCGCAACTGGTCCGGATTGTCCGAGTCCCCGGCTCGGGACGGCCAAGGGTGGAACACGATGGTGTTCATCTGCACGGCCCATACCGCGGCGGCGGGCTCGTCGAGGACCAGCTGGGGATGCGACCTTGCGCTGGGGTAAACGACCGTCACGGAACGTATGAAATCCGGCGCGCCCTTGGGCGGGTTCTTCGAGAAGAACATTTCGCTGTCGATGCCTTCGGGAAACCGCTGCAGGGAGACCGGCCGGTCGCCGTTGGCCGCGAGGAAGGCGTCGCCAACGTCTGTTATGTACCTGGCCAGGTCCAGCTTGGTCAGGCCAAGGTCCGGCCAGAGCACTCTGGATGGGCTCGATATGCGCATGTCCCTTGGCCCATGGGGTCCGTTGACGCTTAAGGTCGCTGCTTGGCTGGCCATGGGAACAACTTACCCTGCAGAAGAGGCCGTCTCCACGTCTTTGCGCGAAATGGCCAGATACGCCACAAACACCGCGATGGCGGCAGCCAACCCCAGGCTGACCCAGCCGGATCCCCAATCCAGGCCGCGTCGGTAGGCCGGCACTGCCAGCCAGTCGGCAAAGGAGGCGCCGACGGGCCGGGTGAGGATATATGCGATCCAGAACGCAGGAATGGCTCCCAGCCAACGCCGCCAGTATGCAATCGCGGGAACGGCCATAGCCAGCACAAACAGCAGCCCGGACGGCAGATAGCCAAGGTTCAGCGTCACAGCCGTCATGTCCCCGGCCGCTGTGCCCAGGGCGAAGGTGGTGACGACGGCGGCCCAATAGAAGGCTTCCCGCCGCCAGGTGTGGATGCTGTGGAAAGACAGCGTCTTCTCCACCCTCCGCCAAACCACGAACACCACCGCCAGCACGATCACGAAGAAGACCGTGGAGACGGCATACGGGATGCCGAAGCCAACATGGAGCACGTCGGCCACCATGGTCCCGAAAATGCTGACCATGACCACTGTCAGCCAGTAGATCCACGGGACATAGCGCCGGACGGCGAACTGCAGGGCCAGTGCTGCCACAAACGCGGCGGCACCGGCTGCCACCACGATGAAGGGGTCGTATTGGTGCACCAGCGAGTCCGACGTCGTTTCGCCTAGGCCGGTGGTGAGGATCTTGGTAATCCAGAAGTACACCGAGACCTGGGGAACCTTCGACAGAAGCCGCCGGACGCCGTCGTCGGCCTCAGCGCGCGGCTGCGGCGCACCGGAGTGCGGGTCAACAACGGCGTTCTCCCTGACTTCGTCCATGCGGGATCTCCCTACTTAGGTCCTGGCACGTGAAGGGGCCGGCGCTGGCGCTGCCAGCAAGCGGCTTCCGGCCCGTCCTTGCCAAACTATCCGGCGACGCTGGGTGAAAACTGGGAGCCTGGGCGACGGGCAGGAGCGGCGGCGGTGCGCTGGGCAGGAGCGACGGCGGTACGCGCCGGCGCTCCTGCCCGCCATTCCGGTCGGCGGTAACGCCTGGATAACGGCGGCGGCCGACGATGGAATCGGCGGCTTCGCAGCGCCATCACGGCTGCGGACGCGCCAGGCAGGAGGGGCGGGCCATGAACGGGAGATCCCTGGCGGCCGGCAGCATCCGGACCGAGACGCCCGGCCAGGCAATGCAGCTTGCCGGCCGCCCGGTCGTGGACACTTCAGCGCGCGATGCCGGCCAAACCGGCGCATCCATGCACGCCACCGCCGTCGAACTCTGGCTGGACCGGATTGCCATGGCACCCCCGGCCGAAGCATTGAACCAGGCGCGGGCATTGTGGGCAAGCCTGCTGGACGCCGGGACGTACCCGACGCTGGCCCAGACAGCCGAGTTGCTGGCCGATTTCCAGTTCATGGCCATCCGCGACCGGCTGATCGCGGACATACCGGGGATGGACGAGCCGATCCACAGGATCCTGCTGGGGCAAACGGAGCAGACGCCGCGTTGGTCCCGGTTGGAGTGGGCCGAACAGATCCTGCTGCACCTCTATACGAACGGAGCACCGCAGTATGCTGCCCCGGTCCTGCTGGCCGTGGGCTATATCAGCTGGTGGCAGGGGCGGAGCAGCAAGGCCATCCAATTCATGGAACTGGCTCTGGACGCCGACCCCCGCTACCAACTGGCGCTGTTGGTGAGACAGATGCTGCGCAGCGGAATGGCCGCTGGCTGGACATCGGTGAAGCACCAAAGCTCCCACAGCTATTTCTAGCTGCTGCGTCGCTTTAGTTGTAGACGCGCACCCAGTCGACCTGCATCTGCGAAGGTGCAGTGGCCGAACCATCCGGGAACCAGTCCAGCTGCAGCGTTTGGTGCATGCCCACAGTGGGCAGGTGGGCGGGGTCGGTATCAGTGAAGGTCTTCACGCCGTCGATGTAGCCGGTGATGCCGGCGGGCGACCAATCAACCGCATAGTTATGCCACTGCGTGGTGTCAACAGTCTGGGCTGCGGTGCTCTGGGAGCCAGATCCGCAGGCATAGTGCAGGAAGAACTTCATCTGGGCGGTCTGCGCGCCGCCTTCGGCGTAGTCGATCTCAGCGCAGTTCTGGGACGCGTTGTCGTTCGGCCACAGGATCAGGACCGGGTGGTATTGCGGATCCCGGGCATTCGTTTTCATGCGCGTTTCCCAGCGGCCGTACTTCTGCTGGGCGAACTTTGCGGACATTCCGCCCGTGGTTCCGGCGGCGTCACCGCTGACCGTGGCCACGCCATTGGCGACGTTCCATGCCTGCGGGCTGCGGATGCCCTTGTTGGAATGGCCCGGTCCGTTGTAAACGCCCCACTTGGCCGGATCCGGAGCGCCGTTGTAGGCGAATTCATCGCCGGCAACAACTGGACCCCAGCCCAGCGTCGTTGCGGCCTGGATGCCGTCAGAGGTGCCGACGGCTGCGGCCGGGTTCACCGCCGGAGCGGCGGCCGGGGCCGGTGCTTGTGCCGGCGCCGGCGAGGTGCCCGTTCCGGAGCCGGCAGGCTGGTCCGACGACGGCGCTGCCGCCGGCTCCGAGGGCGCTGCAGCCGGCTCCGAGGGCGCTGCAGCCGGTTCCGAGAACCCGTCGGAAGCATGCGAAGGCGAGTCTGACGCCGTCGCCGGCGCTGACGTCGAGTCCGACCCCGACGCCGAAGACTTCGTCGCCGAGGAGGCTGGCGCTGAGGCGGTCTGGCCGGCCTGATCCACCGCGGGACCAACTGGCCCCTGGCCGGCTGTCGGGAGCGTGCCGCAGCCGGTGAGGGACAGCGCTCCAACAGCAATTGCTATGGCAATATTCTTCTTCTTGAACAAAAAGGACCCCTCCAGGGGTGGTTTTTGGCGCGGCCGGACGTCACGGCAATGGTGGCGACTGCGGCAGCGTACTTTCCAACCACCTATAAGCGGGGTCGGACGGACTAACAGCACGGGCATCGAGTCCTACATGCTGGTGGGCCTTCCTGGCCCGGGCCTCAACGTTACCTGACCGTTACCTTTGGCCGCAAACCCGCGCCGTGTCTTTCCGGGTCCTGCCCGAATGTTGTCGGTGGCGGATGGGATCATGAAAATGATTAGGCACGACGCGTTAGCGGGGCTGAGAGCACACACGCAGCCCCTCCGGCTGCTGTTGGGTAGCCCCTCGCTCCGCCGCTGGGCACCCTCCGGCCGTTGCTGACCGCTCCCGGCCGCTGCTGATCCGGCCGCTGCTCCCACGCCTGATCGTCGGCAGCAATGGAGTAGATGATTCAGAAATGTTTCTGATAAACCTATGGTGCATGTCACATTTATAGGATAAGATGAAGGCATGGCGGCACCCGGCGGCTTTCCTGATTGGCTTCGTTCCCTCGATCCGGGGGAACGGGAACAGGTCGCGGCCGCCCTCGACTGGGAGGAAGCCGCCCGCGAAGGCGCCGCTGCCGGGATGGTGTCGGATCTGTGGCAGGACTTCGACGCCTGGGCGGCCGGAGCCCCCGATCCGGGCCCCTTGATGGTTGAACCCGAGGACCCGTACGACCCTTCCCTGCTGTTGGACCCCTGGGAAGGTTTCGACCCCGACCCCCTCGTCGATCCTGACCCGTCGGCCCTCTTCGCCCCCACTGACCCATCGGCCCTTGCCGGCTCCGCGGACGCGACGGCCCTCTCCGGCCCCTCGGACCTGTCGGCACCTTCCGGCCGTCCGGACCAGCGCGGGTCGGCCGAGTCGCCGGTACCTGCACAGCTCCCCGGGCTGTCGCAGCAATCCGGCGCAGTGGAGCCATCCGGGCCTGGGGAAAAGCCCGACCATCCTGAACTATCGGGGCGGGGGCGGTTGTTGGGTTTGTTGGACCGGTGGGGGCATTGGGAGGACGGGGCGGTGGATCCGTTGCTGGCCGCGGAGGCGTTGGCCGGTGTTGATCCGGCCACCCTGGATGATGAGCAGGTCCTGGATTACGTCTCCGTGACGGGGAAGATGATGTCGTGGCTGCAGGCCCGCCAGTACCGGGCCGCCGCCGGGTTCGCGGCGGCGCGTCCGCCGGT
>DASYGM010000073.1:0-6884 GCA_035999715.1 Micrococcaceae bacterium | reverse complement strand
CCGTCGTCGTGCATCCACAGCCTTCGCTGGCCAGATTGAACCGATTCTGCTCACTGAAAGGGGCCGGTCGGTGAGCAGGGCGAGTTCTGCTCACTGACCGGCCCCTTTGGATGAGCAGATCCGTCCGTCCGCGCATGGGTGGATCCGGCGGATCCTCCGCCCTGGTCCGCTGAACCTCTCAGTGCCCCCGGGCGATCCACTCCTGCAGCTGCGGCGCCTCATCCCCGATTGTGGTCGAATCCCCGTGCCCGGTCCGGACCACGGTATCCGCCGGCAGGGTCAGCAGACGCTCCCGGATCGAGGTGATGATGGTGGGGAAATCGCTGTAGGAACGGCCGGTGGCCCCCGGCCCACCGCGGAACAACGTATCACCGGTGAAGACTGTCTTCTGCGACGGCAGGTGGAAGCACACGGACCCGGGGGAGTGCCCGGGCGTATGCAGGACGGTCAGCGCGGAGTCGGCCACCTCGAAGCTGTCACCGTCCGCCAGGTCGTGGCCGGGACCGAAATCCGGATAGACGGAATCCCACAGCATCCGGTCCGCCGGGTGCAAGTAGATCGGCGCCCGCGCGGCCTCGGCCAGGCGTTCCGCCGCCCCGATATGGTCATTGTGGGCATGCGTGAGCAGCAGCGCCTTGACCCGCCGGCCGTTGAGCTGGTCGATGATGGCCTGCGCGTCATGGGGAGCGTCAATGATGATGCATTCCTCATCGTCGCCGACAATCCAGACGTTGTTGTCCACATCCCAGGTGCCGCCGTCCAGCGAGAAGGTCCCGGAAGTGACCAGCTGTTCGATCCGCAGCGCCATCAGAGCTCCACGACCGAGCGCAGCACGGATCCGGTGCGCATCTTCTCAAAGGCTTCCTCGATCTGGTCGATCCCGATCCTCTCCGAGACGAAGGCGTCCAGGTCCAGCCGGCCCTGCTGGTACAGGCTCACCAGCATAGGGAAGTCGCGGGAGGGCAGGCAGTCTCCGTACCAGGAGGACTTAAGGGATCCGCCGCGGCCAAACACGTCCAGCAGCGGCAGTTCCAGTGTCATCTCCGGGGTGGGCACGCCCACCAGGACTACGGTTCCCGCCAGGTCGCGGGCGTAGAAAGCCTGCTTGTAGGTTTCCGGACGGCCGACGGCGTCGATCACCACGTCCGCGCCGAAGCCGCCCGTCAACTCCCGGATCGCCTCGACGGGGTCGGTAGCGGAGGAATCGACGGTGTGCGTGGCACCGAGGGTGCGGGCACGGTCGAGTTTCTTCGCGTCGATGTCAACCGCGATCACCGTCGTCGCCCCTGCCAGCGAGGCACCGGCGATGGCGGCTGTGCCGACTCCGCCACAACCGATCACGGCCACCGAATCTCCGCGCTGCACCCCGCCGGTGTTGATGGCGGCGCCCAAGCCTGCCATGACGCCGCAGCCCAACAGCCCGACGGCGGCGGGATCGGCGTCCGGATCCACCTTGGTGCACTGTCCGGCGGCCACCAGCGTCTTTTCGGTGAAGGCGCCGATGCCCAGCGCCGGGGACAGCTCGGTGCCGTCCTCCAGCGTCATTTTCTGGGTGGCGTTGTGCGTGTTGAAGCAGTACTGCGGCGCACCGCGCTTACAGGCCCGGCACTCGCCACAGACCGCACGCCAGTTCAGGATGACCCTGTCGCCCGGGGCGACCTCTGTGACGTCCGGGCCAACAGCGCTGACCACGCCGGTGGCCTCATGGCCCAGCAGGAAGGGGAAATCGTCGCTGATCCCGCCCAGCTTGTAGTGCAGGTCCGTGTGGCAGACACCGCTGGTTAGGATGTCCACCAGCGCCTCGCCCGGACCCGGATCCGGAACAAGGATGGTTTCCAGGGTGACAGGGGCGCCCTTGGAGCGTACGACGGCGCCTTGAACTTTGTGGACCACAGCGGATTTCCCTTCGGCAGACGGTGCGCGGAGCAATAGTTCGTGTGTATCACAGCACCTTACGGCCGGCCCAACCGCACCGCCGTGTGACCCTGCCCAGCGTACGGCTGCACCATAATGGAGGCATGTGTGGCAGATACGTGATGGCGCGGAGCACCGGCGATCTGGTGGCGGCCTTCGATGTGGACGAGACGTTGGACCGCGATCTTGAGCCGTCCTACAACGTGGCGCCTACCGATGAGGTCCCGCTGGTGATGGAGCGCAAAGCTTCCGACGACGGCGGCGCACCTTCCCGGGAGCTGTCGACGGCCCGCTGGGGCCTGGTTCCGTCCTGGTCCAAAGACGCCAAGTCCGGCGCGCGGCTGATCAACGCCCGAATGGAGACCATTACGGAAAAACCCTCGTTCCGTCAGGCTGCCTCCAAGCGACGGGCGCTGGTGGCTGCCGATGGCTATTTCGAATGGCAGCAGAGCGCGGACGGCAAAATTCCCACCTACCTGCACGGCGAGGACAACGAAATCCTGGCCTTCGCCGGGCTCTATGAATACTGGCCGGACCCGACGGTGCCCGACGGCGAGCCCGGAAAATGGCTGCGGACCTGCACCGTCATCACCACGCGCGCGACCGATGCCCTGGGCCACATCCACGAGCGGACCCCGCTGATCGTGCCGTCAGGACTCTATGCTGACTGGCTGGATGTCGGCACCACCAGCACTGCCGATGTGCGGATGCTTCTTGACTCGATGCCCGAACCCCGGCTGGTCCCGCGCGTTGTGGGGACGCGGGTGAACAGCGTCCGGAACAACGGTCCCGACCTGATTGAGCCCGCGGAGGGCACCGGTTGAGGCTATGGAGCGGAATATGGTCTGGAATAAGGGCATCGTCCTTCTGCGTTATGAGAAAGGATGTATTCAGCAGAAGGCATGCAATCAGCAACCAAGGAGTAATAAGTGGACTACACCCCCGACGCCGGCACCATCACCATGTTCTCGACCTCGTGGTGCGGTTACTGCCGCCGGCTGAAGACCCAGCTCGACGCACAGGGGATCGGCTACAAGGAAATAAACATCGAGGATGTCCCGGGCACGGCCGAACTGGTTGAGAAGCTCAACGGCGGCAACCAGACGGTTCCCACCGTGATCTTCCCGGACGGCTCAGCCGCCACGAACCCCTCACTGAACGACGTAAAGGCCAAGCTGGCCGCTTAACCTGGATGGTTAACCTAGCTGACAGCTGGCCGACTGCGTTGCCTGAGTCAGCACTGCGCTACCTGCGTCAGCACAGCGTTGCCTGAGTCAGCGGTGGTGACTTGACCGTCTGCGTTGCCCTCGCGCACGCAGGCGGTCCTTTTTTGTGGCAGTTGTGCGGCCTTTCGTGGCAAAGCGGTGGGGCGAAGACCACCTTCTGAAAAAACGTGCTTGCAGCTGACGATGCATGAAATGCAGGCAGTACAAGCAGTGAAAGCGGGTTTAGAAACACGCCCTGTCCGTCCGGCGTCCGGCGCCCCGCCCGGCAGCCGGGCAGAAACCAGCTTCCGCCAGCCCTTAGTCCTCCTCCTCGGGATACCAGCGCCGGAAGTCGAGCGAAAGGTACAGCGCCAGGGCCGCGGCGTTCTCGCTGTCCACCCGGAGAGCTATCTCCTTGTGCCCGGCGTTAAAGAGTGCATCCATGGAGGCCTGCACCAGCTCCTCGGCCAACCCCTGGCGCCGGTGGTTGCGGTCCGTGAACAGTTCGATGATGAAGGGTGCGTCCGGGGTCTCCGGCCAGGTTGCCCGCTCCACCACCATGATGGCGGCGATGATCTCTCCCGCGTCATTCAGTGCAACGGGCGAGGCGAGGTGGAGGTAGTTGCCGTATTTCCCCGCGAACGAGGCGTGAATGTCTGCTACTGCCGCATCCAGGCTTTCACTGGCAACACCGGGGTCGTACGCGCTGAAATACAGTTCGCCCAGACGCGGGACGTCCGCATCCGTGGCCTGCCGTGATTCGATTTTCAGGTCTCGTTCCAGGGGGGCGGTTTGGGCGATAAGTGTGACCATGCTGCTCATCGAGCGCTCCTTTGTGGCTCTTTCCTGCGGCGGCGCCAGCGTCCTCGATGGCCTTACAGACATGCTAGACGCCAATTCTCCGGTCAGCTATGTTTCTTTTTCCCGCCAGCTTGCCGCCAGCTTTTGCCAGCTTCCGGCGCCCTCCAGTGGCTCTCCGTCAGCTCTCCGTCATTCGGGGCGCCAATCAGTAGCCTCCCACTGCCCGGGCAAGACGTTGGAGTGAGGGGTTCGGGAGCTGCTGCGCGACCTGTTTATTTCAGACCGAAGGAGGCGTACACTGGAAGAATAATTCGAACATAGTTTCTAATATTGATGCATGGCAACACGTGTATTTCAGTGCCTGTATTTCAACACGTGCATATCAACGTGTGCGCTGTAAGGAGTGCGCTGTAACGAGTGCACTGCAGCCCTGGCGAACGGGAGTGGAGGCCCTGCAATGGGGACGTTTAGCGAATCGGTGGAGGTTGACTGTTCCCCCGCCGGCATACCCGTGTCCCTGCTCTGGCAGGGGTGCAGCTACACCATTGGTCCCGAACCGGTGCGGTGGTACGAACGCCGCAGCTGGTGGGAAGAGGAAATCCGTGCCGAGGTGGGCCGGGGTGCGGGTCTGGTGGACCACGAAATCTGGCGCGTGCAGGCCAGGATCGGCGGGAAGGGCCCGTTCTGTACCTTCGACCTGAGCCATCACCGGGGCAGCAACCGCTGGCGGATGCTGCGGCTCCATGATGCGGCCCGGTCCCGCAGCGCGTAAGCACCTTCCGCCCTTTCGAGTTTTGGATCAGTAATGAGTTTCACCCACCTGCACGTTTCCACCGCCTTCAGCGCCCACTACGGCGTCTCCTGGCCGGATGACCTGGCCCAGGCCGCCGCAGCGGACGGCGCTGACGCGCTGGCCTGCACGGACCGGGACGGGCTCTACGGCACCGTAAAGCACCTGAAGGCGTGCATGGCCGCAGGCCTTGATCCGATTGTTGGGGTGGACCTGGCCGTCCTGGAGGCGGCGGAGCAGTACGACGGCGGCGTGGGCCCGGGCGGGCACGGCGGCGTGGGCCCGGGCGGGCATGGCGGCACAGGTTTGGGCGGGCACGGGGGAACAGGTTTAGGCAGCCCAGGCGGGCACGGACGCCTGATGGAATCAGGCCGGGTGGTCGTGCTGGCCCATGGCGGTACCCGGGGCGCCGGTTACCGGGCCCTGTGCCGGCTGATTTCCGACGCACATGCCAATGCCAGCACCCACATCCCCGTCGGTGTCACGTTGGAACAGCTCGCGTCCCGATCCCTGGACCCGCAGACGCTGGTGCCGGTCCTCACCGTTCTGGTGGGGCCGTCGTCGGACGTTGGCCATGCGATGGGAGGACGCAAATACCTGCTGCCGCGCCGCAAATTCCGGCGCTGGCACCAGCAGATGCCGACCGGGACGCTGGCCGCGGAAATCGTCAGCCACCTCAGTGCCCCGGGGGAGTATCTGAGCACCGCCCACGCCGTACGGATGCTCAAACTGGCGCATGAATTCGGCGTTCCCTCGGTGCTGACCAATGCCGTGCGCTACTGCGATGTGGATGGTGCAGCCACGGCCGATGTGCTGGATTCCGCGCGGTCGCTAACGCCGCTCACCGCTCTCTCCGGCCCCGGGCACCGGCTGCAGCCCAACGGGCAGGGCTGGCTGAAATCCGCCGTGCAGATGACGGGAGTGGCCAAGGAGATCATGCATGCCGCCGGTTTTGGGACAGCGGAGCTGGCACAGCTGCTCAGACAGACGGAGGAGCTGGCGGATAGATGCCGGATGGACCCGGTGACGGACATGGGCTGGAAGCAGCCGGTGGTGCCGGAGGCATCCGTGATAGGCATTGACCGGGATCCGCTGGCGGAACTGGCCCAGCGCTGCGAGGCCGGGATAGGACGGAGATTTCCGGGCATTACCGGCGCCGCCGAGCGGTCCATGCGCAACCGGCTGCGCCATGAGCTGGGCATCATCGACAGGCTGGGCTTTGCCTCCTATTTCCTGACCGTGGCCGAAGTTTCCCGGATGATCACCGAGATGGGCGTGCGTGCGGTCGCGCGCGGCTCCGGAGCCTCCAGCCTGGTGAACTATCTGATAGATATCAGCCAGGTGGACCCGCTGCGCCATGACCTGATCTTTGAGCGCTTCCTCTCCCGGGACCGCGCCACCCTGCCGGACATCGATATCGACGTGGAAAGCGCCGAGCGGCACAACGTGTACCGGCGGATTTTTGACCGTTTTGGCCCGGAACGGGTCACCCTGATGAGCATGCAGAACGGCTACCGCGCCCGTGGCGCCGTCCGGGATGCCGGGCTGGCGTTGGGAATGGACCAGGAGGATGTCGGGGCGATCGCCAAGCAGCTGTGGCGTTTTTCCGCCCGGAAGTTCCGTGAAGCGATGGCGGAAAAGCCGGAGCTGCGTGAATTCGCCGAGCGGGTGGAGCTGGAGCAGCAGCAGAACCAGCAGCTGGACTTGCTGGTGGACCTGACCGAGCGGCTGGACCGGCTGCCCCGGCACATTTCCATGCACCCCTGCGGGGTGATCCTGGGCGATAGGTCGTTGCTGGACCGCACCCCGGTGCAGCCCAGCGGGCTGGGGCTGCCGATGAGCCAGTTCGACAAGCACGATATGGACCCGATGGGCATGCTCAAGCTGGACGTGCTGGGCGTGCGGATGCAAAGCGCCATGGCCTACGCGGTCCGGGAGATCACCCGGGTCCATCCTTCCAAGGCGGAGGTGGTGGCCGCCGGGCATCACACTGTTGCGGCCGCCGCCGGGCACCACACTGTTTGGGCGGCTGCCAGCCATGCTGAGGCAGTGGCGGGAGGAAGTCCGGGGGCTGCGGCAGACCCGGGCCCTGCCTACATTTCCGAAGACGGCCGGATAGACCTCAACGCCGTCCCCTTGGATGACGAGGCCACCTACGAACTGATCCGGAGCAC
>DASYGM010000048.1:0-8625 GCA_035999715.1 Micrococcaceae bacterium | reverse complement strand
GATTCCTCGGCGAAAATCGGGGTGCTCGGACCAACGCGGATGGACTATCCGAACACCATGTCTGCGGTCCGGGCGGTGGCCAGGTACCTGTCCAGGATCCTGGCCGGCTAATGGGGCAGGCGGCACAGATACATGCAGCACAGAGACCCGCAGGACAACAGAACGCAGCACGACAGCATGCAGGACAACAGAGAGAGTAAGAGACTTTGAGCAACCACTACGACGTACTGGGTGTTTCCCGCGACGCGACGGGGGAGGAAATCAAGAAGGCATACCGCAAGCTGGCACGCCAGTTCCATCCGGACGTCAACAAGGGCGACGACGCGCAGGAGCGCTTCAAGGCGGTTACCCATGCCTACGAGGTTCTCTCCGATCCGCAGAAGCGCCGCGTCTACGACACGACCGGCAATGAGAACGGCACGGACACCGGCTTTGGCGGCGCCGGCTATTCCGGATCCGGATTTGCCTTCCAGGACATCTTCGAGACATTCTTCGGCGGCGGAGGCGGTGCGGGGGGTCCGGCCCCGCGTACCCGGCGCGGCCAGGACGCGCTCATCAACGTCCGCATCGACCTGCGCGAGGCAGTCTTCGGCGTGAACAAGAAGATCGAGGTGGAAACCGCCGTCGTCTGTCCGACCTGCAACGGCAACTGCTGCCAGCCCGGCACCCATCCGCAGACCTGCGACATCTGCGGAGGCAGCGGGCAGGTGCAGCGGCCAGTGCGCTCCATCCTGGGCCAGGTCATGACGGTCGCCACCTGCGGTTCCTGCCAGGGCTTCGGCACGGTGATCCTGGACCCCTGCAACGAGTGTGCCGGCGAGGGCCGGATCCGCAGCCGTCGGTCGCTGACCATCAAGGTTCCCGCCGGGGTGGGCACCGGAACGCGGATCCAGCTGGGTGCCCAGGGCGAGGCCGGCCCCGCCGGCGGTCCGGCCGGGGACCTGTATGTGGAAATCAAGGTCAACAGCGATCCGGCCTTCCTTCGCGACGGCGACGACCTGCACGCCACCGTGAGCGTGCCGATGACGGCCGCGGCGCTCGGCACCGAGCTGACGCTGGACACCTTTGACGGCGAACAGCCCATCAGTGTCCGGGCCGGCACCCAGTCTGCGGAGATTGTCACCCTGCGCGGCCTCGGTGTCACGCATCTGCGCGGCTACGGCCGGGGGGATCTGAAGGTGCATCTGCACGTGGAAACCCCCACCAAGGTTGACGCCGCCCAGGAAGAGCTGCTCCGGCAGCTGGCCCAGCTGCGCGGGGAACAGTTCACCGAAGGCAAACTGGTCTCCAGCGGCGGGATGTTCGCCAAGCTGCGCGACAAACTCGGCAACCTCTAACTCCGGCCGGCCGTGACCAACCCCATATTCTTCGCAGCCGCTGCGGAGCTGGAACTGCTGGCGGAAGGCTCGGAGTTTGTGCTGGACGGCGCCGAAGGCCGGCATGCGACCACGGTCAAGCGGCTGGCGCCGGGCGAGCAGCTGGATCTGGTGGACGGCGCCGGGTTGCGCCTGAGCGGAACCGTCACCGCTGCTTCCCCGGGCGAACTGCGCGTCCGGATTGAGCGCGTCAGCCAGGAGCCGGCGCCGGCGCACCGGCTGGTGCTGGTCCAGGCCCTGGCGAAGGGCGACCGGGACGAGCTGGCGATCGAAGCGGCCACGGAGCTGGGCATCGACGGCGTTATACCGTGGCAGGCGGAACGCTCGATTGTGCGATGGAAGGGCGAGCGGGCAGCCAAATCGCTGGCGAAGTGGCGCGCCACCGTCCGGACTGCGGCCAAACAGGCCCGCCGGGCAAGGGTTCCCGAGGTTTCCGAAGCCGTTGACTCCGCCACCTTGGCCGCACTGGTTGCGGCGGCGCCGCTGGCCGTCCTGCTCCACGAGGAGGCGCCGCACCCGCTGGAGGCCGCCGTCGAACGCCAGCGCGGACGGCTGGAGCAGCAACCGGGGGCGGAAATCCTGCTCATTGTGGGGCCGGAGGGCGGGATCAGTGTCCGCGAGGTGGAATTGCTGACCTCAGCCGGGGCGCAGCTGGCCCGGCTGGGCCCGCACGTGCTGCGCTCCTCCACGGCCGGACCGGCCGCCGTCGCAGTGCTCAGCACCCCGCTGGGCCGCTGGTAACCGGCTGGGCTACCGGACCACTACCTTCTTACTGTCCACGCCCGGCTGGGCCGTCGGGTCCGCGGGGTCCCTGACGAAGACGCACAGCTCGTAGGTTCCGGGCGGCGGAGCCACGGTAAAGCTGAAGGTGCCCAGCTGGGACGGCCCGGAGCTGATCGCCGTGCTGCCGGAGAGGTAGACGCTCTTGCTGCCCGAACTGTCCGTCTTGAGCAGTTGCCAGCTCAGCTTGCCGTCGGCGGAGATGCCGCGTCCGTTGACCTTGATTGGATCCGCTAAGGTCTGGGAATCCTGCGGATCGATAACCCAGACCGGGGCCACGTAACTGCCTTCACGGCTGAGCGGCTTGTCCAGTTTGACCTTCCCGAACGCCTGGTAATCGGTGTGCCCGTCCACCAGGATGACGACCTGGACGGACTGGTTGGAATCGATCAGTCCGGCGTTCGCGGCCGACGCGGTAGCGGTGTAGACCAGCTGCTGGATGGCACGCTGGGCGATGCCCTCGTCCACGCCTGTGCTGAAGGCGTCGGAGGAGATGTCCACAGTGATCACGTTCTTGGCCGAGATGGAGGCGCTGAGCGTGGAGGCCTTTTTCCATGGGCTGAAGTAGTCGCTGTCCAGCGGCTTCTGGCTGGTCATCGCCTGCAGGGCCGCCTGGATCGGATCGGCGTTGTTCCCGCCCGGCAGGTATTCGCGGTACAGGTAGACGTCGTTGTTGCTGTGCCCCAGCCAGTAGACCGGAACCTTCGACGCGCTTTGCGCCGTTTCCAGCGGGGCGCTGGTCACGGTGGAGGTGGGGCCGGGGCCACCGGAGGGCGGCATGGTGGAATCGAACGACGACGGCGCGTTGGCGCCGCCGCAGCCTGCCAGCAGGAGCGCGGCGCAGAGGGCCGCGGCGGGAGGCAGATAGCGGGCGGCAGCCCGGGTGCCCGCAGCCCGCAGGCCCGCAGCGCGGGGGGCCGCGGCGTCCGGCTTGCCGGCTGCGCGGTCGGGCCGCTGGCCCGTGGGATCGAGCGGCGATCCCCCTCGGGCCGCGCTGCTGGCTGCTGTACTGATGATGCTGTCCTTCGCTTTGAGCGTAGGGGCACGTTGCCCGTCGCTTTTCCCCCAATTCAGCTTGGCATAGGGGCGGTGGCCAAAAAGCCGGGAGCGCGGCGTGGACCTGAACTGAAACCGGATCGAAACCCTTTCGAGACCCTCCCGATATTCGCAGGGCCATCCCGGGACGGGCGGCTGCGTGAAGGCGCGGTTGACGCCGCTGCCATGGGGTGGGACTTGCCGTAGGATGGGGTGCAAGTTAAGGACACGAAGTCAAGGACGAACCAAGGAGAGATTTCAGGCCCCGGCGGGGCCGAACCTATGACAGATTCAGCATCGGGCAACAGCGCAGCGCGGCCGCTGGTACAGACGGCCTCCGCATCGTTCCCGCACTCACTAGACAGCGTCCGCACGGAGATCGTGTCCTTCGATTCCCCGGAACAGATGGTCCAGTCGCTGGGTGCCCACGACGAGGCACTGCGTTTTGTCGAGGCCAGCTATCCTGCCGTGGACTTCCATGCTCGAGGCAACGAGCTTTCCATTACCGGTCCGGCTTCCGAGGTGCCCCGGATCATGCGGCTCTTCGAGGAAGTGCGCGGACTGGTGGAGCGCCAGACCGTGGTCACTCCTGCCGTTCTTGAGCAACTGGTGACCATGCTCCGCTCCCAGGCCGTGGCCTCGCCGGTGGATGTGCTCACGCACAACATTCTTTCCAGCCGGGGGCGTACCATCCGGCCCAAGACGCTGAACCAGAAGAACTATGTTGACGCCATCGACGCGAACACCATTGTTTTTGGCATCGGCCCCGCCGGTACCGGTAAGACGTACTTGGCTATGGCCAAGGCGGTCCAAGCCCTGCAGCAGAAGGAAGTCAACCGGATTATCCTGACCCGCCCGGCCGTGGAGGCAGGGGAGCGGCTGGGTTTTCTTCCCGGAACCCTCAGCGACAAGATTGACCCGTACCTGCGCCCGCTGTACGACGCGCTGCATGACATGATGGATCCGGATTCAATTCCGCGGCTGATGGCCGCCGGGACCATCGAGGTGGCCCCGTTGGCCTACATGCGCGGCCGCACCCTCAACGACGCATTCATCATCCTGGACGAGGCACAGAACACGACGGCGGAACAGATGAAGATGTTCCTGACGCGGCTTGGCTTCGGCTCCAAGATGGTGGTCACCGGGGATGTGACCCAGGTCGACCTACCCTCTGGCGCCAGTTCCGGACTGCGGATTGTCGAACGGATCCTGCAGAATATCGACGACGTGAACTTCTCCATGCTGGACGCCTCCGATGTGGTGCGGCACCGGCTCGTGGGGGACATTGTCAATGCCTACGGGCGGTGGGACGACGCCCAACGGCGCAACGGCCAGCACGCCGCACGCCGCCGCGAGAGCCGGGGAAGCCACAACGGCCGAACCAACCGCGGCAGCGAGGCCGAGCTTTCCGCCACCAGCAATGAGGACGGCCGGGGATGAGCATCGAGGTCAACAACGAGTCGGGCATCCCGGCGGACGAGGAAAGCCTGGTCCGGCTGGTCAGGTACATCCTGGACCGGCTGTATGTGCACCCGCAGACCGAGTTGTCCATCATCCTGGCGGACCTGGAGGCGATGGAGAAACTGCACATCGAGTGGATGGATGAACCCGGCCCCACCGACGTGCTGTCCTTTCCGATGGATGAGTTGCGTCCCGGCTCGGCGGACCGGCCGTCTCCGGCCGGGCTGCTGGGCGATATTGTGCTCTGCCCGCAGGTGGCCGAGGAGCAGGCACGTGCCGCGGGCCACTCGACGGCGGAGGAACTGCTGCTGCTGACCACGCACGGCGTGCTGCACCTGCTCGGTTACGACCACGCGGAGCCCGAGGAAAAGGAAGAGATGTTTTCCCTGCAGCGCCAGCTGCTGGCCGGCTTCCTGGGCAAGGCCGCGCCACGGGAGACCATGCAGTGATTACGCCGGCCCTGATCGCGATGGGGCTTGTTTTCGTGGCCATTGCCGCAGTGCTGACGGCCGCCGAGGCTGCGTTCAACTTCTTTCCCCGCCACGATGCCGAAACCGTCGCAGCCCAACGCGGTGCGGCGTCGCTGGGCAAGATCCTGGCCGCGCCGGTGGCGCACACGAACGCACTACGCTTCTGGCGGGTTTGGTTTGAAATGGCGGCAGCCGTCGCCGTCGCGCTGCTGTTCCTGAACCTGACCGAGCGCGTATGGCTGGCCGGGCTGCTGGCCACCGTGGTCATGGCCGGCATCGGCTTTGTCCTGGTCGGCGTCTCGCCGCGGCAGCTGGGCAGGCTGCACTCGGCCGCCGTCGTCCGCGGCACTGCCTGGCTGGTGCGCTTCCTCTGCTGGGTACTGGGACCGATCCCCGGCTGGCTGGTGGCGGTGGGCAGCGCGGTGGCGCCGGGGGCACCGCGCGGCGATGACGCGTTTGTCAGCGAAGAGGAATTCCGCGAATTCGTCGACCGCGCCAGCGAATCCGAGATGCTGGAGGGCAGCGAGGCGGAACTGATCCAGAGTGTCTTCGATCTGGGCGACACGCTGGTGCGCTCGGTGATGGTGCCCCGGACGGACATCGTCACCCTGGATGAGGGCACGACCCTGGACGAGGCGATGACGGTGTTCCTGCGCTCCGGCTACTCAAGGATTCCCGTGATCGGTGAAAGCACCGACCAGATCCGCGGAATTCTCTACCTCAAGGACGTCGTGGCCACCCAGCACCGGCTGGGCACCCGGGACAGTGCACCAACGGTGGAATCGATTGTCCGCGGTGTCCGCTATGTGCCCGAGTCCAAACCGGTCAGCGAACTGCTCAAGGAGCTGCAGGTTGAATCGACCCATGTGGCCATCGTGATCGACGAATACGGCGGAACGGCGGGACTGGTCACGCTGGAGGATCTGATCGAGGAAATCGTCGGCGAGATCGTGGACGAATATGATTCCGAGACGCCGGAGGTCCAGGAGTTGGGCAACGGCGAATACCGGGTCAGTGCCCGGCTGGGGGTCGATGATCTGGGCGAGCTTTTCGATATTGAGCTCGACGACGACGAGGTGGACACCGTGGGTGGGCTGCTGGCCAAGGCGCTGGGGCGCGTGCCGATTGTGGGCAGCGAGGTTGAAGTGTCCGGCATCCGGCTGCGCGCCGAGCGGCTGGAAGGCCGCCGGAACAGGGTCAGCCATCTCATTGCTTCCGCCGCGGCCCCGGCGGAGACTGAACTCAACGAACTTACGCATAACGACCACACCGCAGGGAGCGAATCATGACCAAGCCGAAGAACGCCGGACCGGACGGTGTGCCGGAGGACTTCCGGGCAGGCTTCGCGGTCCTGGTGGGACGGCCCAACGCCGGGAAATCAACGCTGACCAATGCGTTGGTGGGACAGAAGGTGGCCATCACTTCGGCCAAACCGCAGACCACGCGACACACCATCCGCGGCATCGTGCACCGGCCACAGTTCCAGCTCATCCTGGTCGATACCCCCGGGCTGCACCGTCCGCGCACCCTGCTGGGCCAGCGACTGAATGACCTGGTGGCGGACACCCTGGCCGAAGTAGACGCGATCGGCTTCTGTCTGCCCGCGAACGAGAAGATCGGCCCCGGGGACAAGTTCATCGCCACCCAGCTGGCCCAGCTGGGCCGCAAGCCCGTCGTCGCCCTGGTCACCAAGACGGACCTGGTGGACAGGGCGGCGCTGGCCGAGCATCTGCTGGCCGCCACCGAGCTGGGCCGTGAGGTGCTGGGCGGGGAAGGCTGGGCCGACGTCGTGCCCGTCTCCGCCGCCAACGGCTTCCAGGTGGAGACCGTGTCCACAGTGCTGGCCGGACACATGCCGTTGTCTCCGCCGCTCTACCCGGATGGGGAACTGACCGACGAGCCGGAGGCGGTGATGGTGGCCGAGCTGGTGCGGGAGGCAGCGCTGGAGGGCGTGCGCGATGAGCTGCCGCACTCGCTGGCGGTCGTAGTGGAAGAGATCGTGCCGCGGGAGGGACGCTCGGAGAACAACCAACTACTCGATGTCAGGGTCAACCTGTACGTAGAACGGCCCTCGCAGAAGGCGATCATCATTGGCCGGGCGGGTTCGCGCCTGCGCGAAGTGGGCAGCAACGCCCGGCGCGGCATCGAGGCGCTGCTGGGTACCCGGATCTACCTGGATCTGCACGTTAAGGTGGCCAAGGATTGGCAGCGAGACCCCAAGCAGCTGGTCAAACTGGGCTTCTAACGTCCTTGCCCCGGACGTCCATCCCGCCGCGTCCGTGGGCCACCGGCACTCCTTTCCGCTCAGCTACAAGCGTATTCCCAGCCTGAGACCGTACACTTGTTTGAGTTCTTTGTAGCCAATGGAAGGTTTACCCTATGGGGCGACGTCGTGCCGAACAGGGCGCGCGCGCTGCGGCACAGCGCCCGGCCCGGGCAGCAGGCGCCAGCGCAAAGGGCCGTCCGGCCACCGCCGGACGGCATTTTCGTGGTTCCCGGCGCGTCCCGCTGTGGCTGAAAATCTCCGCCGCCAGCCTAGCCGCCCTGCTGGTAGCAGGGGTGGCGGTCGCCGGGGTAATGGTCATGCGGCTGCAGGGCAATGTGCAGGTGGCCGAACTCAACCTCGGTTCCAACAGCACCACGGCGCCTCCGGCGGACGACAACCACGACGCGCTGCAGATCCTGATCATGGGGACGGACACGCGCGCAGGGTCCGACGGCGAGTACGGCTCTACCGCGGATTCCGGCGGTGTCGGCAACTCCGACGTGATGATGCTGATGAACATTTCGGCGGACAACAAGCGTGTCAGCGTCATCAGCTTCCCCCGCGACCTGATCGTGCCAATCCCGGCGTGCCGGAACCCAGCGACCGGCAATTTCTCCGCACCCGAGCAGGCCGGACAGCTCAACAGTGCCCTGAGCCTGGGCGGTCCGGGCTGCACGGTGGCAGCGATTAACCAGATGACCGGGATGAACATCGACCACTTCATGCTCGCTGACTTCAACGCGGTCAAGCAGCTGACCACCACGCTGGGCGGGGTGGAAGTCTGCGTCGACACCGCGGTCAAGGACCCCGCCTCCGGATTGGACCTGCCGGCGGGCAAGAGCAACATCCAGGGCGAGCAGGCTCTGTCCTTCCTGCGCGAGCGCCACGCCTTTGGTGACGCCAGCGATATTTCGCGGATCAAGGCCCAGCAGTCCTTCCTGGCATCAATGACACGCAAGATCAAGGACGAGGGCACGCTGACGGACATCCCGAAGCTGTACAGCATCGCGGAAACCGTCACTAAGAACCTCACCGTGGACAAGGGCCTATCCAACGTCAACTCCATGATGGCCATCGCCGGCCGGCTGAAGAACGTTGATCTGTCCAAGGTGGCATTCGTCACGGTCCCCTGGACCCAGTACGCGCCGGATCCCGGTCGGGTGCAGCTGCTCCAGCCGGCGGCCAGCCAGGTCTTCGCGGCCGTCCGCAGCGACGCAGACCTGACCGGCGGGACGGC
>DASYGM010000037.1:0-10829 GCA_035999715.1 Micrococcaceae bacterium | reverse complement strand
CAGGTAGGTGGAATCCCACCAGTCCCCGGATTCCGGCACGTCCGTCTGGTCCCCGAAGACCTGGGGGCTGGCCACCGGAAGGTCCGCGTACCAGTCGTAGAAGGAGGTCATCACCCCGCCGATCAGCTGGATGAAACGGTTGCCCACCGCGTGCGAAACCATCGACATCGCCGGGATGGGGGAGAAGCCGGAGCAGCGGTCCGGGCCGTAGGTCTTGATCGTGTGGACATGCGCGGCGGCGGCCATTTCGATGGCCTCCTGCCAGGAGACGCGGACCAGTCCGCCCTTGCCGCGGGCCTGCTGGTAGCGCCGCCGGCGCTCCGGATCCCCGACGACGTCCGCCCACGCCAGTACCGGATCCTTCAGCCGGGCCTTGGCCTCGCGGTACATCTCCACCAGCACACCGCGGGCATAGGGGAAGCGGACCCGGGTGGGCGAGTAGGTGTACCAGGAGAAGGCCGCACCACGGGGGCAGCCGCGGGGCTCATATTCGGGGCTGTCAGCACCCACGGAGGGATAATCCGTCTGCTGGGATTCCCAGGTGATGATCCCGTCCTTGACGTAGACCTTCCAGGAGCAGGAACCGGTGCAGTTCACCCCATGCGTGGAGCGGACCACCTTGTCGTGGCTCCAGCGGTCCCGGTAGAACACATCGCCCTTGCGGCCGCCTTCCCGGAACACCGCCCGGCCATCGGCCGTCTGGTCCCATTTGGTGAAGAAACGGCCCAGCTTGAGCATCGCATCGGATGTGGGACCGTCAAGGCCCGCCTGTTCCCCAGTAGCAGTCATGGCACCAACCTACGACGCCGTCCCGTCCGCGTATAGGGCCTTAATACCTCTCCGGCTCGCTGCCGAGGACAAAATGCCGCCCGATCAGCTGGTCCGGGGTGATCTGCACGTAGGTGTATTTCAGCGTCGGAATCCACGGCCGCAGCGGCAGTTCATCGGCGGCGTCGATCTCCGCCTGCGCCTCCAAAACCCGGGCGGTTCCCTTCACCACCACGCTCCAGGCCTCCCCGCTGGCGATCCCGTCCGCCTCGAAAGCCACCCGGCTGTTCACGGTCAGCTGGGCCACTTTGGTGCCCGGGTTGGTGCGCATCAGCAGCCTGCCGTCGCGGGCGATGAAATTGATCGGGTAGATGTCCGGTTGGTCGGCAACGCTGAGCGCCAGCCTGCCGTGCTCGCAGTGTTCCAGCAGCTTCCAGCATTCGGCCTCGGTCAGCGCGGTGCCTGGGCGTTCCTCTGAGGTCATGGGCCTAGTCTGCCTCATGCCGGACCGATCCTGCCGAATACTTGGGATCGCCGGCAGCTTCAGGGCGTTCGGCCCCTTCGGCAGGTGGGGCCGGCATCGCCGGTGCAGTGGGCGCCGCCGGTGCGGTAGGCGCCGCCGGTGCCGGAACGGTGCCACGGTGGCCCGAGCGCAGGGCACGCAAAGCGTTAAGAATGGTGGCCAGGTCCACCAGCTCCTGGGACAGTGCACCGGCTACGGCCGGAACATAGCCCACCGCCGCCGCTGCCATCAGGCCCACACTCAGGATCATGCCGATCCAGATGCTTTGCACGGCGACCCGGATGGTGCGCTGGCCGATCCGCACCGCCAGGGCGGTCCGGGACAGATCGTCGAGCATGATGACCACGTCGGCGGACTCGCTGGCCGCCGTCGACCCCTTGGCCCCCATCGCCACCCCGACGTCCGCGGCAGCCAAAACCGGAGCGTCATTGACGCCATCGCCCACCATCATCACAGGACGGTCCGGCAGTGCCGCGACCGCAGCCACCTTGTCAGCGGGCAGGCACTCGGCCTGAACATGGCTGATCCCCACCTGGGCGGCAATGTGGCCGGCGGTGGCCCAGGCATCCCCTGTCAGCATCAGCGATTCGCGCACACCCAGGCTTGCCAGTTCGGACAATGTGGTCCGTGCGTTGGCCCGCAGCGGGTCGCTCATGATGAGCGTCCCGGCGAAGCCGCCGTCAATGCTGACGTAGACTGCCAGCTGGCCGCCGGCCAGCGAGGCTTCCTCAACAGCTCCGGACCCGGCGGCAGCTCCGGACCCGGCGGCAATGAAGCTTCGCTTGCCGACGGCGACCAGGTGGCCATCCAGCACGGCGGTGACACCATGGGTGGCATGCTCGCCGGCTTCGCTGGCCGCCAGCAGCGCCAGGCCGCGGGAGCGGGCGGCCGCAATGACGGAGCCGGCCAGGACATGGGAGGAATACTGCTCCGCCGATGCGACCAGCTGAAGCAACCGGTCCGACCCGAGGCGATCACCGTCGTTCCTGGCGACCCGGATCTCCTGCAGCGCCGGATGTCCGTGCGTCAGGGTTCCGGTCTTGTCAAAGACCGCCGTCCTAATCCGGGAAAGTTGTTCCAGCGTCCCGCCATTCTTGACGATGATGCCCGCATGGGCGGCACGGCTCATCCCGCCCAGAAAAGCCACCGGTGCCGCAATGAGAAGGGGACACGGTGTGGCCACCACCAGCACGGCGGCAAACCGCCCGGCTTCGCCGCTGAGGATCCACGCTGCTGCGCCCAGGGCTATGGCCAGCACTGTAAAAGGGAGGGCGTACCGGTCCGCGAGGCGGACCACGGGAGCCCGGCTGGCGGAGGCTTCCCTGACCAGTGCCACGATGCGGCTGTACTGCGAGTCTTCCTCGCGCGCGGACACGCGGATCCGGACGGCGGCCTCACCGTTGACCGAGCCGCTGAGGACCCGATCGCCCACAGAGCGCTCCGTCGGCAGGCTCTCCCCAGTAAGGGCGGATTCGTCGAAGGAAGCGGCGGGGGAAAGGAGGACGCCGTCAACCGGTACGACCTCCGACGGCCTGACCAGCAGCACATCGTTGACCTGGACCGTGCCGACGGGGATGTCCTCAACCGGTCCGGGCGTGGCCGGGAACTGCGGTCCTTCCGGCTGCCCCGGTTGCTCCCGCTGTTCCCGGTGCGCGGTTTGCGGTGCGCGGGCCAGCAGCGAACTGAGTTCGCGCCTGGCCCTCCCGGCGGCAAAGTCCTCCAGGGCCGCGCCGCCGGTGAGCATCAGCACAATGATCAGCGAGGCAAGATACTCCCCGACCGCGGCAGTGCTTACGATCGCGATCACGGCCAGCAGATCGACGCCCCAGCGTCCGCGGGCGATGTCCCGGACCATTCCGACGCTCTTGTATGCAGCCACCGCCATCGCAAAGATGCTTGCCAACCAGCGGGCCGCTGACGGCTGGCCTGCGGCCAGCAGGACCGCCGTCAGCACAAGGACCAGCACGGCGGCGGCGACGGCGGGATAGCGGCGGATGGTTGTCATGGCGCTCCTGACCGGCCAGGGCTCACGGCAGCGTCGCCGTCGCGGCCGTGCGTCCGGCCGCCTCCGGAGCAGCGTCGTCGGCCTGGGATGCAACCACCAGCACCGGGCAGTGCGCATGCGCCGAACAGGCGCTGGAAACAGACCCCATTACCTGGCCCAGGAATCCGCCGCTGCCCCGACGGCCTACCACCAGCATCCGTGCCCGGCGGCTCTCCTGCAGCAGGGTCTTCGCGGTCGGGCCGAACCGGACGGTGATCTCCATAGGTACCGGTGGATTGCCGCCGAAGGCACGCTCCGCCGCCCGGACCACCAACTTCCTGGCCTGTTCCTCGAGTTGGTCCTTCTCCGGGAAATTTCCGGCGGCCACATCCAGTGCGGCAAAGCCGGCCAGTGTGCCCCAGCAGGTTACTGCCTCCAATGGGGCATGCAGTGCCGCCGCCAGTTCGCCGGCCAGGCGCAAGGCGTCCGTGGAGTAATCGGAGCCATCGACGCCCACCATGATGCAGCGCGGCGAGGTGTCCGCAGATCCGTTTTCGTTTGTTTCGCTCATGGCTCCAGCATGGCAACAGGTCGCGAGCGGGGGTAGGGTCAAAGGTCATATATCCTCTGGCGGGCGAAGTAGGGGGAACGAGGCCTGTGGCTGGCACGCTCTCGCCGTTCGATGCGGTGATTTTTGACCTGGACGGCGTTGTTACCGACACGGCCTCGGTACACCTGGCGGCATGGAGGGAACTGCTCGATAGCGTTCTGCAGGACAAGCGGCTGCCTGCGGAAGTGGGCCGCGGGCCCTTCACTGATGAGGACTACCGCCAGTATGTGGACGGGCGTTCCCGGCAGGATGGTTTGCGGTCCTTCCTGGCCTCCCGCGGCGCCGTTCTTCCCCAGGGCCCGCCGGGGGACGCCGGTGGCGACGAGTGGACGATTGCCGGGCTTGCCGAACGGAAGGACCAGCTGTTTATTGAGCGGATCAGGCGCCAGGGCGTGAAGAGTTATCCCGGGACCGTAGACCTGCTGGTGCGGCTCCGGGCCGGACGGGTCCGCCTTGGGCTGGTAACGGCCAGCCGCCATGCCTCCATGGTGCTCGCGGGGGCCGGGTTGGAGGACTCCTTCGATGCCGTCGTCGACGGCGTCAGCGCCGCGGAGCTTGGGCTGCCCGGGAAACCTGAACCCGCGGTGTTCCTGGAGGCCGCGCGACGGCTGGGCGTCGATCCCTGCCGGTCAGCAGTTGTTGAGGACGCCGTCGCCGGGGTGGAGGCCGCACGGCGTGGCGGCTTCGGGCTGGTGGTTGGCCTTGACCGGAACGGCCAGCGCGAGGAACTCGAAGCGGCCGGGGCGGACGTGGTGCTGGAAGATCTGAGCGAATTCGACATCGGACTGGTCCTGACGGACCCGCTGCTGCTGGTGTACGAAGGCTTCGATCCCGCGCAGGAGGGGCACCGCGAGGCGCTGACCACGCTGGGCAACGGATACCTGGCCACCCGCGGTGCCGCACCCGAGCGGCCGGCGGACCGCCTGCACTATCCGGGGACCTATTTGGCGGGTGTTTACAACCGTCTCTCCAGCGTCGTCGAGGGGCGCTCCAGCGAAGATGAGCACATGGTCAACGCACCCAATTGGCTGACCCTGGACCTTGCCCTTGCTGACGGCAAATGGTGGTCCCAGGGAGGACTGACCTTCCGGCGGGAGCGGCGGGAACTGGACCTGCGGCGCGCTGTGCTGCGCCGCAGCGTCCTGTTGGAGGACGACGGCGGCCGGCAGCTTGAGGTGGTGCAGCGGCGCGTCGTCTCGATGGCCGTGCCGCACCTGGCGGCCCTGGAGACTGTGCTGGTTGCCCGGGGCTGGAGCGGGCCTATTTCGGTGCGCAGTGGCATCGATGCCGACGTGGCCAATACCAATGTGCCCGAGTATTCAGGACTGGCCAGCCGGCATTTGGTTCCGCTGACGTCAACACAGACCCCCGACGGCCTCCAGTGCGTGGAGGCCGGCACCTCGCAAAGCCATGTCCGGATCGCAACGGCACTGCGCACCTCTGCCGCGGCCGCGCCCCTGCATGCCCGCTGGGAGGACTGGAACGGGCAGCCGGTCCGCCGGCTCGATCTCGCCCTGGCGGACGGGACCCCGCAGACCGTCAGCAAGATCATGGCTGTTGTCACCTCCCGGGACCGGGCCGTGTCCTCACCGCGCTCCGGCGCCCTGGCCGTACTGGCTGGTGCCGGGGAATTCAAGGACATCCTGGCCGGCCACGAAGCAGCCTGGAAGCGGCTGTGGAACCTTTTCGAGGTGGGCCTGGAGGCGGATCCGCAGAGCCAGCTGATCCTCAACCTGCACGTCTTCCATCTGCTGCAGACCATCACCGGCCACACGGCCGAGCTGGACGCGGGGGTCCCGGCGCGCGGGCTGCACGGGGAGGGCTACCGGGGCCACATCTTCTGGGACGAGCTCTTTGTCCTGCCGCTGGTGACCTCACGCCTGCCATCCGTATCCCGAGCGTTGCTTGACTACCGTTGGCGCAGGCTTGGTACGGCGCGTGCGGCCGCCCGGTCTGCGGGGCTGCCCGGTGCGCTGTTCCCATGGCAGAGCGGCAGCGACGGCAGGGAGGAGACACCCGAGCAATTTTTCAATCCGCGCTCGGGCCGGTGGGTACAGGACCATTCCCGGCTGCAGCGCCACGTCGGCCTGGCCGTGGCGTTCAATGCCTGGCAGTACTTCCAAGCCACCGGGGACAGGCACTGGCTCCTGGAGCACGGCGCGGAATTGATCATCGAGGTGGCGCGGCTGTTCTCCGCTATGGCCGAGCACGACAAGGCGGCGGACCGGTTCCATCTGCGCGGCGTGATGGGTCCGGACGAGTACCACGACGGTTATCCGGACCGCCCGGGCCAGGGGCTGGACGACAACGCCTACACCAATGTGCTCGCCGCATGGATATGCCACTGTGCAGCGTCCCTCCTGGCTGGTTTCCCCGGTCGTGACGGAGCAGATCTGCGCGAGCGGCTGCGGATCGGCAGCGCCGAGCCGTCGCACTGGGAGCACATCGGCAGGCGGATGTTCATCCCGTTCCATGACGGCATCATCAGCCAGTTCGACGGTTATGAGGATCTGGCGGAACTTGACTGGGGCCGCTACCGGCGCAGCTACGGAAACATCGAGCGCCTGGACCTGATCCTGGAGGCCGAGGGGGACAGCACCAACCGCTACCGGCTGGCCAAGCAGGCGGACGTGCTGATGCTGCTGTACCTGTTCGGCGAAGCTGAACTGATTGCGCTCGCCGGCCGCCTGGACTACCACCTGGACTCGGCCCAACTGGCGGACACCGTGGACTACTACCTGGCCAGGACCGCGCACGGGTCCACCCTCAGCCGCGTAGTCCATGCGTCCGTGCTTGCGGCCCGGGACCCGGACCGCGCCTGGCACACCTTCCGGGAAGCCCTCGATGCGGACCTGGACGACACCCAGGGCGGGACCACCCGGACCGGTATCCATCTGGGCGCTATGGCAGGGACCATCGACGTCGTCCAGCGCACCTTCGCCGGCCTGCGCTTTACCCGGGAGGGGCTGGTGTTCTCGCCGCTGCTGCCGGCGGGACTGCGCAGCGTTACCTTCCGGATCCGGTACCGTGACCAGCTGCTGAAAGTCGGCCTCAACCACCGCCGGCTGCGGATCAGTGCCGCCGCCGGGGACGCCGACCCGGTACCGATCCGGATAGGGTCCCAGCGGCTGTTGCTCGAGGCCGGTGAGGTGCAGGAGTTCGGCCTGGAGACTGATCGAGAGCCCGGCGGTGGTGCCGGAAGACCACCTCGATAGCCATACAGCCCGCGGCGGCTTCCAGCAGGGATACGGCCAGCAGGTCCGGCGGCGGCACGGTCAGGACGAAGAAATCCCGGATGAAGGGGATGCTGAACAGCCCGAAGAGTCCAAGGTACATGGCCGCCACCAGCAGCCGCCGGAGACGGTTCAGCGGACGGGCCAGCACCAGCAGGATCCACAACCCCACCAGGGAGAGGGCCAGCACCGTTGCGTTCCTGACCGTGGACAGCGGGTAGCCCGCTGCCAGCCGTGCATAGGCGTTCACGCCCACTACTACCGCCGCTGCGACGGCTCCTGCCGGGATGGCAAAGGCCAGCGACCGCCGCAGGAAACCCGCAAGGTAGCGTCGAAAGTTGGGCATCAGTGCCAGGAAGAAGGCGGGGATCCCGATGGTGAGCCCGTCCACGGCGGAAAGCTGGCGCGGGAGGAAGGGAAAGGGCCAGAACAATGCTGCGTACGCCAGTGACAGGACCACGGCGTAGGCGGTCTTGGCCAGGAACAGCATGGACACCCGTTCCACGTTGGCGATCACCTGCCTGCCTTCGGCCACAACTGCAGGCAGCCTGGAGAATTGTCCGTCCAGCAGTACCAACCGTGAGACAGCACGGGCTGCTGTTGCGCCCGATCCCATGGCGATCCCGATGTCCGCCTCCTTGAGCGCTAGCGTGTCATTGACCCCGTCCCCGGTCATCGCGACGACATGGCCGCTGCTTTGCAGCGCCCGCACCATCTCCAGCTTCTGGTCCGGAGTGACGCGACCGAAGACCAACTGGTGTTCCATGACCTCGGCCAGTTGCTCGGGATCGTCGGGCAGGTCCCGCCCGTCATAGCCGTAGCCATCGAATTCCAGACCAACTTCACGGGCCACGGCCGCTACGGTGGCCGGATCATCTCCGGATATCAGCCGCAGCCCCACGCCTTCGTCATGGAAATACGCCAGAGCTGCGGCTGCATCCGCGCGGATCTGTTCACGGAAAGTGAGCATGGCCACGGCGTGCAGCGACGGCGGCAACGTTCGGCCCTCCGCCTCGGCTCCGCTCATCGGCCGCGGCGCAAATGCCAGCACCAGGGTGCGGCGCCCCGCCGCGGCAAGTCCCGAGGCGAGCTCCAGAGCGGCACCGTTGGAGGGCTGCGCTGCGGCCAGGACCATATCCGCGGCGCCCAGAACCCAGACTCCGGCAGCGGCGCCCCTCGGGAAACTGACCGCGCTCCATTTGCGGGCGGAGGAAAAGGATACTGAGGACAGCGGATCGGCCGGGGGACCCTCCGGAAAGGGGGAACGCAGGCATCGCGCGGTGGCATTGGCATTGGGATCCGAGCCGAACCAGCCCAGGGCCTGCTCCCAGCCGGTCCGCAGGTCAAGCGGGTGAACGGCGTCGAAGGCCATCTGCCCGTCGGTAAGGGTCCCGGTTTTATCCAGGCAGAGCATGTCAACTCGTGCCAGTCCCTCGACGGCCGGCAGTTCCTGGAGCAGGACGTTGCTGCGCGCCAGTTTCAAGGCGCCAACGGCAAAGGCAATACTGGTCACCAGGACCAGCCCCTGCGGGATCAGACTGATCACACTGGCAACCGCCGCTACCGCCGCTTGGCGCCAGGTGCCGTCCTGAAGGGCTGCGGCCCAGCCGTGTTCGGCCTGTATCTGCCCGTTGACTACCAGCGCCATCAGCGGCAGAAGCGCCCAGCTGATGGCCCGTACCACCCTGTTCAGGGCATTGCGCAGTTCCGAATTGACCAGCGAGAAGCGCTTGGCCCGGGCCGTCACGCCGCCGGCATAGGAGTCTTTGCCGGCGCGCACCACGTGGGCACGTCCCTGTCCCGCCATCACGAAGGAGCCGGACAGGACCGTATCCGAGGGTGCCTTGAAGACCGGATCCGCTTCCCCGCTCAGCAGGGACTCGTCGACCTCCAGGTTCCCAGCCAGGACGAGGGCGTCGGCCGGCACCTGGTCGCCGGCGTGCAGCATCAGGATGTCGTCGACGACCACGTCCTCCACCGGGATTTCCGCGGCAAGGCCATCCCGAAGCACATGGGCCCGCGAGGCGTGCAGCAGCGCCATCTTGTCCAGTAGTTTTTTGGCCCGGATCTCCTGAACGGTGCCGATCAAGGTGTTCGCCAGGGCGGCAAGGCCGAAAAGCGCGTCCCGCCATTGCCCCAGCAGCAGCAGGAGCAGGAAACTGGCAACCACCACGGTATTGAACAGCGTGAACACATTGGCGCGCAGGATGTTCCCGAGGCTGCGCCCGGAGACCGCCGGTGTGTGGTTGGTAAGTCCGGCGGCGGTCCGGGCGGCTACCTCGGCATCCGTCAGACCCTCGGCATCCGTCAGACCCTCGGCATCCGCCAGAACCTCGGCATCCGCCGGGCCCACGGCGCTGACCCCGGCGGCCGGCACTAGCGGTTGAGGACCACTTTCAGGGCCTTGGTCTCCGCTGCCCGAGAGAACGTGTCGTAGGCATCCATGATCTTCTCCAGCGCGAACCGGTGGGTGGCCAGCTTTCCGGCGGGTATCTTCTTCTGCGCCACGAGCTTGAGCAGCATCGGGGTGGAGTTTGCGTTCACCAATCCCATGCTGATGTTGATATTGCGGATCCACAGGTCCTCCAGGTGCAGGTCCACGGGCTTGCCATGGACCCCGACGTTGGCCACCCGCCCACCGGGTCGGACTATGTCCAGGGCCATGGTGAAGGTCTGCGGAATGCCTACTGCCTCGATTGCGACGTCCACCCCGGCTCCATCCGTGCTTTCCAGCACCTCCTGCTGCCAGGTCGGGGTGCCGGAGACGACGGTGTCCGTGGCACCAAAACCTTTGGACTCGTCCAGCCGGTTCTGGTCCATGTCGATGGCGATGATGCGGGCCGCGCCATACAACCCCGCGGTGGCGATAGCCGCCAGACCCACCGGGCCCGCGCCGATGACGGCCACGACGTCGCCGGGCTTGACGCCCCCGTACTGGACGCCGATTTCGAAGCCCGTTGGCAGGATGTCCGAGAGCATCACCGCCTCCTCATCGCTGACTCCCTCGGGCAGCAGGTGCAGGGAATTATCCGCATAGGGAACACGCACATACTCGGCCTGGGTCCCGTCGATCAGGTGGCCGAAGACCCAGCCGATTCCTGAGGCTCCCTCATCCCCAAGGCAGTGCGAGTAGAGCCCTGTCCGGCAGTTGGCGCAGTGGCCGCAGGATTTGATGCAGGAGATGATGACCCGGTCGCCCGCCTTGAGACCGGATACAGAGGAACCCACCTCTGTCACCGTGCCGACGCCCTCATGGCCCAGGATGCGCCCGGGCACGACGGCGGGAACGTCGCCCTTGAGGATGTGCAGGTCGGTCCCGCAGATGGTGGTCGTGTCGACGCGGACGATAGCGTCGGTGGGGTGAATGATGGTTGGGTCGGGGACATCCGTCCATGACTTCTGCCCGGGACCGCCGTATACCAGTGCTTTCACGATTTCTCCTCAGTTTTGATAGCAGGCTTAGTTGATAGCAGATCTAATTTGCACTCGGTTTACCGCAGCTACTCGTATGACGCGCGCCTGGCATCAGAGATGGGTGCTGCCCAGATGTCCGCTTTGGCTACTTTGAACCGGCGCCCGGTCAGATTGATCAGGTGGATGCGGACAAAATGCTCTTTGGGCCCGCGTTGCCACGGGAACAGCGGAAGGGCGTCGGCTTCTGCCAATGCCTGCGGCTGCCGGATATGCTCGGCCCGGCCACGGAGGACAACG
>DASYGM010000268.1:0-10487 GCA_035999715.1 Micrococcaceae bacterium | reverse complement strand
AATTCCTGTGATTCTTTTCCGTGAATTAGGAGGACTTAACCTTAAAGCCCTTTTCTGCCGTCTGAGCGGCAGTCCTCTATAGGCCCCACTGTTCGATGGCCGGGGTCCGCTTGTCCCAACCCAGCGTGCAGACCTTCGCGGTGCCCAGGACAAAATGCCGGCCCTCAACCGGGGCCAGTTCCAGCCAGCGCGCCGTGAGAATGCGGAGGAAGTGCCCATGCGCCACCAGCAGGGCGTTGGCCACCGTGCTGCCATCCGGCTGCGGGCCCTGGACCCGGGCTATGATCGAGTCCGCGCGCCCAGACACCTGGTCCAGGGTCTCGCCGTTCGGCACGCCGTCGGTCCAGATCAGGTACCCGGGGTTCTTGGCCCGGACGTCGGCGCTGTTGACGCCCTCGTAGTCGCCATAGTCCCACTCGTGGGCGGCGGGTTCGACGACGGCGTCGGGGAACCCGGCCAGGGCAGCCGTTCGCCGGGCGCGCTGGAGCGGGGAGGTCATCACCAGGTCAAATTCCACTCCGTTCAGCGCCGGTCTGGCAGATTTGGCCTGTTGCTCTCCCTTGTCCGTCAGGGGCAGGTCCGTCAGCCCGGTGTACTGTCCGCTCTTGGACCATTCCGTCTCCCCGTGCCGCAACAGCCATAGTCTGGGCAGGCCCGCCGGGACCGGCAGGTGAGGTTCGGAGCTCATCGCATCTCCTTTCCGTCGGCACTCCCGACGGCATTCTCCACGGCGGATTCGGGCTGCTCCGCCCACCACTGCCGCAGCTCCGCCTCCGCCTGGTCCGGCTCCAGCGGTCCGTGCTCCATCCGCTCCTCCAGCAGGAAGCGGTAGGCCCGGCCCACCACCGGTCCCGGTTTCAGGCCCAACAGCTCCATAATCTGTGCGCCGTCCAGATCCGGGCGGATGGACGCCAACTCCTCCTGTTCAGCCAGGGCCGCGATCCGGGCCTCCAGATCGTCGTAGGCAAAGGACAGCCGGTCCGCCTTGCGCTGGTTCCGGGTGGTCACGTCGGAGCGGGTCAACCTGTGCAGGCGCTCCAGCAGCGGTCCGGCGTCGGTGACGTAGCGTCGCACGGCGGAGTCCGTCCATCCCGCGTCGCCGTAGCCGTAGAAGCGCATATGTAGTTCCACCAGCCGGGACACCGCCTTGATCGAGTCGTTGTCGAAGCGCAGTGCCTTCATGCGTCGCGCCGTCAGCTTGGCGCCCACGGCGTCGTGGTGCAGGAAGCTCACCGCCCCGCCCGGTTGGAAGCGGCGCGTAGCCGGCTTGCCGACGTCGTGCATCAGCGCAGCGAAACGGAGCACAAAATCCGGGCCCGGAACCGGCCCGTCCGGCCCGGTCTCCAGGGCCGCTGCCTGTTCCAGCACCTGTAGCGAATGGTGGTAGACGTCCTTGTGCCGGTGGTGTTCATCCGTTTCCAGCTTCAGTGCGGGGATCTCCGGAAGCACCTGCTGCGCCAACCCTGTCTCCACCAGGATGTCCAGCCCGGCCCGCGGATGCCCGCCGCAGACCAGCTTGACCAGCTCGTCCCGCACCCGCTCGGCGGAAATGATGGTTATCCGCTCCGCCATCGCCTTCATGGCCGCCTGCACCTCCGGATGGACGGAAATGCCCAACTGCGAAGCGAACCGGGCAGCGCGCATCATCCGCAGCGGGTCATCTGAAAAGGACACCTCCGGGGCCGACGGTGTCCGCAGCAGCCCGGCATGCAGGTCGCGGACCCCGCCGTACGGATCCACCAGCTCCATCGAAGGCAGCCGCAGCGCCATCGCGTTAATCGTGAAGTCGCGGCGCTGCAGGTCATCTTCTAGGGAGGCGCCGAAGGCCACCTCGGGCTTGCGTGACTGCGGGTCGTAGGCCTCTGCGCGGTAGGTGGTGACCTCAATGGTCAGCGGCTGCCGGTCCCGGCCCTTCTTTCGCAGCCCGATGGTGCCGAAGGCGCGGCCGATCTCCCAGAACGTGTCCGCCCAACCCTTAATGACCTTCAGCGTCTGGTCCGGGGTTGCGTTGGTGGTGAAATCCATATCCGGCGAGCTGCGGCCCAGGAACAGGTCCCGGACCGGTCCTCCCACCAGTGACAGCTCGTATCCGGCGTCCACAAAACGCCGCCCGAGTTCCAATACCACCGGGTCCAAAGATGAGCTGTCAAGAACTTGCACCATAGTGCAGTTAAGAATGCCAGACTTTCCCCTGGCCCGGCGTTTTCGGTCCGCGCCACCGCCTCTTGGCTGTCCTCATCGGCTGGCAAAGGTAGTTAGAGTGGACACCATGGCCCATCCCGTCCCGAGCGCACCGAAAAGGTCACCGTTGCCATCGGCAATCGGTGCCCACGTGGGGCCTGCGGGCCACCAGCCGGCGTCGCAATTGCCGACGGTTGAGGAGGTATCCGCCGGGGGCGTTGTGGTGGAAAGGGCCGACGGCGGCCTGAGGGTTGCGATTATCGCGCGCCTTAACAGGGGTGGCCGGCTCGAGTGGTGCCTGCCCAAGGGACATCCGGAAAACAAGGAAAACCACCAGGAAGCCGCGGTCCGGGAGATCGAAGAGGAAACCGGCATCAGCGGCGAGGTACTAGCACCACTGGGCAGCATCGACTACTGGTTCACTGTCAGCGGCCACCGGGTGCACAAAACCGTGCACCATTACCTGCTCCGCGCCACCGGGGGCCGGCTGACCATTGAAAATGATCCGGACCACGAGGCCGTGGACGTGGCCTGGGTCAGGCTGGAGGATCTGCCCAAGCGGTTATCCTTCCCCAACGAGCGCCGCATCGCAGATCTGGCCAGGGAAGTCCTCCCCGAGAACCTTTAGGCGCCGCCCGCCCTCCAAATCGGTCCCCCGGCACGCCGGATGGGATGATGGAGAGCGATGGCAAAACACCAAGCAGCAGCCGGTCCGGGCACCGGACCCCTCATGCCGGGACCTGCAGCAGGTACGGCAGCAGGACAGTCGACGGCGGCAGCCGCCCAAGCGGCGCGGACACGCAGGATCCCTGCACGAACACCCCAGACTCCCCGGCAAGCTGCCCTCAGGCCGACGGCGCCGGCAGCCAGACATGCAGCCGCTCGCAGGGGCCGGTTCCGGATGCCGGAATCAGCGGCCCGGGGCCTGTCACGGACACCGGAAACGGCGGCCCGCTCCAGCGCCAACATGGCGATCGGAACCCTGGCCTCGCGCATCCTCGGGTTCATCAAGGGCATGGTTCTCGGCGTGGCCGTCGGAGGCTCGGCCGTGGCGGACCTTTTTGATACGGCAAACAACGTCCCCAACATCATTTACCTCCTGGTGGCCGGCGGGGTCTTCAACGCCGTCCTGATTCCGCAGATCATCAAGGCCAGCAAGCAGCCGGACAGGGGTGCCGACTTCATCTCCCGGGTGCTCACCCTGGCGGTGCTGGTGTTGCTGGGTCTGACGGTTCTGGTGACACTGGCCGCCGGACCTATCATGGACGTGCTGACCACCGACTTCTCGCAACCCAAACTGGCCCTGGTCACGGCCTTCGCCACGCTGCTACTGCCGCAGATCTTCTTCTACGGCCTGTACTCGCTGCTGGGGCAGGTCCTCAACGCCCATGGCGCCTTCAAGGCGTACGCCTGGGCACCGGTGGTCAACAACATCGTGGCCATCGCCGGCCTGGTTGTGTTCATCGTGCTGGCCGGCAGCAACCAGTCGGCCCCCCACTCCATCGACAACTGGACACCCGGCCAGACGCTGATCCTGGCCGGCAGCGCAACACTGGGAATCGTGCTGCAGTCACTAGTACTCCTCGTGCCGCTCAAGAGGCTGGGGCTGGGGCTGCGTCCGCGGTTCGGCCTGCGCGGAGTCGGACTGCGTGCCACCGGCCAAATCGCTGCCTGGACCATGGCCACAATGGTGGTGGGGAACCTTACCTTCCTGCTGATTGGTAAGATCGCCACCATTGCCACCGGCGCCAAGCCTGACGGCACCATCCCCGCAGGCACCGGCATTGCCGGACCCTACGACCTGAACCGTGCCACCGAGGTCTACATCCTGCCGCACTCGGTCGTAGCGCTGTCCATAGCCACGGTGCTCTTCACCCGGATGGCAAGGGCTGCCTCCGACAAGGACGACGACGCCGTCCGCAGCACGCTGTCGCAGGGCCTGCGGACCATGGGCGTAGCCACAGTCTTCGGAGCCGCCGCGCTGCTGGTCCTCTCCGGTCCCTTCGGCGTCCTCTTCAGCGACGGCATCCACATTGCCATCACGCTGGCCATCCTGGCCGTCGGTTCACCGTTCCTGAGCGCCAACTTCATGATGAACCGGGTGTTCTACGCCGCGGAGAATGCCAGGACACCGTTTTACGTCCAGTGCATCCTGATCGTTTTCGGTGTGGGCACCGCACTCCTTGCCGGCACCCTGGCTCCGCCCCTGATCATCTACGGGCTGGCCGCCAGCTACACCTTGGGCAACATCCTGGCCGTCGTCGTCACGCATTTCTTCCTCCGCACCAAAATAGGAAACTACGGCGTTGCCGGCATCGTCGCCGCGCATCTGCGTTTCATTGCCGCGGCCGCCCTCTCCGCTGCAATCGGCGCCGGGCTGCTGTGGCTGCTGGGCGGTTTCAGCGCTGCCGGCTTCGCATGGCAGTCCCGGTACGCCGCGGCGCTGGTGCTCGCCGCCGTCGGACTCGTCATGGCCGTTATCTACCTTGGCGCGCTGAAACTTTTCCGCGTCAGTGAGCTGGAGGACCTGTTGGAGCCGATCAAGGCCAAACTGGGCGGACGTGTTCAGCGGAATTAGGCAGTTTGAGTCCGGGCTGCACGTGTCGGAGAAGGCTGATCCGATAGGATCGGAATTTAAGACAACCTGTGTCGGCACCTCTTCACAGGCCATGATGGTTTCTTCAGGAGGATTCGGTGGCACAACCCGTGGACGTGGGCTCGGTGCTCGGCGGGCGCTACAAAGTCACTGCTCGCGTGCTGGTCTCCGGCGAGCAGGATGTTGTGCTCGACGGCGTCGACCAGGTCCTCAACCGGCCGGTCAGCATTCTTGTGGCTGGCCCGGAGAACGGAGACCACCTCACACAGGGTGCCCGGGAAGTGGCCACCGGTGAACGCCATGCGAACCTGCAGATCCTGGACCTGGGCAGCAGCGAGGAAGCCACCTACCTCATTGCCAACCAAAGCCCGGCGGCGGATCTGCTGGATCTGGTGGTGCCCACCGACCCGTACGTCGAACCCTTCTTCACCGATACCCTGGGCCAGGAAATCTTCGGCATGCCCCGTCCCGCTGCTCCGGACAACTACCGCCAGTACGACTATGTATACGAGGACGATTCACCCGTCGAACTGGAGGGCAACGACGCTCCGTCCGCGGCTCCGCAGGTTCCCCCCGCTCCTCCTGTACGCACGACGCCGGCGCGCCCGACGGCGGGCGCGGGCCAGAAACCCCCGACAGGAACATCCGCGGAAGCAGCTCCAGCAGCCGGCCGGGGTCCCGCGGCCGCCCCGCCTGCTGGCCGTCCAGCGGCCCGCGTTGCACCGGCTCCGGTAGTACCGGGGGTGGCTGGCAATCTTCCTCCGGCGCCGCCGGCCCCTCCCATGATCATTCCCACGACGGCTGTCCCATCGGCCGAATACACGCCAGCACCGTCCGAAGCGCCGGCTCCAGCGCCGCGGACCGCACCACAGCCTGCCCAGGACCCGGCTGCCGCCACCCGCCCTGTAGCGGGTCCTTCAGCCGCCGCGGCGGCAGCGGCGGCAGCGGCGACGACGGTCCCGGCCGGCGCGCCACCCAGGGCAAAGACGGAACCGGCGACGCCCAAAGTCACCCTGTGGTCGGAAGACGACTTCAGCGATTCCAGCGGTGCCGGGATCGGGGACGCAGCCACTGCAGCATCAGGGGACCGCCCTGCCTCCAACTTCCCGCTCTCCGCGAGGAATGCCGGCAAAGGCTTCGACGATGATGTCACGGATTACGAGGATGACGAGGAAAACGCGCCTCGGACGGGCGGACGATGGCTGGTCGGCGGCGTCGTGGCCATCCTGGTGATCGCTGCCCTGATCTTCGCCGTGACCACCATTGGCGGCGGCCTCTTCGGCAACAAGAACGCGGCAGCCCCGCCGGCGGGCCAGACGCAGGCACAGACCGGTGGCCAAAGCGCCCCGGGGTCCTCTGCCGCACAGTCTGCGGCGGCTCCCGTCGTCGCGCCTGTAATCGGCTCGGTCACCCGTCTGGTCCCCGATGCCCCCGACATGGGCAAGGACTATGACGCCAAGCTGCCTGCCACCTTCGACGGTAATCCGGGGACGTACTGGCAGACACTGGAGTTCTCCAACGACAACTTTGCCGGCCTGACCAGCAGCGTCAACCTGGTGGTCCAGCTCAAACAGGTTTCCGACATCAAGACCGTGACCCTGACCCAGCTCGGCGGCTCCGGCGGAAGTTTCAAGCTGCTCACTAACAGCCAACCCAGCCTGGAGGGCGCCAAGGAGATCGGGACGGGCAGCTTCACGGCTCCGGACATCACCCTTCCGGCCCCGCAAGGGACTAAGGCACAGTACGTCATCATCAGCTTCACCCAACTGCCTAAGCAGCAGTCCTTCCAGACGTACCCCTACGCCGCAAAGATCGCGGAAATCAGCATCAAGTAGCCTCTCCGCACCCGGTAGTCTGTTGATGTGTCTTAATACCCCGCCGGAATAAGGCCTGCCCCAAATCAGTTGTGATGGGAGCAAGGCCTTGACGGATAGGTCCATCGAAGAAGGAAGAGGTTCACTGCCCCGTGAGCACCGAAGCAAACCCGGCCACCGACGTCCGCGATGTCATCATTGTTGGGTCGGGCCCCGCAGGCTACACGGCGGCGATCTATACCGCACGAGCGAACCTGAACCCCCTGGTGATCGCCGGATCCGTTACGGCGGGAGGGGAGCTGATGAACACCACTGACGTGGAGAACTATCCTGGTTTTCCCGAGGGAATCATGGGACCGGATCTGATGGAACAGTTCCAGAAGCAGGCTGAGCGCTTCGGCACCGAGATACTGTTCGACGACGTCGCTTCCCTTGCGCTGGACGGCGACATCAAGACTGTGACTCTGGCAGATGGCCAAACATTCAAGGCAAAGACCGTTATTGTCTCGACGGGTTCTGCCTATCGCGAACTGGGCCTTCCGGACGAGAAGCGCTTGTCCGGCCACGGCGTCAGCTGGTGCGCCACCTGCGACGGCTTCTTCTTCAAGGACCAAGACATAGCTGTAGTTGGCGGAGGCGATTCAGCCATGGAGGAAGCAATCTTCCTCACAAAGTTTGCCCGCAGCATCACCGTCATCCACCGCAGGGACTCCCTGCGCGCCTCCAAGATCATGCAAGACCGTGCCCTTAATCATGAAAGGATCCGCTTCATCTGGAACTCCGAGGTTGTCGGCATCGACGGGGAAGGCAAAGTCACGGGCCTGCGCCTGAACAACCTGCTGACGGGCGTCAAGAGCGACTTGGCCGTCACCGGGGTTTTTGTTGCCATAGGCAACGATCCTCGGGTGGAGTTGGTTAAGGGCCAGTTGGACCTCACACCCGAGGGAACCATCACGGTCGAAGGCCGCTCTTCCATCACCAGCCTCCCGGGTGTCTTCGCCGCGGGCGACGTCGTCGACCACACCTACCGCCAGGCGATCACGGCCTCAGGATCCGGTTGCGTAGCTGCCGTTGATGTGGAGCACTACCTCGGTTCGCTCGAGTCCTAAGCCCATCCCACCGATACTGATCCAGAAAGAGAAGACCATGAGTAATGCCAAGAGTGTCACCGACGCGACCTTCCAGACCGACGTGCTTGCCTCCGAAAAGCCTGTCATCGTCGACTTTTGGGCCGAGTGGTGCGGTCCGTGCCGGAAGCTGGGACCTATCCTTGACGATATCTCCGTGCAATACGCAGATAAGGTAGATGTGGTCAAGGTCGACGTTGATGCGAATCCCGCGGTTTCTGCAGAATTCGGCATTACGTCGATTCCTGCCGTTTACCTGTTCAAGGACGGTGTAGTGAAGGGTACCGTCATTGGAGCAAGGCCGAAGCAATTCTTTGAGAAGGAATTCGCGGACTATCTCCAGTAACGCCCTCCCGCTGACAGATGGTCGGCGTCCTCAGGCTGATTTCCGGTCTGTGGACGCCGACCTTTTTATTGCCTTCGTACCGGTTTTCGGGCACCCAAATTCCGCGCGAATAAAGGGAAGGAGGTCGATATCCACAGACTAATCCCCAGCTGTTGGTAATTGTCCGAACCGCCCAATTCGATAGCTGGTAACGACGTAGTAGCTTCGCTTCAGCCTCTTGGTTGCAGCTCGTCTGGTCGCAGCTCGTCTGTACGCCAGGAACCTGTCCACAGATAAGATTCCGGCTCTAAGACCGGACCATCCCCGGTCCCAGGCGGCTGGTCCCTCACCCCTATCCCAAATTTGGTTGCCGTCCGTTTCACGTGAAACGGACGCTCCAGCCCTCGGTGATACGCTCCCATCCCCCAGGACTGTAGGTACTCACCCAGGCGCAAATCCTCATGAAGCCGGCTGGCCGGCGGGACGAACTCCACGGGATGTACCGAGATATTAAGGCCCGTCTAGGCCATCACCGGACATAGGAAGACCCTCCGCAGGATGAAAGCCTCCCCCTGCCCTGTTGACCCTGGGAGCTCTCCTTGGACGCTCCGTGGGCCATTCTTCTGGCCGAGGAACACAGCGGTTGATCGCGCCCCTAGGAATCCGGTGACGAGGGGCGCGGTTCCCCCGGCCCGTACGGGCATCAGCCGCGCGGCCATACGGCGTCACCTCTCTAAGCCGAAAAGAGTCCCACGACAATAGACTGATCCTTCACGACGAGCAGACGGTTATGGGGACTGCCGTTGTGAACTGCAGCCCGCGCAGACGCTGTTGAGGATTACTTCATTTTCACGCTGCAGACTTATCGGCCCGATGGTGCCTCCAGAAGTGTTGACCCAAAACCGGCGAGCCGAGCTTAGCCAGTGGCCCGAGCCGTTTACCTTGATCAGCCAGCCGTTTTCTCCCATACCAACATTCCCGCGGCGGTGTCCCTTTGACAGTCTCCAAGGCCGGCCTGTTGCCCGGACCTGCCCCGAAGCTGGTACTACCCCGTCTTCTCCTTGAGAGCGTGGGATGTTGAAAGACCCCATATAAGAGGACGCAATCTAGGCTCTTGTATTGACTTTGGCGGATTCGCTCCATCATGGCCGTGATTGGACGGCTCGCTACCAGGAATTGAGCTCGCGACACCTGGCATGTCTGCAATAGGCATACCTATCGTTGCCTTCGTGCGATTGTAATAATCCGAATAACCAGTTTGATGAGAAGAATAGCCAGTTTATTGAGTATTGGTACGCGTTGAAGTGCCTGCGGTTCGCTTGGCATCCACCAGTGAAGGTTTCTGCAATTCTTAGGCAGCATGAGGCAATGTTGGATTGCATCTCCTCGAAACAACAGGGCGGGATAGCAAGGCCCGACCCCGATTCATCTTCTGGGATATCCGCACAGAACCAGTCACCCCCCGGCTCGACCACCATCAATATCGACCCGAATGTGGCAAACCCCGGGCCACTACCATGTCATGCAATGTTTCACGTGAAACTCAGTCCACCCCTTGTGTTTCACCCATAGCTCTTTTGGACAGGCTGCCGCGAGCCCCCTCCTCCTACGCCCGGATTTCGGCCTCGCGACCAAAACCCTCGCAGACCGAACGCCGAGTCCATTCAGGTCACTCAGGGGCCCAATGCTTGCGTCGTCGCACCTCCTCCCGCTGCGGGCCCAAGACCGTGATCCTGTTTCACGTGAAACAAGAGGCCTACCAGTCCGCAAGATCGTCGGTCGCCGACAGCGAACTCTGAAATCGTTTTGCTATGCCTGGTACCAGTCCGCGTGGATACATTTTCGGACTGCTGACCCACGCCATGGGTCGCGCCATACGACGTAGCGGTACACCCTCTGTTGAGGGTGCTGGTTAGGTGACTAGCGCGGCCATGCTGACTCCGTCTCTGCCTGATGGGGCCGCAGACTGGAACGTCGCCGCTACTCCACTTTTCTAATAGAGCACCACGGGTCCTCCTCAGTCCTCTTAAGGGTCAGTCTTCTAGAAATCGGCCATCTATAGGCGTCTACTGGCGGGCCCGCGCACCTCGCGTGGCCACCAGACGAGCCCAAGAGCGTCAAGCTACGGCTACAAGACGCAGCCTCTTGTTGCCCGCCCCCGCCTGCTGGCTAATCGTATTCCGGAGAACCGTCCCAATCGGGCTGACTTATCTGCTTCTCAAGGGTTGTTTCACGTGAAACGCGGCGGCGCTCTCGTTCAAATCTAGGTCAAACAGTGTTGCTGCGAATGACATCGCTGCTAAGGTTTCCGGTGCGATTACAGCCGATCTCGGTTCTGCCACCGACGGGAGGGGCAGATGCGCTCCTGTGCCTCGAGGTGCCGCAGCGCGCGTAGCGGCTGAGGTCTTTTGTCCGTCCCCGTACCAGCCTTCCTAGGTGTCCGG
>DASYGM010000260.1:0-3328 GCA_035999715.1 Micrococcaceae bacterium | reverse complement strand
AAATCCCAAGCGGAGCGAAGGCCTTGGCGTCGGTGCCTCCGCCCAGGCACAACGGTACGACTACGGCGTCCGGATCGTGCCGCAGCAGGGCCGCCTTCATTGCCGAGAACCAGGACGAATCAAGGGAAGACTGGGTGGGCGGCTGGCAGGAGAGGAATTCCCGGGTGATGCCCTCGCCCAGGAGCCCATCGATGGTGGCCATTGTCGAATCTTCGGTGCCCGGCAGGCAACGGACGTCGATGTCGGCCTCGGCCACGCCCGGGATGACATTGACCTTGTAGCCGGCACGCAGGACCGTGGGCGTGGCCGAACAGCGGATGGTTGCCCGTGCCACGTCCCCGGCTTCGCCCATCGCCTCAATCGCCGCCGCGACGCCCTCCTCCGTGCCGAGATCAGCCACGTAGCCCAGGGCCGCCGTCGTCTGGGCGATGTAGGCCCGCACGGTGGGCGTCAGGGTCAGCGGCCAGGCGTGGTCCCCCACCCGCTGCAGCGCGGCGACGAGCTTGCGGATGGCGTTTTCCGCAACCGGGCGCGAGCCGTGCCCGGATATTCCGGTGGCACGGACACGAATATGCAGAGTGCCGCGCTCGGCGGCGGCCACCGGATAAAGCCGCACGGTGGACCCGTCCCGGGCGGTGAGAAGGGTCGCCATCCCTCCCGACTCCCCGATTGCCGCCTCAACGCCCGCGAAGAGTCCGGCGTGCTCGGCAGCGAGCCACAAGGCTCCGAATTCCCCCCTGTCCTCTTCATCCGCCACGAAGGCCACGACGATGTCACGCCGGGGTTTGGTACCGGCGCTGGCCCATTGAAGCAGGGTGGCCAGCGTCATGGCGACCATGTCCTTCATGTCGCAGGCCCCGCGGCCGTAGATATAGCCGTCCCGGATCAGCCCGGCGAAGGGATCCACACTCCACTGGTCGGGCTCGGCCGGGACAACATCCAGATGGGCGTGGACCAGGAGCGCAGGCAGTCTCCGGTCCGAGCCCGCCACGCGGACGACCACGGAGGCGCGGCCTTCGGCGGCCTCCAGCAGGACCGGGCAGTAGCCAGCGGCAAGGAGCTTGGCGGCGACAAACTCGGCCGCCGGCCGCTCGCCGCGGCTGCGGCCCTCGCCGAAGTTTGTGGTGTCAAAGCGGATCAGCTCGGCGCATAGCCCGGCCGGATCGATGGTCACAGTCGTGTCTCCTTGCACTTGATCGCGGTCCCGCCGCTATATTGATGGTAGGTGATTTGCATCACCGCCAACAGTTTTGTAGCTAATTTACAACGATTTTTTTCCAACAGCTCATTTACCAGATGCCGCTGGAGTACTCGCACAATCAAAAGGGGAACATGATGGCACCACGATGGCTCAAGGCTTCTACGACGGGCAGACGGAAGTCCCGTACCGGGACACGGGTTTCCGCCGCCCTGATCGCGGCCGCCGTCGCCCTGGCACCGGGAGCCCTCGCGGCGCCGGCAGCGTTTGCCGGCGTGGCGCCGTCGTCGAGCGCTGCCGCCAAAGGAACCACCCTTAGGCTGGCCCTGACCGGTGACATCGACAGCCTCAATCCGTTCAAGGCGATCCTGGCCACCAGCACCAGCGTTTTGGCGCTGCAGTACCAGAACCTGGTGGCCTACGGACCGGACAACAATGAGGCCTCCCCCGGCATGGCGGACAGATGGGAGACCTCTCCGGACGGAAAGGTCTGGACGTTCCATATTCCGGCGGACCGCAAATGGTCCGACGGCCAGCCGATCACTGCGAAGGACGCGGAATGGACCTTCAACGCGATCAGGACCAATGACAAGCTGAAGCAGGCCAACGGCGCGTTGCTGACCAGCGTCGACAGTGTGGTGGCCAAGGATACCCAGACGCTGGTGATCACGCTGAACGAAGCGCAGGCCCCTAACCCCGGGACGCAGCTGCCGATCATGCCCGAACATGTCTGGTCCAAAGTTCCGGATCCGGCCAGCTTTGCCAATGACAAGGACACCGTCGGATCCGGACCCTTCGTCATCACCAGCTATGACAAGGCCGCGGGGGTGACCATGAAGGCGAACCCCAATTACTGGCAGGGCAAGGCCAAGGTGGACGGCATCACTTTTGCCCCCTACAAGAACAGCGACGCCGCCGTCCAGGCCCTGAAGACCGGTGAAATCGACGTGGTCAGCGGGCTCACGCCGGCCCAGTACCAGGCGCTGAAGAACCAGCCGGGCATCACCACCAACGCCGGAACGGGACGGCGCTACCAGGCCATCGGCATCAATCCAGGCACCAAGGACGCGCACGGCCAGCCCATGGGGGACGGCAATCCGGCGCTGGAGGATGTAACGCTGCGCCGGGCGATCGTGATGGCCATCGACAGCAAGACCCTGCTCGAAAAGGTGCTGCAGGGACTGGGCCAGCAGGCCACCGGTGAAGTCCCGGCCGCGTACCCGCTGTACCACTGGGACACCACGGACCTGCCGCTGAAGTACAACGTCGACGGCGCGAACAAGCTGCTCGATGACGCGGGCTACACCAAGGGCGCCGACGGCATCAGGCTGGACAAGCAGGGCAAGCCGCTGAAGCTTCGGCTGATGGGCCGGAATACGGACCCCACCCACCAGCAGATGGCGGACTACGTCAAGCCGTGGCTGAAGGCGATCGGGATCGATGTCACCACCGAGATGAAGTCATCCGCCCAGGTCAATAACGATTCCACCGTGGGCAACTACGATCTGTACTTCACCGGCTGGGGCATGGGCCCGGATCCGGACTTCCAGCTCTCGATCAACCAGTGCTCCTCGCGGCCCAATGCCGACGGCTCGGGCGCGACCTCGGAGAACAACTACTGTTCGCCGGAATTCGACGCGCTGTTCCAGCAGCAGCACGTGGAACTTGACCAGGCCAAGCGGAGCGACCTGGTCAAGAAGGCCCAGGAAACGATCTACAACGCGGCCGTCAACGACGTGCTGTACTACGCGAATTCCCTTGAGGCGTACCGCTCGGACAAATTCGCGCCCTTCACCACCCAGCCCAAGGAGGGCGGCGTGATCACCGGCCAGAACGGTCCGTGGGGTTACTACAGCGCCACCCCGATTTCTGCCGAGGCGGCTTCCTCCACGTCCGCAGCCGGCTTCAATCCGGCAGTTGTCATTGTCCCGGTGATTGTCCTGGTGCTCGCGGCGGGCGGCGTCCTGCTCTACCGCCGCCGCAGCCGCACGGCCGACGACCGGGAGTAAGCGTGGCTACATCGCTCAACGAACAAACCTTGGGGCTGGTGGGAAGGGACGCCGACGAGCCGTCCCGAGGTTCGTCGTGGCTCAGGTACATCGCGCTGAAGGCCGGCGGCGCGGCCGTCTC
>DASYGM010000252.1:0-7575 GCA_035999715.1 Micrococcaceae bacterium | reverse complement strand
GACATCCGTGACAGCGGTGTCTACAGGTTGCATGGGTGAATCCTTTTTGACTAGGCGAAACTTGGTGATCGCAGGTTCTTGGGTTGACGGGGCAGTAGTCGCCGCGGCCGTGTGGCCTCCGCCATACGCTTTCCTTCACTTTAGGGCGGAGTCCTTCAGGCAACGAAAAGGGAACCACCATTCCGGTGGTTCCCTTTTCTACGGGTGGTCGGCGCGTCAGCGCACCAGCGCCGGGCGCTTGGGATTGAACTCCCAGTCAGGCACCAGGTACTGCATGGCTGCGGCGTCGTCCCGGGCGCCCAGGCCGTGCTCAAGGTAGAGCCGGTGCGCCGCCTCCAGGGTCTCGCGGTCCAACTCGATGCCGAGTCCCGGCTTGGCGGGGACCTGGATGTAACCGTCCACGATCTGCAGCGGTTCCTTGGTCAGGCCCTGTCCATCCTGCCAGATCCAGTGCGTGTCCAGGGCGGTGATCTTCCCCGGTGCGGCGGCACCGACCTGGGTGAACATGGCCAGCGAGATGTCGAAGTGGTTGTTGGAGTGCGAGCCCCAGGTCAGGCCGAAGTCGCTGCACAGCTGGGCCACCCGAACCGACCCCGACATGGTCCAGAAGTGCGGGTCGGCCAGCGGGATGTCGACGGCGTTGGTGCGGATGGCGTGAGCCATCTGCCGCCAGTCGGTGGCGATCATGTTGGTGGCCGTGGGCAACCCCGTCGCCCGCTTGAACTCGGCCATCGTCTCCCGGCCGGAGAAGCCGTCCTCCGGACCGCAGGGGTCCTCGGCGTAGGCCAGGACATTGCCCAGTCCCGTGCAGAGTTCGATGGCCTCCGACAGCAGCCAGCCGCCGTTGGGGTCCAGGGTGATCCGGGCGTTGGGGAACCGCTGGGCCAGGGCGGTCACCGCGGCAACCTCGTCTTTACCGGCCAGCACGCCGCCCTTGAGCTTGAAGTCCTGGAAGCCATAGCGTTGCTGCGCGGCTTCGGCCAGGGCGACGACGGCTTCCGGGGTCAGGGCCTCCTCGCGGCGGAGCCGCTCCCAGTCATCCTTCGGGTTTTCCTCGGCCAGATAGGGAAGATCGGTCCGCTTCCGGTCGCCGACGAAGAAAAGGTAGCCCAGCATCTGTACCTTTTCGCGCTGCTGGCCTTCGCCGAGCAGCTCAGCCACCGGCACGCCCAAGTGCTGGCCCATCAGGTCCAGGAGCCCTGATTCCAGCGCGGTGACGGCGTGGATGGTGGTGCGCAGGTCGAATGTCTGCGCGCCGCGGCCACCGGCGTCACGGTCGGCGAACCGGGTGCCGACGCGACGCAGCAGTTGCCGGTAGAGCGAAATCGGCTGGCCCACCAGCAGCTCGCCGGCTTCCTCGATGGTGCTCCGGATGGCTTCGCCGCCGGGGACTTCACCCAGGCCGGTGTTACCGGAGCTGTCGGTGATGATGACAATGTTGCGGGTGAAGAACGGGCCGTGTGCGCCGCTAAGGTTCAGCAGCATGCTGTCATGTCCGGCGACCGGAACGGCCTCGACCGAGACGATGGAGGGTGTCTTGTATACCACGGCTGTCCTTACGGGTTCAGTAGGGTGCCGTCGATGCGACGGTTGAGTTTCCAGGGGTTCGACTCCTGCAGCGGTTCCGGCAGGACCTCATCCGGTGCGTTCTGGTAGCTGACCGGGCGCAGGAAGCGGTGGATGGCCAGCGTGCCAACGGAGGTAGCGCGTGGGTCCGAGGTTGCCGGGAAGGGGCCGCCGTGGACCATGGCGTGGTTGACTTCTACACCGGTGGGCCAGCTGTTGAACAGGATCCTGCCTACCTTGCGCTCAAGGACGGGCAGCAGGTCGCTGATGGTTGCCGTGTCCTCGGCCGTCGCCTGGACGGTAGCCGTGAGCTGGCCCTGCAGGCTTTCGGATGCCGCAAGCAGGGCGGCGTTCTCCGGGTAGCGGACAAACAGGCCGGCGGCACCGAAGACCTCTTCCTGCAGTTCGTGCGTGGCGGTGAAGTTTTGCCAGTCGGTGCTGAACAGCACCGGCGAGGGGGCGTTGAGGGTTTCCCCGGGTACGCCTTCTGCCACGCGCTGGACTCCGGCCGCTGACTCAAGCCGGGCAATGCCGGCCGCGCAGGCTTCGGCGATGCCGGAGGTCAGCATGGTCTGCCCGGCTTCACGGGACAGCGCCGCTGCGGCAGCAGAAACAAAGGCATCGCCTGTTTCACCCTCCGGGACGAAGAGCAGCCCGGGATTGGTGCAGTACTGGCCCGAGCCCATGGTCAGCGAACCGACAAATGCCTCGGCCAGCGAGACGGCCGCTTCCGGGGTGGCGATGGTGCCGGGCAGGATGTAGACGGGGTTGATGGAGGACATTTCGGCGAAGACCGGAATGGGTTCCGGCCGGGCAGCGGCTGTCTTCATCAGGGCGACGCCGCCGGCCTGCGAGCCGGTGAAGCCCACGGCTTTGATCCGGGGATCCGCCACCAGGGCCTGCCCGATGCTCCTGCCCGCGCCGAAAACCAGGGAGAAGACGCCGCCGGGCAGCCCGCTGTCCGCCACGGCGCGGGCGATGGCCGCCCCGACCTGTTCCGCGGTCCCCGGATGTGCGTTGTGGGCCTTGACGACGACGGGGCAGCCCGCGGCCAGCGCGGAGGCGGTGTCCCCACCAGCGGTGGAGAAGGCCAGCGGGAAGTTGCTGGCACCGAAGACCGCGACCGGTCCCAGCGGGATGTGCTGCTGGCGGATGTCCAGCCGCGCGGCCGGCTTGCGCTGGGGCTGCGCGGGATCAATGCGGGCCTGATGGTGGTCACCCTGGCGGACGACGTCGGCAAAAAGGCGGAGCTGACCGGTGGTGCGTCCCCGCTCGCCTTCGATGCGCGCAGCGGGCAGGCCGGTCTCGGCGACTGCGCGTTCGGTCAGTTCCGCGGCCACGGCTTCGATATTGTCAGCGATCCGCTCCAGGAAAGTGGCACGTTCCTCCGGGCTGATGGCCCGGTAGGTGTCGAATGCGGCCGCGGCCGCCGTGGTGGCCTCTGCCAACTGTTCCAGGCTAACCAGGCCGAAGGAGGGGTCCAGTTTTTCGCCGGTGGCGGGGTTGATGGCCTGAACCTCGCCGTCCGAGCCGTGGACCGGCGTGCCGGCGAGAAGCGAATTTCCGGTGATGGTCATGTAAATCTCCTAGCTGATCTTGTTGATCAGGGTGGTCAGTTCGTGCAGGTCGGCCTCGGTGAGGTTCTGCAGCGGCGGCCGCACAGGACCGCCGTCGCGCCCGATGGCCGTGAGCCCGGCCTTCACGATCGAGACGCCGTAGCCCTTCACCCGGTCGCGGATATCAATGTAGGGGATAACGAAGTCGTTGAGTTTCTGGTAGACGGCCTCGCGGTTACGGGCCACGACGTCCTGGTAGAAGCCCAGGGCAAATTCCGGGACGAAGTTGAACATCGCGGAGGAATAGGTGCTCACGCCCAGTTCCAGCAGCGGCAGGGCAAAGGTTTCGGCGGTGGGCAGGCCACCTATGTAGGTCAGCCGGTCACCGACCTTGGCGTAGATACGCGTCATCTGCTCTATGTTGCCGACGCCGTCCTTGAAGCCGATCAGGTTCGGATTCATTTCGGCCAGGGTGGCCACGGAGGCGGCTGTGAGGATGGCGTTGGCGCGGCTGTATACGATCACGCCAAGGTTCGTGGCCCGGCAGACGGCGCTGACATGGTCGATCAGGCCCCGCTGGTCCGCTTCGGTGAGGTAGGGCGGCAGCAGCAGGATGCCGTCGGCACCAGCAGCCTCCGCATTCTTTGCCTGTTCGATGGCCAGGGCGGTGGGGCCGCCGGCGGAGGCCAGGACCGGGACCTTGCCGTTGATCTCATCGACGGCGACCCTGGTCACCCGGTCCGTTTCCGCCGGGGTGAGGGAGAAGCCTTCGCCCGTCCCTCCGGCGGCGAAGAGGCCGGCAACGTCGAAGCCGGACTGCCAGGCCAGGTGCTCCCGGTATCGGCCTTCGTCGAACGCCAGCTCGCTGTTAAAGTGCGTTACCGGAAAGGAGAGCAACCCGGTTTTGAGGTGGGCAGCCAGTTCGGCAGGGGTACGGTGGGCCAAGGCTATTGTCCTTTGATCTAAACCGGTGGCGGGAACCCGTCATCGGAGCGTGTCATTGATTACAGCCTAGGGAGTGTTTCGATGCATGTCTAAGAGTGTTTTTGTATCGGTTGATACCCTCCCGGCATTGGCGGAGGGATCAGAAGACGCTCTCGTCCAGGAACGCCAGAATCCGTTTCAGCGCCGGATTGCGGCTGTCCTTCCGCCAGATCGCGTGCAGCTCCACCGGGTCCTCGGTGAAGCCGGCCATCTCCACGTACTCGACGCCCCCGATGCCCAGCGCCATGGCGGACTGCGGAACCAGGGCGATTCCGCGGGCAGCGGCCACCAGGGAGATCATCGTCTGGACCTGGGTGACGGTGTGCACAATGTTTGCCTGGGTCTGGGAGACCACACCGGCCAGCAGATCGTAGAAATACCGGGCCCGGGTGGGGGAGTGCATGATCAGGTCCTGGTGGTTCAGGTCCTCCGGGCGCAGCGGACGGTTGAGGCCGGCCAGGCTGTGTCCGGCCGGAAGGGCGACGACGATGGGCTCGCGGTAGAGCAGGCGGCCGTCGAATTCGTCAGGATCAAACGGAGGCCGTGCCAGACCCATGTCCAGCTCGTCAGCGGCCAGGGCGTTGGTCTGCTCCCGGCTCACCATTTCCTGCAGCTCGACGTCAACGTCCGGTAGCCGGTGCGCTATTTCGTTCAGCAGGGCGCCGAGGAGGCCAAAGGTGGAGGCGGAGGTAAAGCCGATCCGCACCACTCCGGCGGATCCTTCGGATATCCGGCGGGCCCGGTCCGGCGCGTGCATGGCCAGGGCCAGTAACTTCTGTGCCTCGCTTAAGAACGCCTGGCCCGCCGGGGTCAGGGTTACGCGCCGGTTGTCCCGCTCGAAGAGCTGAACGCCAATGGCACGCTCAAGCTTTTGGATCTGCCGGCTTAGTGGGGGCTGGGTCATGTTGAGCCGCTCGGCTGCCCGCCCGAAGTGAAGCTCATCGGCCACGGCGACGAAGCCGCGAAGTTGGTCCAGTGAAAACATAATGCCCACAGGGTATCATTCTATGCAAATTTTGCCTTGGACACGCATGAAATTTGTCTCCTAGGCTTCAACCAAAGCCGCGTTGGTGATGGCTCTCACAGGGAGTCGATAAGGTCTGCCCCAAACGGCTGAAGGCCCTAAAAGCAGGTTGTGCACGAACAGGTCCCCGGTCCAGCCGCCCCAGCGCAGGCGCAGGCGCTTCTCCGGTGCACCTCCCGCAACTGACCGCCCGCGGTGCCGGACGACGTAAGGAAGATGTATGACCATTCTGATCGGCTACCTGCCCACGGCCGAGGGCGAAGCGGCCCTGGCGGCAGGCCTGGAGGAAGCCCGGCGCCGCTCGGAGGACGTGCTTGTCCTGAATTCGCCACGGGCCGGACGGTCCGTTGATCCGGCCGCGGCCTCACCCGATCAGGTGGAAAAGCTGCTCAAGCGGGCGGCGGAGGCCGGCGTCCAGGCCTCGGTCCGCCGGCCTGAGCATACGGATGACCTGACGGATGCGTTCATCAGCGTCTCCGAGGAAGTGGATGCCTCGCTGATCGTGATCGGGCTGCGCAAGCGCTCCAATGTGGGCACCTTCATCATGGGCAGCCAGGCCCAGCGCATCCTGCTGCAGGTGGACCGCCCGGTGCTGGCGGTCAAGGTGGCTGAGGGCTGGTAGGTCGGCGACGGCGGTTGGTTGCGTAGGGGAGGTGGCCGACGACGGCGTCAGCTGGGTTTGGGTGTGGATTTGATTGCCCTTTGGCGGCGTCGTAACGACGTAATAGTGTCACTACACAAAAGCTCTCACGTCGAAGCATTAGTGTAAATCGTTCCTGTGATTCGGACTTCAGGTCGTAAATTATTACCAGCGGCGGCGCACGGTGGCCTTTGTGCCGGTCACCAGGCTCGCTGCTGGCACGTCGTCGGCGACGACAGCCCCTGCGGCAATCACAGCGTCGCGCCCGATGCTGACACCCGGGAGGATCGTTGCACCTGCGCCGATCCACACATTCTCCGCGACGTCGATCGGTGCGCCCGTCAGGTACAACTTTCGCTCAGCCGGGTCGACCGGGTGGCCACTGGTGATGAATGTAGCCTGCGGGCCGATCATGACACGCTCTGCAATCCGGATTCCGGCGTAGTCCAGGAACGTGCAGCCCTGGTTAATGAACACACCCTCGGCAAGGTCAAGGTGGAGCCCGTGGTCCGTAAAGAAGGGCGGGTAGATCGTCGCTCTCACCGGAAGGCGATGACCCAGGATCTTCTCAAACAGGCCGGCTTTTCCAAGTTCGTCATCGAAGGGCAGAACGTTCAGACGAGAGGTCAGTGCGGTGACCTCCAGGACCCTGTCAGCCATGGCCTTGAACTCGGGGCTGTGGATACGCATGAGGCGGTCAATTGGCATTTCATCATCCTCTCTTAGTCTTACCCTCCCCGGAAGCAGCTCGTTCGCCGGTACGTCTGCCTACCGGTGGTGATGACGGCGACATCCGCTTCCTCGTCCACGTGCCGTGCCAGATGGCCGGCATCGACCCGGGCGCCGGACGACGACGGCGTCAATCACCTCAGCTTCGACGTCCGCCTTGAGCAGGACCGCGGCGCTCATGCCAAACGGCGGAGCGCCGGCGAAAATCTCCCTGCAGTCCTCGACCAGGTCGTGCAGAAAGTTGCTGCAACCTGGGCCGGCTCATTCAGGCGGGCAGCCACCCTGACTGGACGGGTGATGTAGTCCGCGCCGTTCTTGTCCGTCTGGCCCGTGTGCGCGATTGTCGCAATAGCCTCTGCCGCAGCTATTTCTTCCGCAGTCGTATTGGCACGAAACTCCAGCAAGCCCGTGGTGGGGTGTCCGTCACATCCCACGTCTTGACTGGTCCTTCGTTCGTACACACAATGTACATACAAGGAGAAATATTATGAGCACTCATTCCGTCAGGCCTAAGTCAGCGCGAAGCGAACGAATCAGCGTTCGTGCCACCCCTCGCCAAGAGCAACTTTTGCGGCGCGCAGCGGAAGCCACCGATCGGTCGATGACAGACTTCATACTTGAGAGCGCCAGCGTGGAAGCGGAGAGGGTGCTCGCCGATCGCCGCTGGTTTGTTGCTGACGACGCCCAATGGGCGGAGTTCACCCGCCTTCTGGAGCTGCCTTTGGAATCCACGGACAAGCTGAGGGAGTTGGCGCGCAGGCCAAGTCCCTTCATGCCTAACGAATGAGCGACGAGGCGCCCTCACCTCCACGGACGCTTTCACGGGCCGATGTTCGTGGCAGCTTCGACTGTGGCGCTAAGGAACTGGATGAATGGCTCCAGAAGTACGCGCTCCAGAACCAGCGAACCCATAGCGCGGTTACGTATGTCGCATGCGTGGGAACGGTAGTCGTGGGGTATTACTCGATTGCTGCCGGATCCGTTGCCAAGCGGCACGCGGCCCCTGCCTTGGCAAAAGGTGCTCCGACGGAAATACCTTGCATCCTTCTTGCCCGCCTCGCCGTTGACAAGGAATA
>DASYGM010000186.1:0-2744 GCA_035999715.1 Micrococcaceae bacterium | reverse complement strand
CGGTGGATGCCGCGCGGCTGCGCCAGAGCCGTGCCGGCCAATGGGCGCAGGAAACCTCGGCCGCGTTCCTGGCCGGTTACCAGCAGTTGCAGGAAGGTGCCATTGACCCGGCCTCGCCGCTATTTGTGGCACTGTGGCTGGACAAGGCTTTGTACGAGGTTGTCTATGAGAAACGGAACCGGCCGGACTGGGTGGAAGTCCCGGTCCGGGCCGTACGCCAGGCGTTGGAGTCGATGGAAAGCGGTGCAGTGATGGATGGAAATACCCCCGGACCCCGGACCCCCGAAGCCGGCGACCACGGGGCCAACGCGCAGCAGGCCTCGGGCCCGGCCCCGATCCCGGTATCTCCGGAGATCCTGCAGCGCATCTCCGACGCCAGTTACTACTCGCCGCACTCGGTGCTGGGCGCCCACCTGGACTCCCACGGCCACGTCACCATCCGGGCCGTGCGGCACCTGGCCAAGGACGTCGTCGTCGTCACCGCCACCCAGCGGATGCCGATGCGGCACGAATTCGGCGGGATCTGGACCGCCGTGCTGGAACCGGAAGACCCCGGCCATGCCCCGGATTACCGGCTGGAGGTCAGCTACCCGGACGGCATCACCATCACCTCCGACGACCCCTACCGGTTCCTGCCCACGCTCGGCGAGCTGGACAGGCACCTGATCGGGGAGGGCCGGCACGAGACGCTGTGGACGGTGCTGGGCGCGCACGTGCAGCGCTACCACTCGGGCCTGGGCAACGTGACGGGCGTCAGCTTTGCCGTCTGGGCCCCCAACGCGCAGGCCGTGCGGGTCATGGGCGATTTCAACAACTGGGACGCCCGGCACCACGCCATGCGCAGCCTGGGCTCGTCCGGGATCTGGGAAATCTTCATCCCCGACGTCACGGCCGGCGCCCGCTACAAGTACGAAATCCTGGGCCGGCACGGCGGCTGGTTCGAGAAGGCGGACCCGATGGCCTTCGGCACCGAAGTGCCGCCGCTGACCGCCTCCCGGGTGGTCGAATCGAGCTACCGGTTCGGCGACGCCGAGTGGATGGCAGCCAGGGCCGCCCGCGATCCGCATAACTCGCCGATGAGCGTCTACGAGGTGCACCTCGGGTCCTGGCGGCTGGGGCTCGGGTACAAGGAACTGGCAACGGAACTGGTGGAGTACGTCCGGTGGATGGGATTCAGCCATGTTGAGCTGATGCCGGTGGCCGAACACCCCTTCGGCGGGTCCTGGGGCTACCAGGTCACCTCCTACTACGCGCCGACGTCCAGGTTCGGTCATCCGGACGAGTTCCGGCACCTGGTCGATGCCCTGCACCAGGCCGGCATCGGCGTCATCATGGACTGGGTTCCGGCGCACTTCCCGAAGGATTCCTGGGCCCTGGCGCAATTCGACGGCGGCCCGCTGTACGAGCACGCCGATCCGCGGTTGGGGGAGCACCCGGACTGGGGGACACTGATCTTCGACTTCGGCCGCAGCGAGGTGCGCAACTTCCTGGTGGCCAACGCACTTTTCTGGCTGGAGGAATTCCACATAGACGGGCTCCGCGTGGACGCGGTCGCCTCCATGCTCTATCTGGACTACTCCCGTGAAGCCGGCCAGTGGAGCCCGAACCGCTTTGGCGGCCGGGAAAACCTCGAGGCGATCTCCTTCCTGCAGGAAGTCAACGCGACCGCGTACAAGAGGTACCCCGGAATCGTGACCATCGCAGAGGAATCCACCGCCTTCCCCGGCGTCACCGCCCCGACCAGCGGCGGGGGCCTGGGCTTCGGGCTGAAATGGAATATGGGCTGGATGCACGACTCGCTGGCCTACATTGCGGAAGATCCGATCAACCGGCGCTGGCACCACGGCACGGCCACGTTCTCCATGGTCTACGCCTACACGGAAAACTTCCTGCTGCCCATCAGCCATGACGAGGTGGTGCACGGCAAGGGCTCCATGCTGCGCAAAATGCCCGGTGACCGCTGGCAGGAACTGGCCAACCTGCGCGCCTTCCTGGCCTACCAGTGGGCGCATCCGGGCAAGCAGCTGATCTTCATGGGAACCGAATTCGGCCAGGAAGCCGAATGGAGCGAACAGCACGGGCTGGACTGGTGGCTGGCCGATATGCCGCCGCATCGCGGCCTGCAGTTGCTGGTCCGTCGGCTCAACGAGCAGTACCGCAGCACCCCGGCCCTGTTCGAGCTGGACAATGACCCCGCCGGATTCGAATGGATCAACGGCAACGATGCGGACCACAATGTGCTCTCCTTCATCCGTCGTGACCGGGCCGGCAGGCCGCTGGTGTGCCTGGTGAACTTCGCCGGAAATCCGCACCTGGACTTCCGCGTCGGCATGCCCTCGGCTGGCCGCTGGCATGAGGTGCTCAATACGGACGACAACGAATTCGGCGGTTCCGGAGTGGGTAACGGCGGCATGGTGGTCGCGGAAGCGGAGGGTTATGACGGCAAGCCGGCCTCGGTTACGCTGGCGCTGCCTCCGCTCGGTGTGCTTTTCCTGGCCCCAGCCGACGACGGCGACGGCGGCGACGGTGCGGTCCTCGGCGACGGTCTCAGCGCCACGGAGGCAGACGCAGGAGGTTCGGCGGTCGGCAGCCCCGACGGTGTTGCCGGGGATACGCCGTAAGGCACCCGGCGGCTCTGTTCGGCTTTGTCTTCCGGGCCGGAGGATGCTAGAGTTAGTACCCGCGCTGAACAAACGTTCTGGTCCAGCGGTTTCCAGTTTGAACACCTTCCGGTCACAGTCCGG
>DASYGM010000106.1:0-3727 GCA_035999715.1 Micrococcaceae bacterium | reverse complement strand
GCCTCCGCGAGAACCTGGATGGCCCGCACCAACGCCTCGGGGGTCCAGCCACCGATATCTCGTCGGGCAGCGTCCACCTGCCACGCCTGCATGCCCAGGTCCTTGGCGATCTGCGCCGAACTCCCGCGGGCCGAGTACACTTTGGCGAGCGTGCGAACCTTCATGGCCAGCGCGGCGACCAGCGGCACCGGGTCGACCCCGGTGGCAAGGGCATGACGCAGCGAGGACAACGCTACGGGACCGTTGCCGGCCAATGCGGCATCGGCAACCCGAAAGGCAGTGGCTTCAACCCGGCCGCCATAGTATTTGTCCACCAGGTCCGCCGTGACGGCACGTGAATCGTCCCCCGAAGGGGTATCGGCGATCAGCTGGCTGCAGGCCGCCGCCAACTCGGACAGGCTGGCGCCCACTGCTGCAATCAGCGAACGCACCGCCTGCGGCTCAATCCGCCGCCCCGCCTGACGGAATTCCGCGCTGACAAAGTCAGCCTTTTCCGCGTCCTTTTTCAGCGGCTGGCATTCAACCACAGGTGCTCCACTGGCCTTGATCGCGTCGAGAAGCTTCTTGCCTCGCACTCCCCCGCTATGGTGAAAGGCGACGACGACGTCCGGCTCCGGGGCACCTATATAGGCCAGGGCATCAGCAAGGAAGTCCTCCGACATGCTGGCCAACGACGAGACCTCGATCAGCTTGGGCTCACCGAAAAGCGAGGGACTCGCCGTCATCGCCAGCTGCCCCGCTGTATAGGCGGAGGCATCCATTTTGGTGACCTCGAGGTCGGGGCTTTGCCCGCGCAGCCGGCGGCGAAGGTTGCCCAGGGCCCGGGACGCAATGAACTCCTCCGGCCCCTGGACCAGCACGATGCTGGACGATGGAACGTCCCGCCAGCTCACTATGTTTGTTGCACCACCGGCACGTGAACCGCTGCGGGCAGCTGCTGCGGGCGGGGCCATCAGAGGGCGTTCTGTACTGTGCGGATCACAGTCCAACCCTGCCATGCAGTGCCGACATTCCCAAGCCCAAGGGAGGCTTTCACCTGCTGTCCTCCTCCACGCCTTCCTCAACGTCGCCGGCTAAAGGTAGCCGCCTAAAGGTAGCAGCTAAAGGTAGCCGGCCGCGCCAAGGGTCCAGCCAAGGATTCCCCCGCCGAGGACGGCTACGGCAGCAGCGACTGGCAGTCCGGCCAGCTGCTGCAGCTGCTCCGGCAGCCGTGCCTGTACGGTAGCGACGCTCGCGATCACCCGCTCCCGGTTCACCCCGGCCCACAGCAGGGCGATGCTTCCCGCGGACAGCACCGCCATTAGCACGGCACCGAAGAAGCCCTCCGGCCAAGGGATCGCGGCCCCCGGCAACCCAGAAAAGAGGCGCGCAATCACACCGACCCATTCTGCTCCGCACCCCGAGATGGCCACGAAGGCCGGGACAGCCCAGGGCAGTAACAGTGCCGGCAGGCCCAGCGTCCCCACCACGGTAACCAGGGCGACGACGGGCGCAGCCGCCATGTTGGCGGGTATGGCGTAGAGACCAAGTTGCGGTTGCAGCAAGACGATGACAGGGGCGCAGAAGAGCTGGGCGGCCAGCGGCACGGCAATGGCCTGCGCCAGCCAAAGCGGCAGCCACCGTCCCAGCCACTGGCTGCACCGGTGCCCCAGAACGACCAACCCCACCGTAGCCAGGACAGAGAGCACAAATCCGTAATTCGTGGCCAGCCAGGGATCCAGAACCAGCAGTAGCACCACCGTTACACCCAGCAGGGACGGAAGGCGTTTGGGTCTGCCGGAGAGCATGGCCATCACCCCAATCAGGCCCATCAACGCAGCCCGCAGGACGCTGGGATCCGGTCCCACGACAGCGACGAACACGCACAGACCGATTCCCCCTGCCGCGCCTGCAACCCAGCGTGGGGACCTCAAGCAGCGCGCCAACGAGATGATCCCGATGAGGATGAGCGTACAGTTTGCCCCGCTTACGGCCGTCAGGTGGGTCAACCCCACGCGTTTCATTGCGGTGTCCAGATCCGCAGGCACGCCGGACCGGTCCCCGGTCACCATGCCTGGAAGCAGCGCCGCCGCATCCGGCCACAGCCAGCCGCAGGCACGTTTCCACGCTGCCTTCAGGAGGGCGGCCTGCTGGCTCCAGCCTGTGTCCGCTCCCACCACCCTCGGTGCTGTGCGCACCGAAAGAAAGGCCGCGACATCCTGACCCGGCTCGGCGGATTTCAGCTGCCCCGCGGTGGCAATGTATTGGCCCACCTTGATCTCGGCCCACCCCGAATCGGCCAGCACGACGATGGGGGTGGCGGCGCCGAAGCGCTGGCCGTCGGCCGCAGCCTCGACCAGGACCGCATCCACCACCACACGTCCGGTCGCATCGGCCGAGCCGACAGCGTCGGCTTCCGACATATCCGGTCCGGCTCCGAACCGGTGCGGTGCTCCGCGCACCAGGATCAACGCCGAGACCATAGAAGACCCTGCAATCGCCCGCGCCACCGGACCCTGAATCCTTTCCATGCCGTGAACTCCGGCTGCCACCATCACCCCTGACACGCAAAACAGGCAAACGGCTGGCAGCAGCGCGGAGGGTGCCACCCTGATTCCGGCCAGTGTGAGGATGATCCCCAACCCGGCGGCAACCGAGCCGGAGGATAGGGCGGCGTCGGCCCCTATCCGGGTGGCCCACCACGCCCCCGCCCAAGCCGCCAGTACTGCCGGCAGCAGCCGGAGGTCCACCCGCCTTCCGAACGGTAGCCGAGCGCTCCGGGCTACGCTGTCCCGGACCGTATGCTCTGCCAGGCGCCCGCGGATCCAGGCCACGACTACACCGCTGCCACTGCCCTCGAGCAACGCCCGCACCTTTTCAGGCACCGGGGATGAATTCTTTGCCGCAGGCGCACTCTTGGTCACAGCAGACGCAGCCGTGTTCACCGCGGTTGCGCTCCTGATATAGCGCTGCCAGCCATCCCCGCGGTCCATCTGCCCAGCCTCCTATACCGTTACCAGCGGCAACAGGGACTCAAGCATTTTCGGTCCCACACCTTCGACGGCGTCGAGTTCCTGAACCGAATTGAACCGTCCATGCCCGGTCCGCCAGGCGATGATGCGCTGGGCCAAGACGGGTCCCACGCGCGGCAACGTAGTCAGCGCGGCTTCCGTAGCCGTGTTCAGATTGATCCTGGACCCCGCTTTCACGGTCCCGTTCTGTACGCCGGTCGTGCCCGTTGACGACCCGGATAAACCAGTCCCGACCCCGGTACCCTCACCGGTGCCCGCCGGGAGCCCGGCAACGTACCCGTTATCGGCCTGCTGGCGGGTCGGTACAAGTAACTGTTCGCCGTCCTGCAGCGGCGCCGCCAGGTTCACGGCGTCCAGTGCGGCGTCCGGAGCCTGTCCTCCGGCGCGCTGGATGGCCTGGTAAACCCGGCTGTTGGCCGGCAATTCCACGATTCCGGGGTGCACCACGGCACCGGCGACGTGCACCAGCACTGTAGCCTCGCCGGCGCCGGATGGCTCCGCCGTCCCGGTCCCGCCAGTCCCATTGGGATCTGCCCGTTCACCGGCTCCTGCTGATCCGGAGGCTGTTCCCGGTCCGCTCGGTCCGCTCGGTCCGCCTGTCGGGGTGAGCGCCGGTACGGACACCGCGGGTGAGGCAATTCCGTCGAGGCCTTGGGACTGGTGGTGTGTGGCTGCAAACTGGAGCAGCAGGACCGCCGTACCACCGATCACGATGG
>DASYGM010000096.1:0-14981 GCA_035999715.1 Micrococcaceae bacterium | reverse complement strand
GCCGCCCTGGACCACGCCGAGCGCTGGGCCAACCGGGCGCCCGACGTGCCGGTCCTCACCGGCAGCGGCTGGGGCGCGCTCGAGAGGCTGCGGCGTGAGCGCTCCGGGACGGGCTGGATCGACCCGACCGGCACGCCCTTTCCCGAGCAGAGCCTGGGGCCGGAGCAACGGTCCTGGGCGGAACTGCTGGCGGGACGCGGGTTTTCCGGGGCCGACAGCTTCGTGGCGGGTCCGGATTGGGAAGAACTCCTCGCCGCCTCGGCCGGTTTCTCGGATCCGGTTGACGCGGACGGTGCCGTTGCTGGCGGGGCTGCCCGTTCCGCTACTGCCGGTTCCGCAGCCGCCGCGTTCCACCTTGGCATGATGCGCCACGCCCGGCAGGATCTGGCGGGCGCGCGGAAACTGTACCAGCAGGCGTTGACCGCGGAGCGGCTTTCCACCGGCGAGGCAGCGCTGGCGCACCGCGGATTAGGCCTGGTCCGGCTGGCGCAGGGGGAGGTGCAGGAGGGGCTCGACGAGTTGACCCGGGCCTGCGCCAGCGACCGTGCAAACGTCCAGCTCCTCGCCGAGGCCATGGCCCTGCAATTGGAGCACGGGGAACCCGAGGCAGCCCTGGAGCTGGCGGGCGGCGCGCCCGGGTCCACGCTCGCCGTCGGACGTATCCGCTACTTCACAGCGCTGGCGCATGCGCGCGCCGGCCATGGGACGGAAGCCGCCGCGATGCTGCGGACAGGAATCGAGGTCCCGGATCTGCGCGAGGGCGAGAACTTCCTGGCCGCGCTCTGGCTGGAGGTCTGCCCGGGCGAGGAAATGCCCGCGCAATACCAATTCGGCATGCATTAGGCCGACGCCGCCCTGGATTTTGCTCGACCGCCACGCCGACCGCGCTTTCCACAGGCGTCCCGGCCCCGCAGCGTTCGCGCCGGAAGGACTTTAGCGCCGAAATGGACGCTTAGCCCCCAAAACCGGGCAATCGTCCTACCGTTGCGTCCGGTGTGCCGCCTCCAGGAAGCCGACCAGCCTGTTTTCCAGTTCCGACGGCACCTTCAGCTCGCATTCCCAGACCACCAGGACCTCCCAGCCCTGCTCACAGAGCGCCAGATGCTGCGCGGCATCGCGTTCCACCGTCCGGCGCCGCTTCTCATCCCAAAACGCGGCATTGCTTTTAGGTGCATGCTGGCCGACCCGGCAATCGTGGCTGTGCCAGAAACAACCGTTGATAAAAATGACCTTGCGCCGCCCGGCGAAGACCAAGTCCGGCCGGCCGGGCAGCCGGAGTGATCCGGATCTGCCGTGCAGGCGGTACCGGTAGCCGGCGCCGTGCAGGAGTCGGCGGACCAGCAGTTCCGGTTTGGTGTCCTTGCCGCGGATCCGGGACATGTTGGCACTGCGCTGTTCGGCGCTGATTCGGTCTGCCAATTCGGTCCTAGGTTGCCCCGCCGGTAGACACCGCCGCTACCGCCGCCTCGGTGGCCACCGTCATGGCCTCCACCGTGGACCTGACAGCCTGCGGTGCCCATTGCCCTTGGACAATCTCGCGCACCCGGTGGTGCGGCGCGGTGGGGTAGAGCAGGCGCAGAAGGCCGGCAGCGTCGGTCAGCCCGATCAGCGCCGCCGTCCGTTCATCCGCTGACTCGCCGTCCAGCGTTCTTTGGATCCGCTCGTGGATCTGCGCGTCGGCCTCCAAATCCAGATCAGGGTAGCGAACGGTGGTGAAGATGCCCAGGTGGGTGTGGGACGTTTTGGTGAGGATGCCTTTGTCTACCAGTAACTGGCACAGCGTGGCGGTGTTGTGCCGGTCCTGGAGCCTCGTCACCCAGCGCTGCGTCTTGGCAGACGGTTCCTGCGCAATCCGGCGGTACTGCGGCAGATAGGACGTGGGCGCAACGCCGGTGACCACCACATGCTTGTCCCGTATCTCCAGGGTTCCCTGAACGGCCAGTTCCGCAAGGATGGCTCCGGCGATAGCCACACTCAGAATCTGGTCGTCAATCCGGCGCCGGCCGTCGTTGCCCCGCCGGGCCAGGAGCATCAGCTCCTCGGGGAGGCTTAGCGCGATTGCGTCCATGGATAGATTCTAGATCCCATGCTAGGTTCCGTCTTGGGCAGCAGGCGGGGAGCGCAGCGGCGGGAATATTCCCGAGCCTCTTCCAGTTCCCACCTGTAGATGCAAACGCATGTAACCGCGAGGGTCGCGGGAGTGCCACCGGCACCGGCCGAAGACACAGCAGTAAATGGTATTGGAGCAATAGGAATGCAACGCAGGATCGTGGTTATCACCGCAGGCCTGGGAGTCCCGTCCTCGTCCAGAATGCTGGCGGACCAGCTGGGGACGGCGGCGAGGACGCAGTTGGAAGAGCTCGGCACCGGGGTGGACCTCGACGTGGTCGAGTTGCGTGATTTCGCAGTGGACATTGCCAACAATCTCGTCACTGGCTTTGCCCCTCCCAAGCTTGCGCAGGCGATCGCCAAGGTGACCGACGCAGACGCCCTGATCGCCGTTACCCCGGTGTTCAGTGCCTCCTACAGCGGCCTGTTCAAGTCCTTTTTTGACCTTTTGGATCCAAAGGCGCTGGACGGCATGCCGGTGCTCATTGGCGCCACCGGCGGCAGCACGCGGCATTCGTTGGTGCTTGATTTTGCGGTCCGTCCGTTGTTCAGCTATTTTCGCGCCCGGACTATGGCTACCGGCGTGTACGCCTCTCCGGAGGATTGGGGCGCAGCTGAGTCCGGCCTTAGTGGGCTCGATGTGCGCATTGCCCAGGCCGCAGGGGAGCTGGCCAGCGCACTCGCGCCACAACCGGGCACCGTGACACCGCTGGAGGACAGGAAGGCCGCGCGAAGGGATCACGAGCAGGAAAAGATGGAGTCGCTGCCGTTTGAGCAGCTGCTGGCGCAGATTTCCGGCCGCTAGAAATACCGGGTCCGGGGCTGCTGCTGCGACGGCAGCGGCACCAGCGTGTCCTGCAGGACACGCAGTCCCGAGCGGTAGGTGTCGGGATGGATCTCGGGGCTGGCGTGGCCGGTGTTGGGGACGTCGTACCGGAAGAAAAGGTTGTGCGGCAAGAGGACGTGCCAGCCACGGATGGCCAAGGGGGCGTTGACAATGAAATCGTCCGGGTCGTACATCAGCCCAATGCAGGTCGAGGGGCTGAGCCCCCCGTCGTACTGCTCCGGGAACGCCTTCAGGAAGGTGGCCTGCGAGGTGTTTAGGATCAGGCTGTTCTGCCCCGTGTCAAAGGACGAGGCGATGCCTGTCCGGGCCGCAACATACATGTCCTGGCCGTTCGGGTTGGCGAGCCCGCTCCAGGCCCCAACGGCAAGCCTGCCCACAATTCCCAGATAGGGAACCACCGCGCCGGCCAGCGAGATGTAGCGCTTTCCCGGGTCCAGCACGTCGGCGACGTTACTGGGGCTGGACCCAAAGACAATCATCTTGACGTGGATCCCGTTCTGTTCCAGCAGCGACGCCAGGACGACGGCCACCATCCCGCCAAAGCTGTCACCGTACAGGTAGGCGGTGGTGATCTTGCGCTGGTAGGCATCGTTCTGGATCGCAATATACAGCTGTGCGACGTCGATGCCCTCGTTGGAATAACCGATGTAGGAAGCCTGGGCCCTCTCATTCATGGCCGGCTGAAGTGCGGCGAGCTTGTTGCCGGCGGTCCTGTTGGAGACCTCGAAGCCGCCCAGTAAATACCAGGCGGCGCCTGGAAACTGTTGGGCCGCTGCGGCGTTGGCCGGGTTGTCCGGGGTGATGACCTTGAACGAAGTGTTTTCGGTGAACTGGTAGTCAAGGGCGATGTTGGTCCGGAAGGCGGTGACGGCGGCGGCGGTGCCCACGGTGAGGAGGAAACGCCGACGCCCGATGTCGTGGATCTGATGGCCCGGATGAACCTGCTGCGGGGGACGGCGGCGCAATGAGCGCCGGTGGGCAGGCTTATCCTCTTGCCGGTCGGGGTCCGGGACGTCCTCGGGCTGCACCGCGGCCTTTGAGGGTCCTGCCGGTACGCGCTTGTTCTGAACCAGTCTGTTCGCCATGGGCATCCGTTTCGATTCTGCCACATTGCCGCGAACACATTGCCGCGAAACCGGAACCTGCTCCCGGACGCCTTGAGGTGCAACTGCCCTAATGACACGATGGAGGGGTGCAACCTGTCTTCGATTTCATCGGCCATAACTGGTGGCTCGTCTTCCCGCTGAGCGGGATCGTGGGGGGCTGGGCCAGGTCGTGGTCGCGGGCCAGTGAACGCCGGCACCAGCGCAGGCTGGAAATGTACAGAATTAAAAACCAGACGCAGCAGGTGGAACGCGTCCGCGCCGATGATGTCGAGCAACTGATGGCCCTGCACGATGGGATTAACCGGCGTTGGCTGGACTATGAGTTGGATGTTGGCAAGCTGATCGATTATCCGATGATGACTGATGTCCGTGAGCCCTTCACCGTGGCCTTCCTCCGCGCAAAGCGCGAAGCCGACGGGTTGCGGCCCGGCACCGCGGACCAGATCGATTCATCCACCAGGCTGGATGCGTACCGGGCTGCCGTTAATGGCTACGAGGTTGCGTTTGATGTGGCCGAGCGGGAGGCCCGGCGGGTCAAGGACAGCAGCTTCAGCGGACCGGAGCGCCAGCGGCTGGCGACGGCACGGCAGCTGCTGACGATTGCCGTCGATGAGGCAGCCACCCAGGCGGAGCGGCAAACGGCATACAGGCGGGCGCGGCGCGAACTGGACGGTCTGATTGTGCTGCCGGATGTGACGGTTGCTTCCCTGGAGGAAAAAGTGGCGCGTATGCTCGGCAGCGGGGCGGCTCCGTGACAGGCGGATTTCGCGGCCTGAAAGTCCGTGACGCAGGGCCTGAATCCAGGTGTCCTATGTATAATTGACGGCAGTTGTAGTGTTGCGCATTTTGTAGTTTTAGCGGCGATACCCCGATGGGCGTCACCTCTTTTCTGAAGAAGCGGCAAGAACACCGTTACAACTGGAGGCCCGAAAGTCGGGCGCAATCTCCATCTTCAGAAGGAAAGAAAAATGGCAACAGGTACGGTCAAGTGGTTCAACGCGGAAAAGGGCTTCGGCTTCATCTCCCCGGACGACTCCAGCCAGGACGTTTTCGCCCACTATTCTGCGATCAGCTCCAGCGGCTACCGCTCCCTCGAAGAGAACCAGAAGGTTTCCTTCGACGTTGAGCAGGGCCCTAAGGGACCGCAGGCTGTTAACATCCAGGCTCTCTAGTCTGACGGCACTTCCCAAGGAAGCAGGACGGGTGACTACCCGCCCTGCTTCCTTCGCTGTATGGCGCAGACCCAAAGAGGGCGCAGGTTGGTGCAGGTCCCGAGACAGGACTCCCGGCTCCCTGCACCAACGGTTTGTGACTACTGCCTAGGCAGTTTGAGACTCATTTTCCTAAATGCATTGACTCATTGGCGGCTCCAGTTAACTTGATGGAAGCTCAATGCGCGGCGGCCAGCCGCAAGTTTCCGGGCCCAACATAAATGGCGTGAGCGCGGCGCCCCGTGGTTGCAGCACCAAATGGTTCCAAGACCATTTCCACCACAAATTTTACGCCGGATAGACCCCAAAAGCACGCCTTCATGACTTCCAGGCCCCGGGTGGAAGGTGCGCTTTGCCCGGACAGGGTTCGGCGTCGTCGGCGTTGCTCACGGCCTCACCGCCGGCTGCGTGGCACCATTGAAAGCAATGAAACTGACAGCCGGCCAAGGGGGCCAACGAGGAATTCCCATGCCGCTGTGGCTGCAGGGGGTCTTCGAATCCGCGCAGGCAGCGGTTATTTCCGCCGTGCTGGTGGTGCTGCCGCTGGTAGCCGTCTGGTGGGCGGGCGGCTTCCAGAACCGTACCCCAGACGCGCTGGCACAGTTGGCGGGACAGGCCTGGCTGATCATCCACGGGGTGCCCCTGGCCCTGATGTTCAACGACGGCCCCAGCTCGGCCTCCGTCCAGAGCGGCACGCTCAGCCTGGTCCCGCTGGGGCTGATCCTTATCCCTTTCCTGCTCTCCTGGCGCGCCGGCCGGCGTTTGGCCCGCGCGTCCTACACGGACCAGCTTTGGCAGGCTCTGCTGGGCGCACTGGCGGTTTATGCCGCGGCCGGACTGGGGACGGCATTCGTGTGCAGCATCCCCGAGGCACGCGCCAATGTCCTCCTCGGCGCCCTGATCCCGTTGCTCCCGGTAGGGCTGGGCCTGCTCATTGGTGCCCGCCGCGAGGCGCGCAGTTGGGGTCGGCTGATCGGCGTGGATGCGGCGGAGTGGATCGCCAAGACCAGCCAGCATTCCCGCTGGGCCGGGTCTTATCTGTGGGCGGCGCTGCGCGCCGGACTCGTTGCCCTGGCCACGGCCCTGGCCCTGTCCGCGGTGCTGCTGGCGGTGGACATCGTCGCGCATTGGGCAGACATAGCGGACGTCTACGAGGGGCTCAAGAGCGGGGCGGTGGGCGGCGCCGCGCTGACCCTGGCCCAGCTGGGCTTCGGGCCCAACCTGGTGATCTGGACCCTGGCCTGGGCCTCCGGTGCCGGGTTCGCGCTGGGCGTCGGGTCGTCGGTGTCGCCGCTGGGAACCCTGGTGGCGCCGGTCCCGGCCATCCCGGTGCTGGGTGCCCTTCCTGCCGGACAGCTCTCCTGGGGCGTCGTTGCGATGATTATCCCCGTGCTGGGCGGCGTGCTGGGTGGCTGGTGGTTCCTGCGCGAAGGGGAAAACCACTTCGACGAATGGCTCTCCATCAAGGTCAGGGCCCGCTGGTTTACAGCCTCCGCATCCACCCTGGTTCTGGGAGCCGTGGTGGGCGCGGCTGTCGCAGTCCTGGCGGGTGCGCTGGCCTGGCTGGCGCATGGATCGGCCGGGATCGGCCGGCTGACGGACCTGGGTCCGGACTTCCCGACGACGGCGGCCTGGGTCGGCGCGGAGGTGGCCGTCGGCGTCGTCGTCGGCTTCGCTGTTGGCCCCTGGCTGGAGCGCCAGCCGCTCCTGCCAGAGTTGGAAAGCGAGCAGGGCCCGGAGGCCGAAGCCGAGTTGGAGCCCGAACTCGAATAGGGGTGGCTCCGGGCGTCGCCTAAAGTTGTGGAATGCGCATCGTTGTATTGGTTTCCGGCACCGGCTCCAATCTCCAGGCGGTGATCGACGCCATCGCCGCCGGAGACCTGCCGGTGGAAATCGCAGCAGTAGGCGCGGACCGGCCAGACACCCAGGGGATAGAACGCTCGTCCGCCGCGGGGCTGGAGACCTTTGTGGTCAGCTTCAAGGACTTCGAGAGCAGGGCGGACTGGGATGCGGCGCTGCTTGCGGCGGTCTCCGACTACGAGCCGGACTATGTGGTGTCCTCCGGATTCATGCGAATAGTGGCACCTGACTTCATCGAGGCCTTCCCCGGACGCTACATCAACACACATCCCGCGCTGCTGCCGTCCTTTCCCGGTGCCCACGGCGTCCGCGATGCCCTTGCCTACGGCGTCAAGGTCTCCGGCTGCACCGTTCACTTCGCCGATGCAGGCATGGACACCGGCCCGATCATCGCGCAGACTCCTGTCGCGGTGCAGGACGGCGATACCGAGGAGACCCTGCATGAGCGGATCAAGGTGGCCGAGCGGGAGCTGCTGATCAAGGTCTTGGCCCGGCTGGCCGTGGACCAGGGGGCGGAACGGCAACGGCTTCCACGCCGGTGACGCTGTAGTCAGTCGCTCCCGATTGCGGCGTCAAGATGGCCGCCATGCCGTTGCAGCAGCGCAGTGGCCTGCTCCACGGACAACCCCGTCATAATCACCAGAATCGCCACCTTCACCGATCCTGCCGCAGATTCCAGTACCGCTGCGGACGTCAGGGCGTCGACCCCGGTAGCGCGCATGACGGTACGTTCGCTGCGCGCACGCAGCTTCTCGTTTGTCGCACGCAGGTCCACCATCAAATTCCGGTACGTCTTTCCCAGCCGGACCATCACAATGGTGCTAAGCATGTTCAGGACCAGCTTCTGGGCTGTACCGGCCTTTAGCCGGGTGGATCCGGCTAGGAATTCCGGTCCAACCTCAATCTCCAGTGCAATCTCTGCTGCACGTCCCACAGGAGAACCGCTGTTGCAGGCGAAGCCGACCGTCAGGGCGCCGGCGGACGCTGCCGCCTGCAGGGCGGCGAGAACATAGGGGGTGCGTCCGGAGGCGGAGATGCCGATCACACTGTCGGTGGCGGACAGACCCAGGGCCGCCATATCCACTGCCCCCGCGGCCACATCGTCCTCCGCGTTCTCCACGGCCGACTGGATGGCCATGCTTCCGCCGGCAATGACTCCCACGACCCTGGATGGATCAACGCCGAAGGTAGGCGGACACTCACTGGCATCCAGGATTCCCAGCCGGCCCGGCGTTCCGGCGCCAACATAGATCAGCCGGCCACCGCGGCTCATGCGCTCGGCAACGCCGTCAATCACTTCCGCGATCGCCGGCGCGGCCCCTGCGATGGCTGCCGGAACGGTGGCATCCTCCCCGTTCATCCCCTTTACCAGTTCAATCGTCTCCAGTGCGGCGAGGTCACTGAAACGCTCATTGGAGGACTCCGTCGCCAGTGTCGCAAGTTCGGCGCGAAGCGACCCCTCGGCGCCGCTGTCTGCCGCCGGAACCCCCTGCCGGGTCAGTATCGACGCGACCGCCCGGGCTGTGACCCGCGAGGATCCGTAGCAGTTGATAATCGTCAGGGGTGGGACGCCGGGCAGGTCCAGCGAGTGGGTGCCGAGTCCGGCATTGATGCACACCGCAGAAGGTGTTGTCCGGGCCACCGCCTGCATGGCGTCCCACTGCCGGGGATCGGCGAGCGAATCGACCAGCACCAGGAGCCCTTCCGGTGCGTCGGCTGCGTGCTGGCTGGAGGGCTCCGCGGACAGCTCGGCCGGGGTTACGGTTCGGACCGCCATGTCCTGGGCCAACGCCGCGGCGAAGTAGTTGACGGCAGGACCTGCGGCCATGTTCGTGTCGGTCCGGGCGTCCAGGACCACGACGCTGCCGGTGCCGGCTGGCAGCAGGGCCGGGCCCGCTACCTCAACCACGTCGCACGCCCGCCGGGCGGCCAGGGCGAAACCATCCTCGCTCCACCCGGCGGGATCGGCGGTTCCGTTCCGGGCGGCGGCGTCCCCGTCCCCGGCGTCCCCGGAAGCGCTGGTTTCCTGCTGCCGGACCCAGGCCGCAAACGCTGCAACCCTGCCCCCGGCGCGCCGGAGCACCTCCAGTGGCAGCACCGCGTCGGCCACCGCGCCCAGCAAGGCGTCGCGGACCTCAAGGTAGGCGCCTTCATCGGTGCCGCCGCCGCTGTACGAATTCTCCGGATTGCCCACGCACAGCAGATCCGCTCCGGCCAGCAGCGCCTGCACCGCTCCGGCTCCCGGGCCGACGGTGGTGCGCACCGCCGCCATGTCCAGTGCATCGGTGATCAGCAGGCCGTCAAAGCCCAGTCCGCGCAGCAGCGCCCCGGCGGCGGGATTGAGGGTGGCCGGTGCCTCACCCAAGTCCGGAATCACTATATGCGCCGTCATCACGGCGCTTACACCGGCCCCCACCGCGGCCCGGAACGGTGGCACATGGTCGCGTTCCAGCTGGGCCAGGCCCAGCTCCAGGCGAGGCAGGGACAGGTGCGAATCGGAGACGGTATCGCCATGGCCGGGGAAGTGTTTAGCGCAGGCGCCTACGCCCGCGGCCTGGATGCCGCGCACCATGGCCGCGGCGTGGCGGGAAACCAGCGCGGTATCGGAACCGAAGGAACGCACGCCTATCACGGGGTTGCGCGGATTCGTATTAACGTCGGCCACCGGCCCGATCACCAGGTTGATGCCCGCGCCCCGGCACATCCGGCCAATGGCCGCGCCGGCCGCCTGGGTGAGGGCGACGTCGTCGAGCCTCCCCAGCACCGCTGCCCCGGGCACCGAGGAGCCGTCCCGCGCCTGCAACCGGGTCACGTTGCCGCCCTCCTCATCCGCGCCGATCACCGCGTCCGGGTTGGCGGCCCTGATGGCCGCCGACAGTGCGACGACCTGGCCGGGGGAATCCGGGTCGATGTTATGCCGGAAGTAGACCGCTCCCGCCAGCCCCTCATCCAGCGCAGCCGCCAGCCAAGCCGGCACGGTGGTGCCGACGAAGCCGGGCCAGATCACCCGGTTCACCAGCCGCCGCAGCTGGTGGTCGGTGAGGGGCGCGGCCATGCTGTCCGTCTCAGTCATGGGGACAGCCTATCCAGAGCCTGCGGACCGCGGAGGCCTTCAGCTGTGCCTTCCTGACATAAACTTGAGGCGTCCCCCTCTTGGACCATTCTTTGGAGAAGCTTCGTGAGCAGCACGCCACTTGACCGCGTTCCCATCCGCCGGGCCCTGATCTCGGTGTACGACAAGACCGGGCTGGAGGAGCTGGCGGCGGGACTGCATGCCGCCGGTGTCCGCATCGTTTCCACCGGCTCGACGGCGGCCCGGATCGCCGCCGCGGATATCCCTGTCACAGGCGTGGAGGAGGTCACGGGATCCCCGGAAATGCTCGATGGCCGCGTCAAGACGCTGCACCCGCGCATCCACGGCGGCATTCTGGCGGACCGCCGGCTCCCCGAGCATGTGGCCCAGCTCAAGGAGCTGGACATTGAACCCTTTGACCTGGTGGTGGTCAACCTCTACCCGTTTGCCGAGACCGTGGCCTCAGGTGCGCCCAACGAAGAGGTTGTGGAGCAGATCGACATCGGCGGGCCGTCGATGGTCCGCGCGGCCGCGAAGAACCATGCCTCGGTGGCCGTCGTCGTCGACCCGGCCAGCTACCCGGAGGTGGTGGCCGCGGCCCAGCAGGGCGGCTTCGCCCTGGCCCAGCGCCGCCGGCTGGCCTCGCTGGCCTTCGCGCACACCGCGTCGTATGACAATGCGGTGGCCGCGTGGACGGCGAAGGAGCTGAACGACGACGGCGAACGCTGGCCTGCGTACGCGGGCGTGGCGCTGGAGCGCTCCGAGGTGCTGCGCTACGGCGAAAACCCGCACCAGCCGGCCGCGCTGTATGTGGACAAGGCGGCCGTGCCCGGGATTGCGCAGGCGGACCAGCTGCACGGCAAGCCGATGAGCTACAACAACTACGTGGATGCGGACGCCGCGCTGCGGATGGCCTTCGATTTCAGCGAACCGGCAGTCGCCGTCGTCAAGCACGCGAACCCGTGCGGGATCGCCGTCGCGGATCCGGATGCCGCCGATCCGGTGGCCGAGGCGCATGCCAAGGCGCATGCGTGCGATCCGGGCTCTGCGTATGGCGGCGTGATCGCCTGCAACCGTCCGGTCAGCTATGAAATGGCGGCCGGGCTGAAGGGTGTTTTCACCGAAGTCATCATCGCCCCCTCCTTTGACGCGGATGCGTTGGAGCGGCTGCAAAAGCGTGCGGACATCCGCCTGCTGACGCTGCCGGATGGCTATGAAGCGCCGTCCATGGAGTTCAAGCAGGTCTCCGGCGGGATGCTGGTGCAGGCCAGCGACCATGTAAATGCCGAGGGGGACAACCCGCGCTCCTGGCAGCTGGTCTCCGGCGAGGCCGCCGATGCGCAGACCATGGCGGATCTGCAATTCGCCTGGAAAGCCATCCGCGGGGTGAAATCCAACGCCATCCTGCTGGCCAACCACGGCGCCTCCGTGGGGGTCGGGATGGGCCAGGTGAACCGGGTGGATTCCTGCCAGCTGGCCATTGAACGGGCCAACAGCCTGGCCCTGGGGCCGGACGGGAGCCCTCTGGAACGCGCCCGCGGGGCTGTGGCGGCCTCCGACGCGTTCTTCCCGTTCCCGGACGGACTGCAGCTGCTCATCGACGCCGGTGTGCGCGCCGTCATCCAGCCGGGAGGATCCATGCGGGACGAGGAAGTCATTACGGCGGCACAGACCGCCGGGCTGACCATGTACCTCACCGGATCCCGCCATTTCTTCCACTAGCAGTTTCATTAGCAGCTTTGCCGGTAGCTTGAAAAGTTGAGCTGCCGCCGAATGTCCAGATATCAGTAGAACCCGTAGGAGACGCGCCGCCCATGGCCAAAATTATCTATACGCATACCGATGAAGCCCCGATGCTGGCCACGTATTCGTTCCTGCCCATCATCCAGGCCTTCGCCTCGACCGCCGGTGTGGAGGTGGAGACCCGGGACATATCCCTGGCCGGCCGTATCATCGCCGTGTTCGGCGACTACCTGACCGAGGAGCAGCGCATCCCTGACGCCCTGGCCGAGCTGGGCGCCCTGGCCAGGACACCGGAGGCCAACATCATCAAGCTGCCCAACATCAGCGCCTCCATCCCGCAGCTGAAGGCAGCCATCGCCGAACTCCAGGGCCAGGGTTACGCGTTGCCGGACTACCCGGACAACCCCACCACGGATGAGCAGAAGGACGTCCGCGCGCGGTACGACCGGATCAAGGGCTCGGCCGTCAACCCCGTGCTGCGGGAAGGCAATTCGGACCGGCGCGCCCCGCTGTCGGTGAAGAACTACGCCCGCGCCAATCCGCACACCATGGGCGCCTGGAGTCCGGAGTCCAAGACGAACGTGGCGCATATGGAGTCCGGTGATTTCCGCTCCAACGAGAAGTCCACGGTGATCGCCGCCGATGGCACGGTGAAGATCCAGCTGGTGCACGAAGACGGCACTGTCGAAGTCCTCAAGGACTCCTTTCCGGTGCTGGCCGGGGAGGTCGTGGACGGAACCGTCATGAGCGCGGCCGCCCTGGATGCCTTCCTTGCCGCGCAGGTGGCCCGGGCCAAAGAGGAGGGCATCCTCTTCTCCGCGCACCTGAAGGCCACCATGATGAAGGTCTCCGATCCGATCATCTTCGGCCACGTGGTGAAGGCCTACTTCGGTGAGCTGTTCGACACCTACGGCGACCAGCTGGCGGCGGCCGGCCTGAGCCCGAACAACGGCCTGGCCTCCATCCTCAATGGGTTGGGCGAGCTGCCGGAGGACGTCCGGACCGGGGTCGAGGCCGCGATTAAGACGGGCCTGGCGGAGGGGCCGGCGCTGGCGATGGTCGACTCGGACAGGGGAATTACGAGCCTGAATGTCCCCAGTGACATCATCGTGGACGCCTCCATGCCGGCCATGATCCGTACCTCCGGCCACATGTGGGGTCCGGACGGCAAGGAAGCCGATACCCTGGCCGTCATCCCGGACAGCTCCTATGCCGGTGTCTACCAGGTGGTCATTGATGACTGCCGCGCCAATGGGGCCTTCGACCCGACGACCATGGGCACCGTTCCGAATGTCGGCCTGATGGCCCAGGCCGCCGAGGAATACGGCAGCCATGACAAAACCTTTGAAATCCGGACCGCAGGCCAGGTCCAGGTCGTAGACGAAACCGGCGCAGTGCTGATCGAGAACCAGGTGGCGCCCGGGGACATCTGGCGTGCCTGCCAGACCAAGGACCTGCCGATCCGGGACTGGGTCAAACTGGCCGTCACCCGCGCCCGCGCCTCCGCCACCCCTGCCGTCTTCTGGCTGGACGCGGGCCGTGCCCACGACGCGAACCTGATTGCCAAGGTCAGGGAGTACCTGAAAGACCACGACACCGACGGCCTGCAGATCGAGATCATGTCCCCCGAGGAGGCCACCGCGTTTACGCTCAAGCGCCTGCGCCAGGGCCAGGACACCATCTCGGTGACCGGCAACGTGCTCCGCGACTACCTGACGGACCTGTTCCCCATCCTGGAGCTGGGTACCAGCGCCAAGATGCTTTCCGTGGTCCCGCTGATGAACGGCGGCGGACTGTTCGAGACAGGTGCCGGCGGTTCCGCCCCCAAGCATGTCCAGCAGCTGCTCAAGGAGAACCACCTGCGCTGGGACAGCCTGGGCGAATTCCTGGCCCTGGCAGTGAGCTTTGAACACCTGGCCACCTCCACCGGCAACGCCCGGGCGCAGATCCTGGCGGACACCCTGGACCGGGCCACCGGAACGTTCCTGCTGGAGAACAAGTCCCCGCGCCGCAAGGTCGGTGAGCTGGACAACCGCGGCAGCCACTTCTACCTGGCCAAGTACTGGGCGCAGGAGCTGGCCCGGCAGGAAAAGGACCAGGAACTGGCGGCCTCCTTCGAGGCGGTCTCCAAGGCCCTGGCCGCAAATGAGGACGCGATCGTCGGTGAGTTGCTGGCCGTGCAGGGATCGCCAGTGAACATTGGCGGCTACTACCGGCCGGATGCGCAGACTGCGGAGGCCGTGATGCGCCCCTCGGCCAAGCTTAACGAGGTGCTGGCGACGCTTAGCTGATTCTCCCGAAATGCCCGCCGTCCCGCAAGGGAGGGCGGGCATTTTCATGCCCCGGCGTCTGCTCCGGGGCGTTTTGCAGGCAAAACTTTTCCGGGCTTGTTTACAGGAATTTAACAGCAATGGCCCCGTTCCGTGACGCATAATTCGGTAGTCTCAAGCCGTTACCTGATCTTTATTCGCCTAAATGTGTTACAACGCACAAAGTTGGCTGTAGTCTCAGGGAACATATTCGTTATTGAGCGTGCCGGCGATGGTGCTGGCACGTGTCGAAATGCGGCTCGGAAGGCAAACAATGTACCAAAAGAAAATCGTCACCACGTTGGCGGTAGCAGCCACGGTTGGCATGCTGCTGTCCTCCTGTGCCAACCAGGCCGGGACGGGCACCTCCTCGGACACCGCCGCGGGAGGCTCCAGCAAGGTGAACATCCCGGCATTGACCAAGATCGACACGCCGGCCGACGCCGTGCTGCCGAAGGGCGACGGCAAGGCAACCTGCCCGGCCAGCACCACGCTGGCGTACGCCGGTGCCGAAACGGGCCCCAACGCCCAGCTGGGCGTGAACATCTTCAACGGCATCCAGCTGGCCATCAACCAGCACAACCAGGCCAACCCCGGCTGCCAGGTGGCGTTCAAGAAGTTCGACACCGAAGGCGACCCGAACAAGGCCACCGGCCCGGTCACCCAGATCGTCAGCGAGGCGGACATCATCGGCGTCGTCGGACTGCCGTTCTCCGGCGAATC
>DASYGM010000069.1:0-1812 GCA_035999715.1 Micrococcaceae bacterium | reverse complement strand
ACGCCCTTGACATCGGTGCTGAAGTCGTTGTGGGCCAGGAAGGACAGCAGCCCCGGAACCTCGATCACGGCCTTGACGTTGCTGCAGTCCTTGGCGCTCAGATCTCCGACGGAGAGCACTGAGAAGCTGGTCCCGTCGTGGCAGGCGGCCTCCGCGGCCGCCATTTTCATCGGTTGCTGGACAAACATGAGCTTGCCCTCCATGTCCCCGGTGATGGCTGTACCGGCGAACGCCACCATGGCAACGGCAGCACCGATCCGCAGGGAGATCAGCCAGACCCGGTGGTCCGTGCGGTCCCGGCCCGGGATCGAGGGGGATTCGCCGGCGACCACCCGGCCGTCGGCGCCGACCGTGTCGATCCCGTCACGGCGGCGGCGCCACAGGTGGTACCAGGAGATTCCAAGCAGGAAGCTGCCCGCCACGGCCAGCGCGCCGGGGATGGTGTGGGCCACCGCGACCAGGGCCGTGTTGTTGGTGAAGACGGCCCACGCATCCACCATCCGCGGCCGGCCGTCGACCATCGTTACCCCGACCGGGTGCTGCATCCAGGAATTGGCCACGATGATGAAGTATGCGCTGAGCATCGAGCCGGTGATCACGATCCACAGGCATGCCAGGTGGATCCGCGCCGGCAGTTTCTTCCAGCCGAAAATCCACAGCCCCAGGAAGGTGGATTCGACGAAGAACGCCAGCAGGGATTCCATCGCCAGGGGTGCGCCGAAGACGTCCCCGACGAAGCGGCTGTACTCGCTCCAGGCCATGCCGAACTGGAATTCCTGCACCAGACCGGTGGCCACTCCCATGATGAAGTTGATCAGGAACAGCTTGCCCCAGAATTTCGTCATCCGCAGGAAGGCTTCCTTGCCGGTGCGGTACCAGACCGTTTGCAGCACGGCCACCAGGATGCCCAGGCCCAATGTGAGGGGGACCATCAGGAAGTGGTAAACGGTGGTGATACCGAATTGCCAGCGGGCAATGTCAAGGGCTTCCATGAGCGTCCTTATCGGTGGCGGCCGGAACTTCTACGTCACGTAGAAGTCAATTTCTACTGAGTGTAGAACATTTGCGGCAAAACCGGTACATTAGTATCTGACAAGGCGTTATGGGATAACCGGAGGACTGGATGGCCACATTGGGTGAACTCGAAAGAGCGGTAATGGACCTGCTCTGGGAACGTGGCGAGGCACTCACGGCGAACAGCCTCCGGGATGCCCTGGCAGGCACGCAGGCTTCCGGGGCGGCGGCCAAGGAATTGGCTGTCACCACAGTACTGACCGTGCTATCCCGGCTGGAGAAGAAGTCCCTGGTGGAGCGCGAGCGGGACATCCGTCCGCACCGCTACCGCGCGGTGACCACCCGGGCCGAGCACACCGCTGAACTGATGCACGAGGTGCTCGGCAGCGCCCCGGACCGTGAGGCAGTGCTGGCCAGGTTCATCGGTTCAGTCAGTGACGGCGAGGCTGAAACCTTGCGTAAACTCCTCGACCACGGCTAAGCCTCCGCGATGAACCCGCCGGCCAGGTCCGGACACCCCTGATGCTGGCAACCTCCTGGTTCCTGCTGGCCCTGGCCGTTGCACTGGCGTGGCCGGTGCCGGTGGCGCTGTCCCGCGCACGGTGGACGGCCCGCTCGCCCTTTGACGCGGTCCTGCTGTGGCAGGCCCTGGCGCTGGCGGGCGGGCTGTCCATGATCGGAGCCATGCTGGTCTTCGGCATGGTGCCGCTGGGCGATAGCCTGCTGCACGGACTGCGCCGGGCCGCGGGGATGGTGTTGGGGCGGGGGCCTCTGCCGGATGTCGGGTTCTGGAATCTG
>DASYGM010000067.1:0-15545 GCA_035999715.1 Micrococcaceae bacterium | reverse complement strand
GGGGTCCGAGTTGAACTTGGCCTTGTAGTCGGAGATCCACTGCTCGGCACCCTTGATGGTGTCCGGGGTCTGCGTCATCGTGGCCAGTACACCCTCGGCGTTCGCCGCACCGGCGATCTTGATCAGCGACGGGTCAACGCTGCCGTCCGCGACCATGATCTTGCCCTTGTAACCGGCGGCCTTGAGCTGGTTGATGATCAGGCCACCCTCCTGGTAGTAGCCCGTCCAGTACAGCATGTCCGGGTTCGCCCCCATGATGTCGTGCACCACCGAGGAGTAGTCGCTCTCCCCTGCCGTGACGGACGTGGCCAGCGCCACCTTCACGCCGCCGTCGGACTCCACATCCTTCTTGGTCTCGGTCGTGATGTCCTTGGAGTAGCTGGTGTTGTCATCCACCAGTGCCACGGACTTCACACCGTCCTTTTTCATGTATGCCAGCGCCGCGGCGGCCTGCTGGACGCCGGTGCCGTTGATCAGGAACACATTGGAGAGCTTCTGGTTGACCAGGTCCTGCGAGTTCGCGGCCGGAATGATCATCGGGATGTCGGCCTTGGCGAAGATCGGCAGGGTCGGCAGCGTGGCGCCGGAGCAGTATCCGCCCACTGAAACCATCGCGCCGTTGGAGACCGCCTTATTGGCCGCCGCGGCGGCCTGGGTGGGGTCGCAGGCCCCGTCCTCGACGTCGAGCTGCAGCTTGCGCCCGTTCAGGACGCCACCCTTCGCGTTGATCTCATCGACCGCCAGCTGCATGCCGTTCTTCATGTACACTCCGGTGGGAGCGCTGGAACCAGAGGTGGGAATCACGGCCGCAAGCTTGATGGGCCCGGAATCGGAGCTGGCGCTGGATCCGGAGTTGCTAAGGATTCCGCTACATCCGGTGCTGGCCAGCAGGGTTGCCGCGACCACGCCCGCATAGACGGCTTTGGGGATTCTGAGTTTCATTGTCGGCCTCTCCTTTGACGGTGACAACATGTCGAGGATGCCGTACCGGCAACCCTTCCGTTGTAAGCGGCGTCACGAACAGGCCCCTTACAACAGTAAAATATGACATGCCACACATTGGGAGTCAACGGTCCGGAGCGGATTTTTGGACTCTGTTGGGTAACGGTTCAGCCGCCGTCCTTGGGCCGCTGATTCCTGTGGTCGGGGCACCGGCGGACGGGCTCAGATAGCCGGGGCGCTTGCCTGTTGCAGGGGAACCGTTTTCAGGGGGAAGTCGCGGCCCGAAGGTGATGGCACTGCATACACTGCCATCACTGCATGCATTGCAATCGCCGCCAGGAATCACAGGCCTACCCAGGCAATAGATAAGGCAGCTGCCTATGGATCAGACCGCTGACCATGGCGCCCCCGCGCCGGCCAGTTCGATCCGGAGACCTATCCGGCGACCATCGCCGCGCTGCGCTCCCAGAATTCCCGCGCCAGACCGTCGTCGTCCGCCTGAGGGTTCGCCTTGGCTATCCGGCGGCGCCAGTAGTAGCCGCCGGACATCCAGTCCGGCCCGGGCGCCGAGGTGGCGAGCCAGACCAGTGTGTCCGCGCCCTGTTCGGGGGTGACCATGAAGCGCCGGAACAGCGGGTTGTACGCGAACCGGACCAGCGGTGAGGACTCGGCGCCGAAGTTGCTGGCTACCCCGCCCGGGTGGAAGGCCGCCGTCGCAATCCCCTCCGCTGCGTACCGGCGGTGCAGCTCGCGGGTGAAGAGGATATTGGCCAGCTTGCTGGCGCCATAGGCCCGGTTGGCCGAATAGCGGTGTACCGTCTCCAGGTCCGCCAGGTGGATCCGGCCGTACCGGTTGGCCATGCTGGAGGTGTTGATGACGCTCGCCCGGCTGGCCGTGAGGACATCCAGCAGCGCGGTGGTGAGCAGGAACGGCGCCAGATGGTTCACCTGGAAGGTGCGCTCGTGCCCGTCCTCGGTCAGCTCACGGCGGCCCATGATGCCGCCCGCGTTGTTCGCCAGCACGTCGATCCGCGGATACTTCTCCCGCAGCGCCGCGGCCAGCTCCCGGACCTCCTGCAGCCGGGCGAAATCGGCCACGAAATGGTCCGCCCCCAGTTCCTGTGCCACGGCCTGGGTTTTCTGAGCGGAACGGCCGACGACGACGACCTGCTCGCCTGCCGCCGCCAGGGCACGCGCCGCGGCGGCGCCGATCCCGTCGCTGGCTCCGGTGATCACGATGGTGCGTCCGGTCATGGCAGATTCCTTCGCTCGGTGTGCGGGACCCGATCAGTGCGGCCCGCAGGTAGAACGGCCCGCTTTACCCGCAGGTTCCGGAGATGAACAAGCCCCGACCATACGGCCGTCATCGAAACCTGGCAATAGGGCGGGGAGAGCGGCCCTCAGGTGAGCACGCGCAGCGGCGAGCCGGCCGCCCAGGCCCGGACGTCGTCGTACGCCTCGCCGTAGAAGACGCGGTAGGCCTCCTCGGTGACGTAGCCGATGTGCGGGGTGAGCACGGTGCGCGGCGCCTGCAGCAGGGCAGATCCGGGCGGCAGCGGCTCCTGGTCATAGACATCCAGGCCCGCGCCGGCGATCAGCCCCTGCTCCAGCGCGGCAACCAGCGCCGCTTCGTCCACCAGCGGGCCGCGGGCGGTGTTGATCAGGTAGCCGTGCGGGCCCAGCCGGCGCAGTTCGTCCATGCCGACGATGCCGCGGTATTCGTCGGAGAGCCGCAGATGGACGCTGGCAATGTCCGCCCGGTCGAACAGTTCGGCCCGCTCCACGGCCTGCACGCCGGCCTCCGCCGCCCGCTCGCCCGTCATGTGCGGGCTCCACGCCACGACGTCCATCCCGAAGGCGTGCGCGTAGACGGCCATGGCCGAGCCTATCCGGCCCAGACCCAAGATCCCCAGCGTGCGCCCGGCCAGCTCTATGCCCGGCGCCAGCTGCCAGCCGCCGGCCCGGAGCGCGGCATCCTGCGCCGGGATTCCGCGGACCGTGGCCATCAGCAGCGCCCAGCTCAGTTCCGCCGCGGCGCCGGCTGATCCGGCGGTGCCGCTGACGGTGATGCCCAGGTCCCGGGCGGCGTCCAGGTCGATGGCGGCATTGCGCATTCCCGTGGTGACCAGCAGCTTCAGTGCGGGCAGGCGCTCCAGGACGCTCCGGGGAAACGGCGTCCGTTCGCGCATCGCGACGATGATCTCGAAGTCCCGGAGGCGGTCGACGACGGCGTCCTCGCCTGGGAGGTGCTCGGCAAAGAAGGTTGTCTGGATGTCCAGGGCCTCAAGCTCCTGCCAGGGCGCGAAGCGGGCGGCAACACACTGGTAGTCGTCCAGAACGGCGAGCTTGTTTGCCATGAAAGATCCTCTCGGAGGTTAGGGACAACCTTCCAAAAAGGGCGCTTGCATTGCATTCAATGCAATCACTGCCTGCACTGCAATCGCCCCTTGGAAAACATATAGAGTCGCCCGCTGCAACGAAAACCCCAACGATTAAGCCCGACGATCAAGCCCGACGATTAAGAAGGAGCGGTGTCTTACGCGTCCACCACGATGGCCGTGACAACGGGCTTGCGGCGGTAGGTGCGCTGCATCCAGCGCTCCACGGTCGTCTCGATCAGCGATTCCACCTGCGGCACCGTGTGCTTGCGCGGCAGCGTGCTTAGCGCCTTCTCCACGGCCTGGACCGCGGCGGTGAAGTTATCCGGCTCGTGCACAAAGCCCCGGACAAAGAACTCCGGGTCCTCCGCCAGGCGTGCGGTGTCAGGATCGACAATGGCCAGCACGGTAATGAGGCCCTCCTCGCCCAGCCGGCGCCGGTCCTCCAGTGTTTCCTCGGTGGCCCCGCCCACGGTCTGCCCGTCCACGAAGACGAAGCCGGCGTCAACCTTGCCGGAGATGGCGGCAATACCGTTCTGCAGGTCCACGGTGGTGCCGTCCTCGCCGATGATCACGCGTTTGGGGTCCACGCCGGTCCTGATGGCGATGTCCCCGTTGGCAATCAGGTGCCGGAACTCGCCGTGCACCGGCATCACGTTGCGGGGTTTGATCACGTTGTAGCAGTACGCGAGCTCGCCGGCGCTGGCATGGCCGGAGACATGGACCTTGGCATTGCCCTTGTGCACCACGTTGGCGCCCAGCTTGGTCAGCGCATTGATCAGCCGGTAGATGGCGCTCTCGTTGCCAGGGATCAGCGAGCTGGCCAAAAGTACGGTGTCTCCCTCCCCCACCTCGATCTCGTGCTCGCGGTTCGCGATCCGGGACAGCGCCGCCATCGGCTCGCCCTGGGATCCGGTGCAGATGAGCACCACCTTGGCGTCGGGCATGTTCTGCGCCGCCTTGAAGTCCACCAGGATGCCGCGCGGGATGGTCAGGTAGCCCAGTTCGCGGGCGATGCCCATGTTGCGGACCATGGAACGGCCCACGAAGGCGACTTTGCGGCCGTGCCGGTGCGCGGCGTCCATGACCTGCTGGATCCGGTGCACGTGGCTGGCGAAGCTGGAGACAATGATGCGCTTCTTGGAGGTGCGGAAGACGGTGTCGATGGCCGGCGCCAGGTCCTCCTCGGAAATGGTGAATCCGGGGACCTCGGCGTTCGTGGAGTCCGTCAGGAACAGGTCCACGCCCTCCTTGCCCAGCCGCGCGAAGCCGGCCAGGTCCGTGATGCGCCCGTCCAGCGGGAACTGGTCCATCTTGAAGTCGCCGGTGTGCAGCGCGGTGCCGGCGCCGGTCTTGATGGCCACGGCCAGCCCATCCGGGATCGAGTGGTTCACGGCGAAGAATTCGGTGTCGAACGGGCCGAACTTCTGCTGGCTGCCCTCCTTCACCTGCACCATCTTCGGGCTGATGCCGTGCTCCTTAAGCTTGGCCTTCACGAACGCCAGCGTCAGCTTGGACCCGACCACGGGAATGTCGCGGCGTTCGCGCAGCAGGTAGGGGACCCCGCCGATGTGGTCCTCATGCCCGTGCGTGAGGACCAGGGCGACGACGTCGTGGAGCCGGTCCCGGATGGAGGTGAAGTCGGGCAGGATGACGTCGACGCCGGGCTGGTGCTCCTCGGGGAAGAGCACGCCGCAGTCGACAATCAGCAGCTTGCCGCCGAATTCGAAGACGGTCATGTTGCGGCCGATTTCCCCCAGCCCGCCAAGCGCAGTCACCCGCATGGCACCCTTCGCAAGTTTGGGCGGGATGGACGTAATCTGCTCGGGCTGCTTCAACAATTCTCTTTCGGTCGGGGGAAAGCCCGCTGGGATGGCCCGGACCTTTCGGTGCGGCAAAACCAGCAGGCTTGGGGCCGGGCGGCTAGGGCCGCGGGCTAAGCTTTTTGACGGCCAGACGTGCGGCTGTCAGGTCCAGTTTACCGGTATGGCCCGTTTTCTTACGACGACGGCGTCCGAGCCGGGTGGGATGGGCCGGTTGGCCGGGTCAACCGGCCCGCCCGTCCCGCTTTGCGAGGGCGATTTCAGCCAGCTGGCGGGCTTCGGTCACGCCCAGCAGCAAGCCGTGCTCCTCATACTCCTGCATCACCCGGATGCTGAGGGTTTCAAGGGTGTCCTCCGCCAGCACCTGCACGTGCAGTTCGGGCGCCGCCCCGGCCGTCGAGGCGGCAGGGCTCCCGCTGGCGGGGCCCTGCGCAACTGGGTCCGCGGCAGCAAGCCTCTCGGCTTCCCTTTTCTTCGCGGTCAGCGCGGCGTGCAGCTCCGCGCGCGCCCGAAGCGTCCGTCGTCGAGCCCGTCCCGTGATGGCCAGCACCAGCCAGAGCGCGGCCAATGCCGGCAGAGCCAGCAGCGCAGCGGAGGAGGCGTTCATGCACCGACATTACTGCCGGTGGCCGAAGTCCAACAGTCCTTCAGCTAGGCTTCAAATCCGTACCCCCAACGGCAAGGCGGAAAACCGGCATGACACGTGGCAGCCCAGCAAATGAGCGGAAACACTCCGCCTGGCACCAGAAGTTCATCGTGGAGGAGCGTTACCTGCCAGCGGCGTCCCGCCGGCGATTGTATGCCGCCTCGGTCCTGCTGATCGCCGTCGGACTGGTCTCGTTCATCCTTCTGCTGGCCGCCGTCCTGACCCATTCGGGGTTCGAACAGTTGGACCAGCCGGTGGAGACGTGGTTTGACGCCCAGCGCTCTGCCAGCATGACCGGATTCATGATCGCCCTGGCCATCATTTTCGGACCCGTGGCCCTTCCGGTCATCGTCCTTCTCGTCACGGTCGGCTGGACCGTCCTCGCCCGACACGCCTGGCGTCCCCTACTGCTGGCCGCCGCGATGCTCTCCGGCGTTATCCTTGCGCAGATCATTGCTCCCCTGGTGCAGCATCCCCGGCCGCCCGTTGCACTGATGCTCTTCGGCGCGGACCATACCTTTTCCTTTCCCTCCGGCCATGTCCTGGGCACCTCCGACTTCCTCCTGGTGCTCGCCTTCCTGGTCGCCAGCCGGCGCCAAAGCACGCGGTTCACCGCTGCCGCCGTCGCCCTGGCCGTCGTCGGCATCCTGGTCCAGGTGGCCAGCCGGCTGTACCTGGGCTACCACTGGATCAGCGACACCACGGCCTCGATGGCCCTGTCCATGGTGGTTCTCGGCACCGTGATGGCGATTGACACGAAGCGGACGGTTCGAATCCCGGGCGAGCGGGTCAGGGGAGAACTTTCGCAACCGCAGATCCACGGCACCTGAGGAAGACATGACCGTACAAGGAAAGGCCCGCCGAGCGGCCCGGGAAGCCGGAAACAGCAGGTTTCTCACCATCACTGCCCGTGCCGGCTTCGCGGCGAGCGGGCTGCTGCATCTGCTTTTGGGGTACCTGGCCATCCGGGTCGCCCTGCACCAGGCAGGCGAAGCCGACCAGTCCGGGGCCCTCGCCCAGCTTGCCCAGCTCCCCGGCGGCCGGGCCGCACTGTGGGCCACGGTCGCCGGCTTTGCCGCCCTGGGCAGCTGGCTCAGCATCCAGGCCCTGCTGGGAATCGGCTCATCCTCCAAGAAGCGCTGGATCCGCAGCCTGGTCTCGCTGGGCAAGGCCATTGCCTACTTTGGCCTGGGCGCCACCGCACTGACCTTCGCGCTCGGCGGCTCCACGGACGCCAAAAGGTCCGCCCGGGACGCCAGTGGCACACTCCTTAACCTTCCCGGTGGCGTTCTCCTGCTCCTGCTGGCAGCGCTGGTCACCGCGGGCATCGGCGGATATTTCTTCACCAAAGGGGTGCGGCAAAAATTCCGCCAGGACATCACTATTCCCGACGGACTCGCGCAAAAACCGCTGCTGGTACTCGGCGTGTTCGGGTACGTGGCCAAGGGCGTCGCGATCGTCGCCGTCGGCGTCCTGCTGGCCGTCGCCGCGGTGAAGCTGGATCCCCACGGCGCCTCCGGCCTGGACGGGGCCCTCAAATCCCTCGCGGCGCTGCCGTTCGGGCAAACCATCCTCACCGCGGTCGGCATCGGGCTGATTGCCTACGGCCTGTACAGCTTTGCCCGGGCGCGGCTGGCGCGCCTGTAACGCGGCTTGGGCATCACCCTGGTCGGCACCGCCTTCCAGTCCATCGGCCTGGGCCTGCCATCGTCCTGGTCTTCAACGACGCCGCCTACGGCGCCGAAGTCCACCAGTACGGCTCCCAGGGCCTGGATCAGAACGTGATGATGATCGACGAGGCCGATTTCTCCCTGCTGGCCAAAGCCTTCGGCGCCCGATCAGCCGTCATCCGAAGGCTCGACGACCTCGACCACATCGAAAAGTGGGTGCGGTAGAGAGTACTTCCCGCCTATCTACAACCCGGGCACGATCAGAAAGTCTTCATCAGCCTGCTGCTACAGCTGCAGCTGCAGGTGCAGCGCCTCACCAACTTCGCGCAGGAGCGCCGGCGAAAGGTAGCAGAGGACCTTCCCAAGTCGTTCGACGGCCACTGACCGCACGTGTTCAGCCTGCGTCTTGGCATCGACCTTATGGCTGCCCAGGCGTGCCTGGCCAGGGCGTGCAGGAGTATGAGAAGCACGGCTGGCCGCTGAGCATGACCAAAGCGCGCTAGCTTGCCGGATCGCCCTAGCCGGGACGTACCGCCAAACCGGACCTGACGGCCCAGCTTCGAAAGGGTGGAGACTCCGTAGGCGCCGACGGCGTAGGCCATGGCACGGATCCGCCACCCGCCAGCGGCACCCTCCTCACCCTTCCCGGCGGAGGTGATCGTCGCGCCAACTATCACCACAGTCAGCAGTCCGGGTCCTGGCGTCTGGGTCCCTCCGCCGGCTACTGATCAAGCAGCCATCATCCCTTAGCCGATGGGCCAGTCCCCCGTCCGGACGCCTTGGTGCGGCCCTGCTCGGCTGGCTGTTTGCCGCCTCGGTTGCCGGGCCTATGCTGGTGGTTTAGGGCAGGTTTTTAGAGGTGGACAACAAGTTGCCCAGGAGAGATTTGCCCAGGAGAGCCGAGGCGACGTGATGAGCGATAAGTCCGAGCAGGAGAAGTTCGAGGAAAAAGTCGAAGCACTTGGGGAAGCGCAGCCGACCCAGGAGTTCGAGCGCCAGGTCAGCGGCGAAGAGTGGCACGGTGATGCCGCCGACCAGGCCAATGACCTGCGCGAATACGACGAGGAATTGGAAATCCGCGAGCAGTCAGGCCATGGGGACAGGGACAAGTAGGGCGCTGGGTCGGCAGGTGCGCGGCGGCCCGGCGGGCGCCTCACCGCCGAGGGAGCGAAGGTAATGAAGAAGCTGCGCCAGCTCGCCGAGGCCCATGAAGCCGAAATCCTGGCCCCGCTGACCTCCGAACAGCGGGCCCAGCTCGGGACGCTGCTCGATGTGCTCGCCGGTGCCACGGACCTTGACCCTGACCTTCACCCGAACACCGTTCCCGGGAGCGCTGGCAGGACGACTGACTCGGCACGTTGAGTTCCCAGCCCAGTCTGGACTCGATGCTGAGGCATGACGGCGGTCCACGAGCCGTAGTGCGCTCCTCGCCAGCGCAGCGCTCCGCGAACTAGCGCGTGGTAAACCCGAGCAAATCGCAGCTGCAATCGCGCGGTCGGAACTTCGCTTTCGGGACTCAGGAGCCTTTGAAGCGGCAGACCTCATCCGCAATGAACGCGACTCGCACCGGTGATCCAACTCCTGATCGACACGTCCGTGCTGATCAAGTGGTTTCATGGCGAAGGCGAAGGCGAGCTCAAACAGGCCCGGGCCCTCCGCTCGGCACATTTAGCCGGTGCGCTCCAGGCCCACATGCTGGATCTCGCATCCTACGAGATAGGCACCGTGCTCACACGCTCACTCCGTTGGCCAGCGGACGACGTCGCCGACCAACTTGACGATCTGCACGCCATCCTGGGGCCTCCGCTGGTCATGACAACAGCTTGGCTACGACGTGCTGCCGAACTCGCACAGCTTCACAGCTTGTCCTTCTACGATGCGGGGTGGGCCGCCGTGGCTGCGGAGCTAAGAATACCGCTGATAAGTGCCGACCGCCGGCTCCTCGAAGCGGGGCTTGCCGAATCACCGAGTGATATAACAAGCCGGCTTGACCTGCGGCCGGACTGATTGCCTCGGGAGGGCGCTGGGGGCAGGCAACGGCTTAGCCCTCCTGGTCGCCGGCGGACATATCGCCGACGCCAGGCGTGCCATCGGCGAGCGCGTAGCGCTGCAGCACCGCACCCTTCGGTGAGGCGACGACCGGCTCGAGGAGTCTGAGGTTCGTCGGAACCACCCCATCGGCGAAGACTTTCTTTCCACCGCCGAGGAGGATCGGATACACCCAGAGCGTCAGCCGGTCGAAAAGGCGCTCGGCCAACAGTGTCTGCACGAAGTTGAGACTGCCGATGACGTGGATGTTCTCGTGTCTGTCGCGCAGTTCGCGCACGGCGGCGACGACATCGGGACCGAGCAATGTGGAGTCGGCCCACTCAAGCGTCGGTGTCTGGCGCGAGGCTACGTATTTCGGGATGCGGTTGAACAGCTGCGCGATGCCCCCGTCCTCATGCGGCCAGTACGCGGCGAAAATGTCGTAGGTCCGGCGCCCAAGCAGCAGCGCATCCATCCCCGCCATCCCGGAGTCGACCTGCTCGCCGACGACCTCGTCTATGAGCGGCGCCTGCCAGCCGCCAAACGAGAATCCGCCCTCAGCGTCCTCTTCCGGACCGCCGGGGGCCTGCGCGACGCCGTCGAGGGTGGTGAACAGGTCGATATGAATGAGTCCCATGCCGCGCTCCTTCCCTGTCCTCATTGTCCCTGCCCCCGTCACCGCTGTCGACAGGTGGTCGGCACCGTCCCACGGTTCAGCCCTTATGAGGAGAAGGCACGACGGCGGCCCCCGGCTTGCGCTCGGGGCCGCCGTCGCCTCGGTGCTCGATTGCGGGGCTTACATGGTGTGGATGATCAGCCCGATGTGTGTGAAGTAGTTCAGCGCGCCGAACAGCAGGAAGGCAAGGCCGCTCAGAAACCAGACAACGCCAATGGTCTTAACTAGCCCCGACGCTGCGGCACCGGTGGTGCGGAGCCTGCTCACGGCGAAGGGGAACAGGACGGCGCCCACACCGACAAGGGCGAACAGGAGGGACATGAAGGTCGCTTCGATCCAGGGGTAGGCGGCGAAGGCGCCGGAGATCGGCTCCTGCGGCGGAGCGGCAAAGAGCTGGAAGATGACGCCGGCAAAGGCAATGCCGAACAGACTCAGGCCCAGGCCGCCGATGAAGATGGACAGCGGGCGGGCCGTCTGTGCGACGTGTGCGATCGCGTCCTCGGCAGTGGACAGCTGCAGGCCGCGCCGCCACAGGTATAAGGCCGCGCCCAGCAGCAGTACGCCGAAGCCGAGACTGGTCTCGCCAAAAATGATGTTGTCAAAGGGGAAGCCGCCCGCGGCCAGCGGCCAGGTCAGCGTCATGTGCAGCCCGGTGACGGACAAAATGAGTCCCAGGACTCCGAAAGCGAGGGCCCACCCGTCAGTGCTGATGGTGGCATCCTTTTTGTCCCGCAGCCTGAACAGGTCCCGGCCAAAAATGACCAATGCCAGCAGGCCTGCTCCGGCCGCGACGGACATGATCGTGTTGTAGGTGGGCATGCTTGCCCAGTCGATCTTCAGCGCTTGCGCTGCGGTGTACATGACTGACTCTCTTTCAAGCAGCGGAACCCGGTGTGGGCCCCGAAATAATCTATACGGCTGTATAGCTTTAGACTAGAGCAGTGCACTGCGGGGATTTATTCCTGCAGCGGGAAGGAGTGGATGGATGCGTCAGGCCCGACAGGAACGCAGCCAGACCAAGGCAGCACAGATGGCCCAGGCCGCGGCCCGGCTCCTGATTGAGGAGGGCCCTGCAGCTATCACCCACCGCCGCGTCGCACAAGAGGCCGGCCTGGCACCGGGATCAGGTAACTACTACTTCCCAACCAAGCGTGAGCTCTACCGTGCCGCTGTTGCTGGAGCCGAGGACCTGCGCGCCAGCAGCGCGCTGGAAAAGGCCTCCGCCTGTCCGCCGGGCAGGCCCGAGCCCATCGAGATGGCCAGGACACTGCTTGGGATCTACTTCGCCCCGAGGCTGGACACCGACGTCGTCGTCAAACGGCTCACGCCCATCCTGCACGCCGGCCAGGACCCGCAGCTGCAGGAAATCCTGCGCACCCACCAGCCCCTCCTGGCCCGGGCGCTGAATATCGCCCTGGATAAGATGACCGGCGGCACCCTGCAGGACCCCGAGCTGGAGCTGCTGATGCAGTCCATGGGCTCGTCGCTGCTGTACGCGGCCGCGACAGGCGAGCAGGACCAGGTGGCATACGCCGCGCGGTCCGTGGCCCGCATTTTGGCTCTGCTGCTGCCCGACCTGGAATAGACCCAAGCTCGGCGGGACGCAGGATCAGCGCGATACCCCGGCGAACTTGGCGACCGCGACCGGCGTCACGGGCGTGAACAGGTTCACGAGGGTTCCGTCGGGGTCACGGACGAGCAAGGAGCGGTTGCCCCAGGGCATGGTCTTAGGCTCTCCCACCACCTCGACCGAACCGTCCGCAAGGGAAGCGAACACGGCGTCGACATCGTCGACGAGGAACTCAATGATGGCCGTGTGGTTCTCAGCCGGGCGCGCCGAGCCCGGGCCGAACAGCCCAACGGTGCTGGTGCTGCCGATGGCGAGGGTGCCATGGGGAGTGCGCAGTTCGGCGAATTCCGGAGCCGGACGGTCGGCCGCGACGCCAGTGATGCGCTCGTAGAAGCTGACAAGACGGGCGACGTCGTCGGTGATGAGGCGGATGGAGACGAGGTTCATGCGTGGGTCCTTTGGAAGTGATGAAAGCCGCGGAATTCCCGGGCTAACACCATCCTGACGGCCCTGCGCGACAACCCTATGTCGGCGATTTTCAACGATGATTTTTAGCAGTGCATCTCAAAGCAGTGCGTCTCAGAGCAGTGCATCTCAGAGCAACGCGAGGGTGCGCAGGTCACCCTCCGGGACCTGGACCTCCTCTGGACGTACCGTGCGGCGCGGTGCAGTGTCGGCGGTCGCGGTGACCTGGTCGATCCGGTCAAGACGGAACGCCCGCAGCCCATCGCGCAGGCGACACCAGCCGAGCAGGTACCAGGCCGTCGTCGAGCCGACATAGCCGACGGGCTCAACATCCCTGATGGTGAAACGTCCCTCCTTGTCGGTGTACCGGAGCCGCAGGACCCGCCGAGCGGAGACCGCGTCGGTCAGTGGCGCCGGAATGCGCGGCGGCACGGCCACCGGCCCAAGGAAGTGCACGCGCGAGGCCAGGTCCCGCGCCGCCGCTGCATCGTCGTCGCGCATCGCCGCGAGAAGCTTCCGGAGCGCGGTGCCGCCGGCACTGTGGAAAGGCGTGCCTGCCGTTCCCTGCAGCGCGACCGCGACCGCCACCGCCTCGTCCGGGCTGAAATTCACCGGAGGCAGGGTCAGGGTACGGTCCAGGCAGTACCCGCCGGTTCTTCCCGGCTCAGCCCAGACAGGCATCCCCGTCTGCTGAAGGGCACTGATGTCGCGTTCGATCGTGCGTCTGCTCACTTCGAACCTCTCCGCCAGCCAGCTCGCGCTCCTCGGACGCGGTGCGACGGCGCGGAGCTCCTCCACAATCGCGTACATCCGGTCCGTGCGGTTCACCGTTCGACGATACAGCAGGGCCCCGGTCTTAGCTGCCCCTACAGCTGCAGGTGCAGACGCAGCGCCTCATCCACTTCGCGCAGGAGCGCTGGCGAAAGGCGGCAGAGCACCTTCCCGAGTCGCTCGACGGCCACCGACCGCACCTGTTCGGCCTGCGCCTTCGAATCGACTTGCAGTCCGGTCAAGGCCGCGGGAAGCAACACCTGGAAGGGAAAGACATTGCTGACGTTGCTCGTAAGGGGAACAACCGTCACCACTCCGCGGCCCAGTCGTCCCGCTGTTGAATTTGCTCTGTCATTGCTGACGACAATTGCTGGCCGTAGCTTATTCGCTTCACTGCCGCGGGCAGGATTGAGGTCGACCAACCGGACCTCACCTCGGAGCATCTGTTAGCCCGTCTCCTGTTGCCGCCTCCCAAACGGCACTCTCGCCGGTTGCGTTCCATTCCTCCCAGGCGGCAGCGTAATCGTCCTCCAGTCCAACGTTTCGCAGGAGACGTATTGCCTGCTGAACCGCTGCGGAGCGGGACGGCAATCCCGACCTACGCGCGTATTCGTCCAGCGTCGAAACATCATCCTCCGAAAGACTGATACTTAGCTTCATACTTCAATGCTACCCAAGTAGGATTCCGTCTGCTACCTTCCTGCCGGAAGCCTCCGGCAGCTCGCGACCTACCGTTGGGCGGCAAGTTCCTGGCGAACGAGCTTTGCACCAATGTCGCGGCCGATGCTCCGGAGCAGCTCCGCGGACAGTGCCGGATCTTTGGAGGAGTCCGCATCGGTGCGCTCGGCCAGGGTATGGACGCTGGCCAGGGCAAGCTCCGGCCAGCGGAAGGGCGGCAGGGTGGAGCGGCCGACGACGGCGACGACGGTCCGGCTTCCGGCCCGTTGGGCCACCGCGGCGGGCAGTTTGCCGGCCAGCGTTTGCTCGTCCAGGCTTCCTTCCCCGGTGATAATGACGTCGCAGCCCTGCACTCGGGCGTCGAAGTCCAGCAGGTCCAGGAAGTAGTCCGCTCCGGAGACCTGGCGTGCGCCGAGCAGCAGGCAGGCGTAGCCGATGCCGCCGGCGCTTCCGGCACCTGGATGAGCCGCCAACTCCCCGGCGCGCGGGACTCCGGCTTCCGCCATTTTCGCCACCAGATGCAGCAGGCCCTGGTCAAGGCACCAGATCTGGGCGCTGCCGGCTCCTTTCTGCGGCCCGAAGACGGCCGCCGCCCCGTCCGGACCGGTGAGCGGATTACTTACATCGCTGGCCAGAATCAGCTCAACGCCGTCCAGGTCGGGCAGGCCGGAAGGGTCAACAGTGCGGATATCCCGGAGTGTCCCGCCGTCGGGGTGGAACTGCCGGCCGTCCGCGTCCAGGAAGTTGCAGCCCAGGGCCTGCAGCATTCCCGTTCCGCCGTCGGTGCTGGCGCTGCCTCCCAGCGCCAGCACAATCCTGTGTGCGCCCAGCCCGAGGGCGAAGCGGATGGCTTCGCCAAACCCGCGGCTGGAGGCCGCCAGCGGTTCCGGCCTTCCGCCGGGGAGGAGGCTGAGGCCGCAGGTGTTGGCCACTTCGACGACGGCGGTGCTGCCGTCGAAGGCGACGGTCGCCCGGACGGGGTGGCCGGTTGGGCCGGCAACGGTGTGGTGATGCCGGGTGAATCCGGCCGAGATGGCTGCCTCGACGCTTCCGTCCCCGCCATCGGCCAGCGGAAGCAGGTCGCAGGCGATGCTGCCCGGCCCGACAGACCGCAGTCCTGCGGCGAGGGCCGCTGCGACTTCGCCGGCAGTCAGGCTGCCCTTGAACTTGTCCGGGGCAATCAGGACCTTCACGGGTTCCGGAAGCGAAGAGTCGTTCATGTCAGAGCTGCTCCGAGTAGACAGAGGCGGGCCCAGCCGCCGTCGCCGTCGTCGAACCAACCAATCCGGCCGGCTCCGGCACGCGCACCGGCACCGGCACATGCTCCCCCACCGCGCGCCGCCCCGAAGCCGGCTCGACGTCGTCGACCTCCACCAGCGGCTCCACGGCCTCGTCATTGAAGACCCGGCGAACCCGGTCCACGTCCAGCGACTTGTCCCACCAGGCGATGAACAGCGTGGCCACGGCGTTGCCGCAGAAGTTCACCAGCGCCCGGCATTCGGACATGAACTTATCGATGCCGAAGATCAGCATGATGCCGACCACGGGGATTGTTCCCATCGTGCTCAAGGTTGCGGCCAGGGCGATGAATCCGCCGCCGGCCACCCCCGCGGCGCCCTTGGACGTGAGCAGCATGATGGCCAGGAGCCCCAGCTGCTGGCCGATGGAAAGGTGCGTGTTGGTGGCCTGGGCGATGTACAGCGACGCGAGCGACAGGTAGATGGCGGCACCGTCGAGGTTGAAACTGTAACCGGTGGGAACCACCAGTCCGACGGTCTCCTTCTTGACCCCGGCGTATTCGAGTTTGCGCATCAGGCCCGGGAGCGCGGGTTCGGCGGTGGAGGTACCCAGGATCAGCATCAGTTCTTCCCTGAAATGCCGGAGCATCGCGAAGATGT
>DASYGM010000125.1:0-7368 GCA_035999715.1 Micrococcaceae bacterium | reverse complement strand
AGATGGCCCTGAACCGGCCGCAGCCCTGACCGCCGACCGCCTGCTGGCCAGGTCCGCGGCACCGCCGATCGGTGGTTGGCGGTTGTGGCTGTACAACGCCTCGTTCGGCTACTTCAATGTGGGGGACTCGGACCGGGTGCGGATCCAACGCGTTATGGAGCACCGTATCGCCGCCCGGCTGGGCCAGCGCACGCGCTATGTCCCGGTGCTTTCCCGCAAGGGCGGCGTTGGAAAAACCACCGTGACCACCCTGCTGGGCATGGCGCTGGCGGATCTGCGCGAGGACCGGGTGATTGCCATGGATGCGAACCCGGACCGCGGGACGCTCTCCGACCGCTCGCCGGGACGGGCGGACTTTACCGCCCGGCAGTTGGTCAATGACCGCTTCGACGTCAGTTCCTTTTCCCAGCTCTCACACTATGTGGCGCGGGAAGGCTCTCGGCTGGACGTCCTCGCCTCTGACACTGATCCGGCCGTCGCGCACGCCTTCGACGACGCCGACTACCGGGCAGTGACGGATATTCTTGGCCGCTACTACTCGATCGTGCTGACCGATTCCGGCACCGGCATGGTCCACTCGGTGATGGCCGGCACGCTTGAGAAGGCCGACGCCGTCGTGCTGGTTTCCGGTGGCAGCGTGGACGAGGCGCGGCTGGCCTCCGAGACGCTGTCCTGGCTGGAGGCGCACGGCCGGCACGACCTGGTGGCCAAGGCGATCGTAGTGATCAATATGTCCGGCGGCGAGGGCACGCAGGTCAACATCGACGAAATCGAGGACCACTTCCGGTCCCGCGTGCACAACGTGCTGCGGATCCCCTATGACCGGCATCTGGCGGAGGGATCCCGCGTCCGGCTGGACTCGCTGCGTCCCGCCACCAGGGCCGCCGTCGTCGAGTTGGCCGCCCTGGTGGTGGATGAACTGCAGGCGGGCTGAGCATGGTGCACTTCGATGTGGCCATCATCGGCTCGGGCTCCGGCAACTCGCTGCCCGGGCCGGACTGGGGCAGCCGGAAAGTAGCCATCATCGACGGCGGCACCTTCGGCGGAACCTGCCTGAACGTCGGATGCATCCCGACCAAGATGTTCGTTTATCCGGCGGATCTGGCCGAAGGCGCCAGGGACGCCGGACGGCTGGGCGTGGACATGGAGGTCCGCAACGTCCGCTGGCGGGAGATCCGGGACCGCATCTTTGAACGGATCGATGCGATCTCCACGGGCGGGATGGAGTACCGGCAGCCCGGGAACCCAAACGTCACCCTTTTCCCGGAGAATGTGGAATTCACCGGGCCCCGGACCCTGCGGACGGCCAGCGGCCAGGACATCACCGCCGAGAACATAGTCGTGGCAGCTGGCTCGCGTCCGCTAATGCCGGACTTTGACGGCCAGGATCTGCCGCAGGTGCACACCTCGGATACGGTGATGCGGATCGGGGAACTGCCGCGGCGCGTGCTGATTGTCGGCGGCGGTTATGTGGCCGCAGAATTTGCCCACGTCTTTTCCTCGCTGGGATCGCGGGTGTCCATCCTGACCCGCTCGCGGGGCCTGCTCAAGCGGCTGGACGCTGAAATCGCACGCCGCTTCGAGGACGCCGTCGCGGACAAATGGGACATCCACCACGGCTACGAATTGGATTCCGTGCAGCCTGTGAGCGGCCAGCCCGGCGTTGTTTCCGCGGCGCTGGTTCCCACTGCGGGCTCTTCCCGGACGCCCTTGTCCCTGGAGGCGGATCTGGTCCTGGTCGCCACCGGCCGGCGCCCGAACACCGACCGGCTCAATATAGCTGCCGCCGGGTTCGACCAGGAGCCGGACGGACGGCTGCGCGCGGACAAATACCAGCGCGTCCTCTCCGGCGGGGCACCGGTCCCCGGCGTCTGGGCGCTGGGCGATGTCAGCAGCCGGCACCAGCTCAAACACGTGGCCAACCATGAGGCCAGGACGGTGGCGCACAACCTGCTGCACCCCGAAGACCTCGGGGCCAGCCAGCACCGGTATGTCCCCTCCGCCGTCTTCACCCGCCCGCAGATTGCCTCCGTCGGCCTGACGGAGGCGCAGGCCCGACACCACGGTGAGCGCAACGGCGTCGGGATCGCCACCGCCGTGCAGGATTACGGCTCGACGGCGTACGGCTGGGCCATGGAGGACACCAACGGGGTGGTCAAGCTCATCGCGGAGCAGGAAACCGGCCTTCTGCTGGGCGCCCACATCCTGGGCCACGAGGCCTCGCTGCTCATCCAGCCGCTGATCCAGGCCATGAACTTCGGCCTGGACGTGCACAGCATGGCCAGGGGGCAGTACTGGATCCACCCCGCGCTGACCGAAGTCGTGGAGAATGCACTGCTGGCACTGAAGATCGGCTAGGAGCCAGCCATCGTGCACTTGGTGACCCTTCGGCACGCGGCCCATCGCCAAACGTCGGTAAACCTCTGGTTGGGGGCCTTCAATCGGACAGTTGGTGACCCTTCGGCGCGCGGCTCATGGTGAAACGTCGGTAACTGCGGGTTTGGGGTTATCTAAGGTCGGGGTTGCCTAGAGGTGGCGACGGTAACGCCTGCCACCGGAGCCACCGCAGTCGGCGACGGAATGGCCTGCGATGGCCAATGTCTACGGTGTCAGCCGCTACAGGACCACGGAGAGCAGTACCCAAACAGCCGCCAGGATTCCGGCTCCGATCGTCGCGGCGTTCCAGGTCGAGACCACCGATCCTCCGGCATTGGCAAACCCGTTCCGTTTGGCCGTTTCCCACGCCCGGACGATGGCGTCCCGTGCCGGGTCTGCCGCCGACGCCGCCCGGAGGCGTTCGTTGGTTGGCGTCAGGACCTGGATCTGCCGGCCGCGGCTGACATCCATCCCGGCGGCAATCGCATTGCGGGGAATCGGCGCGCCCCAGCTGGTGTATCGGCGTCCATCCACGGTGCTGACGGTAACGCTCTGCCGCACGCCCAGATCCCGGATCCGGCTAAAGGGAATGCGGTGGGTCCGGAGGCCGTTGACCATGCGGAGTCCCTCGCTGCCGATGACCAATCGCGGCAGCCACTGGGCCAGATAGACGAACCATGCGACCAGGGCCAACCAAGGACCGTAGCGGAGGAACGATTGCACGTCCTGCGCCAGGCCCAGGTAGCCGCCGACGACGGCGCAGCCCAGCCATACCAGCACGGCCGTGGCCCGGCTACTGCCCGCTATCAGAACCCGCTCCGGGCGCTCCGGTGGTTTCGAGGGCCTCGCCGGCCTCGATGCCACTAGGCCGGCCCAATCCGGGACTCCAACTGCGGCCCCGCCTGCATCCAGGGTGCAGGGTTGGCCATCCCCGCCGAACCGGGCACGCCCTGGCCGGATCCGGAACCTGGTCCTCTGCCCAGCAGGGTGCGGGTAAGCGCCTGCTCATCTGCCATCAGCTCGTCAACTGCGGTGCGCAGGTGCTCATCGGCGGCGTGCGTTCCGGTCAGCGCGGCGGCGACGACGGCGCGGCGCACCAGTTCGCGGGCAAACGAGGCGGTGGTTCCGTCCGTGCGCGCGGCGGCATCGGCGACCGCCTCCGATCCCAGCTCAAGGTTTCGGGCATAGAGGTTCAGCAGCGCAACGCGCTCCGGATGGGCCGGCAGCGGAATCTCCACGGCCAGGCTCCACCCGTCCCGGCCGCTGCGCCAGCGCCCGTTCCAGCATGTCCACGCGGTTGGTGGTCAGCACAAAAGCCACATCCGCGTCGCTGTCCAGGCCGTCCATAGCGTCCAGCACCTCGAAGAGCAGTGGCTGCGGCCCATGGCCAAAGCTGCGGTCCTCGGCGATCAGGTCACAATCCTCCAGGACGACGACGGCTGGCTGCAGGGCGCGGGCCATCCGTGCCGCCTCGGAGACGAAGGCCAGCGACCCACCGGAAAGGAGGATCGCCGTCGTGCCTTGGCCCTGGCTGAGCAGGTAGCGCACCGTATGCGTTTTACCGGTCCCAGGTGGCCCGTAGAGCAGGATGCCCCGCTTGAGGTGCTGCCCCAAGGCCTTGAGCGAATCACGGTGGACGGCCATGCCCAGCGCATGGTCGGTGACCTTCTGCAGCAGGTCGCCGGGCAGGATCACGTCGGAGGCAGCCAGTTCGGGGCGGGCATGGAAGGTGACGCCGGCGCCGGCGGAGCCATACTGATCCACGGTCAGGGAAACGACGTGGCCCTTCAGGACGCTGTTGTGCTGCAGTTCCCGGCGCACGTAGGCCAGGAAGTCGGCGGTGGCGCCAGGATCCGGACAAAGGACTTCCAGCGAGGCCTTCTGCCGTCCATACCGCGGGTTGGATTCCCGCTGCAGAACCGCCAGCGGGACGCCGGCACGTAAAAACAGCCAGACGCCCAGGGCCACGGCCTGCCGCTGTTCGTCGGGGCCTACGGCCAGGTTGCTGTAATCCGGCTGGGACAGCGGAAACTGGGCGTACAGCTGTGACTGCTGGAGCATGTCGCTCAATGAGGAGCGGTGCCGTTGGTCGCCGCCGCCGATGCCCACCAGCCGGTGGCCGGGATCAGCCGCTGCAGTATCAGCGAGGAGAATGTCCGCGTCGACGAACCGATGCGCGGAAATCTCCTCCACCACCACCGGCAGATCCTGTGCCGGAACGCCCAGGTGCTCGGTTAGTGTCGCCAGCAGTTGCGGCCCTGCTGAAGCGCGGTGCTGTCCCGCCAGCGCCAGTTGTGTCAGCGCGGCGAAATCCTCGATGAACTTCCCCAATTTTTCATCCATGCACAGACCCTATCAGCGGGGTTGTCTCGCGTTGGCCCGTTCTGCGGCGGCCGGGTGTGAGCTTGTGACGGCAGAACGGTGCGAAAGTGTCACAAGCTCACCACTCAACCTACGCCAGAGGAGTTAACCGGCTTGGGGGCCAGATACATGTCGTCGACGACGGTTTCGAAATCCTTCAGCACCTGCGCCCGCTTGACCTTCAGGGAGGGGGTCAGGTGCCCGGAGGACTCGGTGAAGTCGGAAGCGACGATCCGGAAGGACCTAATGGCCTCGGCCTGGGAGACCGACTGGTTGGCCTTGTCGATGGCGGCCTGGACGGCGGCCCTGACCGTCGCATTGCCGACGGCGTCCTCCAGTGTGATGGAGGCCGGCAGCCCGTGGTGCTCGGCCCACTTAGGCAGGGCTTCCTCGTCAAGGGTCACCAGGGCGGCAATGAAAGGCCGCTGTTCACCCACCACCAGGCATTGCGAGACCAGTGCGTCGGCGCGGATCTGGTCCTCCAGCATGGCCGGAGCCACGTTCTTGCCGCCGGCGGTGACAATGATTTCCTTTTTGCGGCCGGTGATCTTCAGGAAGCCTTCAGCATCGAGTTCGCCGATGTCGCCGGTGCGGAACCAGCCGTCGCTGAAGGCATCTGCAGTCAGGTCCGCGCGGCCGAAGTAGCCGCGCATGACGCACACGCCCTTGGCCAGGATCTCCCCGTCGTCGGCAATACGGACGGTGTTGCCGGGCAGCGGAGCGCCGACGGTGCCGATCTTGATCAGTGCCGGCCGGTTGACCGTGATGGGTGCTGTGGTTTCGGTCAGGCCGTAGCCCTCCAGGATCTGCAGGCCGATGCCCTGGAAGAAGTGTCCCAGCCGCTCGCCCAGCGGTCCGCCGCCGGAAACGGCGTGCCGGACCTGGCCTCCCATGGCCGCGCGGAGTTTTCCGTAGACCAGTTTGTCGAAGAGTGCATGCTTGGCCTTGAGCACGAAGGGGACGGAACCGCTCTGGCGCGCCCGCGAGTAGGCGATGGCCGTGTCCGCCGCGGCGGTGAAGATTTTGCCCTTGCCTTCCGTCTCTGCCTTGAGGCAGGCCGAGTTGTACACCTTTTCGAAGACCCGGGGGACGGCCAGGATGAACGTCGGCTGGAAGCTCTGCAGGTCTTCGAGCAGGTGCTTGATGTCCGGCGTGTGCGCCACCTTGGCCCCCGCGGCCACTGCCAGCACGGAGATAAAGCGCGCAAACACGTGCGCCAACGGCAGGAACATGATGGTCTGGGAAGCTTCGGGGACCACATCGCCCAGCACCGCCAAGGCATTTTCGGACAACTCAACAAAGTTGCCGTGGGTGAGCTCGCAGCCTTTGGGCCTGCCCGTGGTGCCGGAGGTGTAGATGATGGTTGCCAGGTCATTGAGGCCGTGCGCGCTGCGGCGTTCCTCCACCTGGGCGTCGCTGACGTCCGTTCCGGCGCTGCGGAGCTGGTCCAGCCCGGATCCGTCCAGCTGCCAGACGTGGGCCAGGGCGGTCAGGTTTTCCGCGTTGGCGGCCTGGCGGATGATGCTCTCGTGTGTGCCGCTCTCGGCGAAGGCGGCCACGGCGCCCGAATCACCCAGGTTCCAGGCCACCTGGCTGGGGGAGGAGGTCTCGTAGATCGGGACGGAGACGGCGCCGGCATACCAGATGGCAAAGTCGACCAGAGACCATTCGTAGCGGGTGCGGGCCATGATGCCGACGCGGTCGCCGAGCCCGATGCCGGAGGCAATCAGGCCCTTGGCCAGGGTGATGACGTCGCGCTGGAATTCCTTGGCCGGAATGTCCACCCAGGCACCGGTGCCGTCACGGCGGGCGAAGAGCGCCGGATTGGAGGCCTTGGCGGCCTGACGGACCACCAGATCGGTGATGTTGGTGTCCCGTGGAACCTCCACCACCGCGGCTACACTAAACTCTCGCACGATAGCTCCTTTGATATCCGAGGATCACTACGGTTGCCATAACTCTATCCGGTCCATCCGGCGACCAGCCGCAGCGCCAGCAAGGGTCTGCCCGGTGGCCGCACTCCTTGCTACTGGTCAGTAACTTTAGGCCAGACGGGCCCGTTCACCAAGAATCCGGAACCGGGCGGCAGTGTCACTAGACTGGCAGGGATGGCCGACAACCAGCCCCGCCGGGACCCGCGTCCCGCCACCTACCTGACCGCGGCCTGGCACCAGCGCATGGGTGGCACCGGGCGGCCGCGGGCTGACATGGCACGCCGCCTGCCGCAGCATCTGGGCCGGCGCGGCCTTGCCATCGGCATCGACATTGGCGGGACCAAGGTGGCGGCCGGTGTGGTGGACGCGCGCGGCACAGTGCTGGATGAACGACGGCGGCAGACGCCTGGCAGCGATCCGCGGGCGGTGGAAGCCACCATTGTGGATCTGGTCCGGGAACTTTCCACCGAACATCGAGTGGCTTCCGTGGGAATTGGCGCGGCAGGGTGGATGGACCTCAGCGCCAGCACGGTACTGTTCAGCCCGCACCTGGCGTGGCGAAACGAACCGCTGCGCGCGAATCTGGAGAAACTGCTGCATCGCCGGGTGGTGCTCACCAACGATGCGGACGCTGCGGCCTGGGCGGAATGGCGCTTCGGTGCCGGTCAGGGCCAGAACCGAATGGTTTGCATCACGC
>DASYGM010000121.1:0-1595 GCA_035999715.1 Micrococcaceae bacterium | reverse complement strand
CATAAGCTCCGTGAAGTCAGGGAAATCTCGGACATCATCACGGTGATCCGCCGCGGCAAGGTCGTCGGGCAGGCGGATCCGTCAGCGTCCACCACGGAACTGGCTTCCGCGATGGTGGGCCGAGCCGTCGACCTGACCCTCGACAAGGCGCCGGCGCAGCCCGGAGACGTCGCGTTCAAGGTCCGCCATCTGAGCGTCATCGACCACAACGGACAGCGCGTCGTGGACGATCTGTCCTTTGACATTGCCAGGGGCGAGGTGCTGGCCATCGCCGGAGTGCAGGGCAACGGCCAGACCGAGCTCACCGAGGCCATTCTGGGCATCCAGCCGCATGCCTCGGGATCCATCCAGCTGGAGGGCAAGGAGCTGCTGGGCAGGAGCGTCAAGCATGTGCTGGCCTCCGGCATCGGGTTTGTCCCGGAGGACCGGCAGACGGACGGACTCGTCGGGCCCTCCTCGATTTCCGAGAACATGATCCTGGACCTCTACGACCGGGCCCCGTTTGCCAAGGGTCTGGGCATGAAGCTGGCCGTCATTGAGCAAAACGCGAGGAGCAAGGTCGAGGAATTCGACGTCCGTACCCCCTCCGTGGCGTCCGCCGTCGGTACCCTTTCCGGAGGCAACCAGCAGAAAGTGGTGCTGGCACGCGAGCTGTCCCGGCCGCTGCGCCTGCTGATCGCCTCCCAGCCGACCCGCGGGCTTGACGTGGGTTCTATCGAGTTTGTGCACAAGCGGATCATCGCGGAACGCGACCAGGGGACGGCCGTGATGATCGTCTCCACCGAACTCGATGAGGTGGCGGCGCTGGCCGACCGGATTGCGGTGCTTTACCGCGGCAGGCTGGTGGGGATTGTCCCCGCGGACACCTCCCGGGGCGTTCTGGGACTGATGATGGCCGGGATCCCGGCCGACGAAAGCACAGCCACTGCCGCCACAGGCGCCGCGGGCGCGGCGGCAGCCGGCACCGAAGGAGACACCTATGTCTGAGCCTGAGACCCCGCTGCAGGCTGTCGCGGCGGACGTCATCCTCGAAACAGCGGGCGGCCACATGGCGCCCCCGCCGGTCCCGCCGGCGCACCCGAGAGGGCCGGCGCCACGCGGCGAAGCCGATTCCGTGCTGCGCCAGATCTTCACCGGTAACGCGATGGTGTCCGTCCTTTCGGTGCTCCTGGCCATTGTGCTCGGCGGCATCCTGATGGCGGTGACCAATCCCAAGGTCGCGGCGACCGCCGGTTACTTTTTCGCCCGCCCTGCGGATCTGCTGGTCGAGGTTTTCCGGCCCTACGTTGCCCTGGTCCAGGGTTCCATCTTCAACTGGGCCGGCGTCGACTTTGCTGCCAAGATGTATCCCATTACGGAAACCCTGACGGTTTCCACCCCGCTGATCTGCGCCGGCCTGGGCGTCGCGCTGGCCTTCCGCGCCGGCCTGTTCAATATCGGCGCCCAAGGCCAGATCATCTTCGGCGCGCTGTTCGGCGCCTATGTGGGCTTCGCCTGGCACCTGCCCATGGTCCTGCACCTGCTGGTGGTGATCGTTGCCGGATTTGTGGGCGGGGCCATCTGGGGCGGCGTCGTCGGCCTGCTGAAGGCCAAGA
>DASYGM010000098.1:0-7941 GCA_035999715.1 Micrococcaceae bacterium | reverse complement strand
CTTCACGGCCAACGGATTCGCGGACATGTACGTCAAAATCCACTTTCCGCACCCGGAGGTCGACTATCCGGAGCCGGTGGACGTTTTTGCCCTGCGGGAGTACTTGCCCCGCGACCAGTGGCCGGCCACCCGCACCTACACGGTGCGCTGGGTGAACCGGATCACCCAGGAGCTGGCCATCGACTTTGTAGTGCACGGCGACGAGGGCCTGGCGGGGCCGTGGGCGGCCTCGGCCCAGCCCGGTGACCGTCTGATTGTCTCCGGGCCAGGCGGGGCCTATTCCCCCGATCCGGAGGCGGACTGGTACCTGCTGGCCGGTGATGAGGCCGCGCTGCCGGCCATCGCGGCGGCGGTGGAAGCCCTGCCGGCGGACGCCTTCGGGCAGGTCTTCCTGGAGGTCGACGGGGAGGCGGACATCCAGGAGATCGCGGCACCTCCGGGAATGGAGCTGGTCTGGCTGCTGCGCGAGGGCCAGCCGGCGGGCACCAGCACGCTTCTGGTTGATGCTGTCGCCGCGGCTCAATGGCACCACGGCCGGGTGGACGTCTTTGCGCACGGCGAGCGCGGGTACATGAAGGCCCTGCGCGAGGTGCTGTTCTCCGAGCGCGGGTTGGAACGGTCCCAGGTCTCGCTCTCGGGTTACTGGGCACGCGGGCGCAATGAGGACCACTTCCAGGCCGAGAAGAAAGAGCCCGTCGGCCGGATCCTGTAGCCCCCACGGGCCGATCTGGGGCACAATCTCCCTATGCCAGAACTTCCGGAGGTGGCGGGCCTGGGCAGGTTCCTGGAAAAGGAGCTGCTCTCCGCCGTGCTGGAAAAGCTCCAGATCACCTCCTTCGCCGTGCTCAAGACCGCCAGTCCCTCCTACGCGGAGCTGCAGGGCCGACGGCTGAAAGCGGTGCGGCGGCACGGCAAATTCGTGGATCTGGACTTTTCGGATTCGGATCCGGCGTCCGACGACGGCGCCGGCGGCGCGGTGACCGCTGACGGCCGCTCAATGTCCGACGACGGCGGCCTGCACCTGGTCTTCCACCTCGCCAAGGCGGGGTGGGTGCGCTACTCCGCATCGCCGTCGGACGCCCCGCTGAAGGCAGGCAAGGGCCCCATCGCCGCGCGCCTCCTGTTCCGCCAGGACGGACAGGCCCGCGGGCTCGACCTGACCGAAGCGGGCACCAAGAAAAGCCTGGCCGTGTATGTGGTCCGCGATCCGCAGCAGGTTCCCGGCATCGCCGCGCTGGGTCCGGATCCGCTGGAACCGGGCTTCGGCTACCCGCAGCTGGCACAGATCCTCGCCGCCAGTTCGGGACAGATCAAGGGGCTGCTGCGGAACCAGGGTGTGCTGGCCGGCATCGGCAACGCCTACAGCGACGAAATCCTGCATGCCGCCCGGATTTCACCGTTTGCCATCGCCAAGTCGCTGGACGAGCCGGCGGTCCGTTCGCTCTACGACGCGATCGAAAACGTGCTGGGTGCCGCCGTCGACTCCGCCGTGGGAAAGGCCGCCAGCGAGCTCAAGGACGCCAAGCGCTCTACCATGCGCGTGCACGGACGCACCGGCCAGGCCTGCCCGGTCTGCGGGGACACCGTGCGGGAGGTCTCCTTCGCGGACACCTCGCTGCAGTACTGCCCGCACTGCCAGACCGGCGGGAAGATCCTGGCCGACCGCCGGACCTCCAAGTTCCTCAAGTAGCTCCCCGGTGCGCCTGGCGGATGCCACAGGCCCGGACGGATGCCCCGGAAGAATCCACAGCAGCGGTCCGGAACTGCGGCATCCACCTAGCCCATCCTGCTGAAAAAGCCAGGTTCAGCGCCGCCGGTTCCGGCGCCTCTCGTTGCTGCCCTGTCCGCGGGTCAGCGGCCGGGCCAGATTGTCGCCCAGCACTACCCCCGCAGCCACCGCCAGGATGATGATCAGCGCGTTGAACAGCCCCACCGTCCCGTCCGCGGAGGCGTTCGGGGTGATGGTCATGGCGAACATCGCCCGGAAGATGGACAGCCCGGTCAGCAGGAACAGGATGGACGGCACCGCCACCACCAGCTGCGGAGCACCCATCCGCAGCGCCACCACCCGGGCCACGATGCCCACTGCCACGGCGGCCAGGGCAGGCGCAAACCTGTCCCCCAGCCCGGCGGTGGTTCCGCCCAGCAGCACCAGGTAGCCGACCAGGCCCACCACTCCGGTGGGCGCCAGCAGGCGCAGCTTAGTCTGCTCCGCGATGCCCACGGTCACCGTGGCCAGCACCACCAGCGGCAGCGTGGCCCACAGCGGCAGGGCACCGCTCAGCGGTGCCACCACCTGGAGCCGGTCGGAGCCGAACGGCGAGCCGCAGACCAGTGCCACCGCGATCCCGGAAACAATGGCGCCAAAGGTCAGGAAGGCGGACAGGAACCGGCCGGCGGCGGTGACCGGGAAGCCGTTGATGGCATCCTGCACCGCGGAGACCAGTCGGCCGGAGGGCAGCAGCAGCAGGATTCCGCCGGTGACCACCACGGATGGCGCGATCGGCAGGCTCAGCAGGGAGGAAATCAGCGCCAACGCGGTGACTACGAAGGAACTGGTGGCCGTGACAAAGAAGTCCGGCACCCGCCAGCGTCCCAGCGTGCGCGCCAGTACGCCCACCAGCAGATTGCTGACCAGCGCCACCGCCGCACCCATCGATCCGCCGCCGATCACGGCCACTATGGTTGCGGCGAAGATGGCCTCAGCGAGGGTGACCATCCAGCGCGGGAACGGCTTCGGCCGGCGGCTGATGGCATCCAGCCGGCGCACGGATTCGTCCCGGCCCACCCCGCCGGAGACAATGTCCGTGACCAGCTCGTGCACCAGGGACAGCCCGGCATAGTTGTTGGTCCACGACCGGACCACCCGCAGCAGGGTGATGGGTGTGGCGTCCTTTTTGGCATAGTTGATCACCACCGACTGGTTGGTGATGTCCACCTCGATGTTGCGCAGGCCCAGCGCGGCGGTGACGGCAATGATGCTGGTCTCCACCTCAAGCGCGCCGGCCCCGTAGCGGAACATCGTCTCGGCCAGGTGCAGCGCAAAGTCGATCGTTTTGCGCGCCGAGGCATCCACCCCGCCGACCTGAATCATCGGGTTGGCGTACGGGCTGCCGGCCAGCCGGTCCACAATGCTCATCGGCGCCGTGGGCGGCGCCTCCCCCTGGACCAGCCGGCGCAGCACCCGGCGCGCGGCGTAGTTGGGCTTGGGCAGCGGCACCATGGGGATCAGGCGCGCATGCGGGCCCTCCCTGTGGACCGACGGCGGAGCGGATGACGGAGCCTTGGCGCCGGGCGTTGGAGCCGACGACGGCGGAGCGGGCTGGGGTGGGGCCGTCGGTGCGGGCCGGGGTGGGGGCGTCGGAACCGACGACGACGGATCCGGGTTGGGTCCTGGCGACGGCGGAGCCGTGTTGGATGAGGGCGTCGCGTTGCCCGGGGACCGGCCAAGCTCAGGCACGGCCGGCGTGTTGTACCGCCGGCCAACGATCGGTTCAGGGCTGCCAGGCCGAAGGGATGTCCGGTCTCTTGGAATCTTGTTCATCGGCCGCATCCTTTCCGCTGCTCCCGGCCTGCCGCCGTCGTCGTCTGTTGCTTCTCTAATAGAACTGTTTACCCGTCCGCCGGGTGTAGAGCTGGCGGAAAACCTTCTCGCCCAGCACGGTCCAGAGCTTGTATTTCAGCGGGCTGATGACCAGGTCGTAACAGCCCACAAAGTCCGTCACCGTCTTGGAAAAACTCGTCTTGAACATGCCCAGGCCATGGTGCGGGTGGCTGGTGTCCTTGAGCCGGTCAGCCGGTGGGGTACCGCAGAAATCGTACTCGGTGACCCCCAGCCCCTTCAGCGCATTGATCGCCGTCCACTGGACCAGGTGGGAATCGCCGTACTGCGAGCGCTGCTGCAGCGACCCGCCGTCCTTGTAGGTGCCCTTGCGCCCGTAATTAATCACGAAGGCGCCCACCGAGGCCCGGCCGTCCTCGTAGACAAAGTAGAGCCGGCCCTGCCCACGGTCAACAAACCCGGACCAGAACTGCCGATAGTAGTCGTAGTCCCGGATCTGCGTGGTTCCCTTTTCTGCGATGGTGCCAGCCATCAGCGCATACATCGTCCGGAAGTTCCCCTCCGTCGGTTCCACCTGCACCACCTCCACCCCCTCGCGGATTGCCCGTCGGACGGCGTTCCGGCCGCGCGAGTGCAGGTTGCGCAGCAGTTGGTTTTCCTCCGGGGAGATATCCAGCAGGGCGGTGCTGTCATTGGGCTGCAGGTTGAAGGTCTTGACCAGGCCGGCGCCTGCCAGCACCGCCCGGGCCTCCGCGCTGTCGATGATGTCCGGCTCGATCTTGAGCGCAAAAACGTTCAGCCGGGCGCGTTTGGCGAAGTCCCTGGTGGCCTGCATCATCGCCGGGACGTCCGTGACATCCGTTGTGTCCGGACCCTTGATCAGGTACCAGAACCGGCCGAGTATCGGAAAGGACTTCTCCAGCACCAGGTTGTAGCTGGTGTACGCGGCAGACTCGTAGACCAGGTACAGCGGCTTCCAGCCGTAATGGGCCTTGACGGCCGCGAACGCCTCCGACTGCAGCAGGTTTCCCCCGTTGGGGTTGGCGATGACGTGCGCGTCCCAGTCGGCGATCTCGGCTGCGGACGCAAACCGGGCGGTGAATTCTGGCAAAAGACCCTCAATTACGGTGGCGTGGAACGGCTCCATCCAGTCTAACGGCCCGCCCCTGTGCTGTTTCTGGATGAGCCGGGCCGTCGGAGTGAGGACTCGGTCACAGAACTGACCACCTTTGCCCGGTTGGGGACCAAAAATAGGGGCGAGTTGCCGGATTTGCCGGAGTGTCGCGACGAAAGATGGCCAATTCTCATCCCGTCCACCCGTCCGGTTATCTCTCAGTCCACGCACAGGTTCCCCAAAGCTTTTCCATGGAGAAGTAGCTGACACTCAGTGAGGGGACGCCAGATAGGCGTCCAAAAGTTTGGAGCAAAGATGAGTGTTTTAGCCCGGAGTGTGGGCAACGCCTTCAGGAACAAAATCCGCAGCGGCGCCGTCGTCGTGATCCTGGCCGTAGCCATAGGCCTGGCGCTGTCCATGCTGGTGGCAAACCAGGCCGTGGCGGACCGGATCACCTCGCTGAAGGCCTCGGTGGGCAACAACCTGACGGTCAATCCGGCCGGTGCCCGCGGCGCGGAGGGCGGCGGTGAACCGCTGACCGGTGCCGACGTCACGAAGGCCAAGGCGGTGGCGCACGTCAACGCGGTCACCGGGACCCTGTCGCTGCGGCTGCAGAACGCCACCACGGCGGCAGCCGAGGCCGCTGCCGGAACGCAGCAGGGCGGCCGTGGCGGCGGATTCGGCGGCAGTTCCGCCAGCGGCACCACCAGCCTGACCTCGGCCGTGGCCCCGGGCACCCTGGGTAACCGGCAGAACAGCTCGGGCACCGGCACCACAGGAAGTTCAGCCGACGGCACCACCCGCCCGGCCTTCACCATCCCGATCCAGGCCACCGGCATCAGCGGCGCCCTCGATGCGACCGGCAACGCCATCAACGTCACAGGTGGCTCGGCACTGAGCGATTTCACCGCCACCTCGACGCAGGCCCTGGTCGGCAGCACCCTGGCCACCAAGAACTCCCTCAAGGCCGGCTCCACGTTCACGGTCAATGACCGGACCATGACGGTGGCCGGCATCTTCGACGCCGGTACCGCCTTCGACAACAACGGCATCTACCTGCCGCTGGCCGCCGCGCAAACGCTGACCAGCCAGGCGGACCAGCTCTCCACGCTGACCGTGACGGTGGACAGCATCGAAAACGTCGACGCCACCAAGACCGCAGTGGCCGACGCGCTGGGCAGCAGCCGGGTGGACGTCACGGCCGGTTCGCCCAACCTGGACTCCGCGGTCAGTTCGCTCTCCAGCGTGCAGAACATCTCGCTGATCGGGTTTATCGCCGCTCTGGCCACCGCGGGGCTGATCGTGCTGCTGATCATGATCATGGTGGTCCGCGAGCGCCGCCGCGAGATCGGCGTGCTGAAGGCTATCGGCGCTTCCAACCGCACCATCGGCGTCCAGTTCGTCTTCGAATCGCTGGTGCTGGTGGCGATGGGCTCCGTAGTCGGCGCGGTGGTGGCCGCGTTCAGCTCCAACGCCATTGTTGGTGCGCTGGTCTCCAGCAACACGACGACGACGGCGGCCGGTGGCTTCCGTGGTGCTGGGGCCGGTGCCGCTGCGGGCGCCCAGGTTGCCGGGCAGGCCGCTGGCTTCGCCCGGGGCGCCGGGCGCGGAGCGTTCTCCGGGGCCAGCCAGCTGATCGGGACCATCAGTACGTCCCTGGGCTGGCAGACCCTGGTCGTGGGCGTGCTGGGGATCCTGGCCATTGCCGCCCTGGGCGCCCTAATCCCCGCCCTGCTGACCGCGAAGGTCCGCCCCATCGAAGTTCTGCGAGGAGAGTAAGCCATGCTGGAAGTCAAAGAAGTAGTCAAGTCTTTCAAGTCCGGAGACCACACCATCAAACCGGTGAACGGCATCTCCTTCACCATCGAAGAAGGCACCTTCGCCGCCATCCTGGGCAAGAGCGGAAGCGGCAAAAGCACGCTGCTCTCGCTGCTGGGAGCCCTGGATAAAGCCACCTCTGGCGACGTGGTGGTCGATGGGGTCAACATCAGCAAGCTGCACGATTCCAAGCTCACGGCCTACCGCCGGGACGACATCGGCTTCGTGTTCCAGCAGTACAACCTGATCCCCAACCTCACGGCCAAGGAGAACGTGATGCTGCCGATGGAGTTTGCCGGGCTCTCCCGGGCACAGCGGAGCAAACGGGCGGTGGAACTGCTCAACCAGGTGGAACTCACCGACGACGTGCACGACCGTAAGGCCAACCGGCTCTCCGGGGGCCAGCAGCAGCGGGTATCCATTGCCCGGGCGCTGGCCAACAAACCCAAGCTGATCCTGGCCGACGAGCCGACCGGCAATCTGGATGACGAAACCGGAGAGCTGATCATCGACCTGCTGCGCTCGCTCTCGCACCAGCAGAAAACCACCATCCTGGTGGTCACGCACGATCAGGCCCTGGCAGGCAAGACGGACCGGAAGTTCCGGCTGGCCCGCGGCAAGATCACCGAGGAAGCCACCCGCAAGGTCGGCTGACCCACCCGTTGAGTGCACACTTGGCGCCCATGTTTTCGAAAACATGGGCGCCAAGTTCTGTTTCAACGGGAGGGGTGGGTGGGTCTACTGGCGGTAGCCTTCCACCTCTTCGGCCGGGCGGACCTGCGCCTCGTTCGGGTTCTCCCCGGCATCGATCTTGGCCCGGCGCTGACGCAGCAAGTCCCAGCACTGGTCCAGCTGCACTTCGATGCTGCGAAGTTCGTCGCTGCGGGAAACCGATTCCCCCTCCGAAGGCGCCGTTTCACGCAGGCTCTGCTCCTTCTCCACAAGTTCCTGGATCCGCTGGTGTATCTGCTGGCCGTCCATGCTCTCTCCCTACCGCCGGTCCTGCGGGTATCCTTCCGCAGGAGATTCCTGTGCCGGTTCCCACGCTACGCAGTAGCGGGGCCGGATGCCAGAGGACCGTCAGCGCGGCCGGCGACGCCGTCGAGGATTGCCACAAGTTCGATCTTCCAGGGCTTCGATCTTCCAGGGCAGGGGGAAAAAGAATCAGGAAAAAACTTTTGGGACCGCGTAACTTTTGCCGCCCGAGCGGCGATTACCTGATTGTGGGCCGCGGTCCACGCATTGTCTTCACGGTGTTCCACCAGTGCCAGTCACTGCGGCCGTTGCACCGCCCTGAACCTGATATTCCCGGAGGTACCATGTCTTTCTTCACCGCCCTAGTCACCAGCAAGATCGCGGCCGGCACCCTCGCCGCCGGCGCCCTGGCCGTTGGCGGAACCGGTGCGGCAGCGTACACCGGCGTCCTGCCGAACGCCGTGCAGCAAAG
>DASYGM010000040.1:0-6243 GCA_035999715.1 Micrococcaceae bacterium | reverse complement strand
ACCAGATTTCAATCTTCACCCTCGTAGCAACCCGTGCGCGGCCGTTTCAATTCCCGGACGGTGCCGGGCCCGGGCCCGGCACCGTCCGGGAATTGAAACGGCCGCGCACGGGTTGCTACGAGGGTGAAGATTGAAATCTGGTCCGATGTGGCCTGCCCCTGGTGCTACATCGGCAAACGCCGTTTCGAGACCGCCCTGAACAACTTCCCGCATAAGGACCAGGTGGAGGTGCAGTGGCGCAGCTACCAGCTGGACCCGTCCCTCCCTGAGCACTACGACGGGACCGAGCTGGGCTACCTGAGCGAACGCAAGGGCATGGCCCCGGACCAGGTCAGCCAGATGTTTGCCCACGTTAGTGCGCAGGCGGCCGGGGAGGGTCTGACGTACGACTTCGACACGGTTGTGGTGGCGAACAGCTTCAAGGCCCATCAGCTGCTGCACCTGGCCGCAGCGCACGGAAAGGGCGACGACGCCAAGGAGGCGCTGCTTTCGGCCCACTTTGAGGGCGGCGAGGACATCGGCAACCATGGTTTCCTGGTCCGGACCGGCGTGGGACTGGGGCTGGATGCCGACGAGATCGTCCAGGCGCTGGAGACGGAAAAGTATGCCGACGAGGTCCGCGCGGACTTCGCCGAGGCTCGCGCGCTGGGCATCACGGGCGTCCCATTCTTCGTCATCGACCGTAAATACGGCATCTCCGGAGCCCAGCCCGCGGAGCTTTTCAGCCAGGCGCTCAACGAAGCCTGGCAGGAAGGGCACCCGCTGGTCATGGTCGGCCAGGCGAACAGCGCGGCCGGCGGCGCCGGGACCGCTGATGCCGCCGCCTGCGGCCCGGACGGCTGCACTCTCTAACCCGCCGCACGTTGAGTGTGGACATCTGCCCCTTAACCACTTGGTTTAGAGTGCAGATGTCCACGCTCAACGGGGTCAGCGCTGGAGGACGACCACGCCGTAGGCATCCAGCTTCAGCGTCGCGACAGGGTCCCCGTCCAGCGTCCGCCAGCCCTCGGGTGTCTGGGGGTTGCCACTCTCGGTCTGCGGGCCGCCTGCGGGGCCCAGGTCCACGGAGACCGGCCCGTCATGCTGGCTGACCAGCACCACAAACTCGCGGCCGTCGTCGTGCACCAGGGAATCCACGAAGACCAGCGGATCATCCAGCGCCAGGACGGGCTCAAGGCCGGCCAGGTCCGCCAGGGCCCGGTAGAGCCGGTGGGTGTCTTCCGGATTGACCCGCCCCTGCGCCGAGGCCAGGTACTCCAGGGGGTAGGTGCACAGGACGGTCCTGCCAGCGCCGTGCTGCTTGACGACGACGGCTGGGTTGCCGTGCGCGTCCACGGCGACGACCGTGCCGTCCGTGGCCGTCACCGGCAGGTAGGCGCGGGCATGGACGTTACCCGCGGCCGCGACGCGCAACACCTCCCCGGCCTTGAGAGTGCCGAAATCCTCGGTGAACGTCAGCTCCACCAGGTCATCCTCGATCGGATTGTTCAGCCCGTAGACCAACTGCCGTTCGACGCCGAAAATCTCCTCTGTATTGATCCACCATGGACCGCGCTGCGCTTCGGTTTCCCCCACGCAGTAGGAGGCGTAGATGGTGGCTCCGGCCGCGGCCAGCTCCGGAAGCTGCTGCCAGGACGGGCCGGTGAGGGCCTTGATGGACGGCAGCAGGTAGAGCGAATACCCCTCCGGCAGGCCGCCGTCCTCCTGCTCGCGGACCACGCCGACCGGCAGATGCGCCTCATGCGCGGCCACATAGGCCTGCTCCGCGGTCCGGACAATCAGCTGCCGCTCGGCTTCCTGGGTAAAGGGGTAGTCGGCGGCCAGGTAAGAGGTCAGCACCAGCGCTGCGGAAGCGTCGGCACGTTCCAGCCGGGGCAGGTCGACGGCGGCGAGCGTGTCCGCGAAGGCCTTCAGTTCGCGCAGCGCCGGCTTGGGCGCACCGGCGGAGTCGGTGATGCCGAAGTGCAGCTCGAAGGGATGGTGGCTGTAGGGGCGTTGCCCGATGATCCCGTCGTAGTCCGTGTTGTTCCAGGCGATCCAGCCGGTGGCCCCGGCCAGCAAGGTGTTGTGCAGCAGCTGGCGGTAGTAATGTCCGGCGTGGGCTTCCGAGACGAAGTCGCTGGAGAGGCCGAACTCCTCCATCACCACCGGCTGGCCCGTCATGGATGCCAGTTCGCAGATGAAGGCCGCCTTCAGGTGCTGCCGGATCACATCCGATTCCATCCGGTACACGTGCGGACCAACGAAGTCCACGAACGGCGCCAAATCGGCGAGCGAATAGCCGTTGTCATGCCCGGTGGTCTCAATCCCCCAGGCTCCGTCGCCAATGGACACCGGCTGGCTGCCCCCGCCTGCCCGGACGGCATTGACCATCAGCTCCGACCAGGCCGCGACCTCGGCGCGGGAGGCTTCCCCTCCGTAGATGGGCACCTCGTTGCTGATCAGCCAGCCGCCGACGGCGGGGTGTGCGGCATAGCGGGCGGTGAGGGACTTGATGTACCAGGCCTGCCGGTTGACAAACCAGACGTCCGTATAGAGGTTCCGGCCTGCCCGCCAGGCCGGATCCCAGTTCTCGCCGGACATGTGGCCGACGATGAAGGTGGGGATGGTGGTCATCCCCAGCTCCTGGTGAGCATCGAGGAAATCGCTGAACCTTTTGCAGCACTCCCCGTCAAGCCGGTCCGGTTCGGGCTGGAAATCCGGCCAGTAGAAGAAGGAGCGGGTCATGTTCAGCCCGTGTTCGGCCAGCACCTGCAGCTCCTGCCGGACCACTGCGCCGTCGTAATTCCGCCACATCAGCGGTCCGCCGGTGCGCGACCAGAAGTTGGCCCCCAGCCAGGGGGCCGGCGCAGCGGTGCCGCTGCCTCCCCCGACTCCCGCGCCGCCGCCGTCGCCGCCGGCAACCTTGGCGAAATGCCGCCGCGGCACTACTTCACCGCCCCCGCCGTCAGCCCCGCCACGAAGTTTCGCTGCAGCAGCAGGAATCCGACCACCACCGGCACACTGACCACCAGCGAAGCCGCCATGATCTGGTTCCAGTACACGTTGGTCTGCGTCGAGTACAGCTGCAGCCCCACGGCCAGGGTCCGGTTCGCGTCCGTGGTCATCACCGAAGCGAAGAGGACCTCGCCCCAGGACGTCATGAAGCTGTAGATCGCCACCGCCACCAGGCCCGGCCGGGCAGCCGGCAGCACCACCTGCCACAGTGCGCGCATCGGGCCGCAACCATCCACCTTGGCGGCCTCGTCCAGGTCGCGCGGAATGCCGTCGAAGTAGCCGGCCAGCATCCAGATGGAGAAGGGCAGCGCGAAGGTCAGGTAGGTGATGACCAGGCCCAGCCGGGTGCCCACCAGCTGGATGCCCACCGCGGAGTTGATGTTCACGAAGATCAGGAACAGCGGCAGCAGGAACAGCACGCCGGGAAACATCTGGGTGGACAGGACTGTGGTGGAGAAGACGGAGCGGCCCAGGAACCTGTAGCGCGAGATCGCGTAGGAGGCGAAGACCGCAATGACAAGGCTCAGGATAGTCGCGGCACCAGCCACGATGACGCTGTTGACGAAGTAGCTGGCCAGCGGCACGGTTTTCCACATGTCGATGAAGGGCGCAAAAGTCACCGAACTTGGCCACCAGCTGAAGGCGCCCTGCACATCGCTGAGCGGTTTCATCGAGGAGGTGATCATGACGTAGACGGGCACCACCGTGAAGATGGTCAGCAGCGCCACCACAATGATCCGGAAGACCTTGGATCCGGTTGTTTCACGCACGCTTGGACCTCCGGTTCAGTACGAGCAGGTAAATCCCGCTGACCAGCAGCAGGAACAGCAGCAACAGCACGGACATCGCCGCACCGGAACCGAAGTTCCAGGTCAGGAAGGAGGCGTTGTAGATATGGAAGGAAATCAGGTCCCCGGCCGGCGGCTGGGCATTGCCGAACAGCACGAACGGGGTGTTGAAGTCGTTGAAGGTCCACAGGAACATCACCAGGATCAGCACCATGTTCACCGGCCGCACCATGGGCAGCGTGATGGAGCGCCACTGCCGGAAGGGTTTGGCTCCGTCCACCGCGGAGGCCTCGTAGACGTCGGTGGGGATGGACTGGAGGCCGGCCATCAGCATCAGGAAGGCGAACGGCCAGAGGCGCCAGATGGCGACGACGACGACGGCGGTGAAGGCGTTGTCGCCGATCAGCCAGAAGGGCTTGTCCCCGCCGAGATGGAGATTGTCATAGAGGAAATGGTTGACGGCGCCGGTGTCCTTCTGCAGCATGAACTTCCAGGCGATGATGCCGGCGTACATGGGCAGCGCGTAGGGCACCAGGAACAGCGTGCGGAAGAAGCCCTGGCCGCGGAACTTCTTCTGCAGCGCCACGGCTGCAGCCATCCCCAGGGTCCAGGAGATGCCCACCACCAGGATGGTGAAGGCGCAGGTGATCAGGAACGACTGCAGCAGGGCCTGGCCCACTGCGCCGTTGAAGTCCAGGGCGACCTGGTAGTTCTTCAGGCCGGTGAAAGGGGCGTTTCCCCAGTTGGAGATGTAGGCCTTGGTCAGTTTGAGGAAACCCATCCAGATGCCGGTGAACATCGGTATCACGTGGATCACCAGTTCAAAGACCACGGCCGGAGCCAGTAGTGCATAAGGCAGCCACCAGCCGGAGCGCCTCGGTTTGCGCGGTTTGCCCGGGGTGGTCTCTCCGGGCTTTTTGGCCGTCGGTGTCGCAGTCGCAGCGGACATACAGAACACCGCCCTTTCTCTTAATGCCGGTAGGTCGGGGAGGTGGGGCCGGAAGTCCCGGCCCCACCCCTGGTTCCTAGCCGGCGGCAGCTACCTGCTGCTCGGCGGTCTTCATGGCGCTCTTGATGTCGTCGGTGCTGACGGTGCCGCCGGAGGCGATCTTGGCGAACATCTGGTTCATGGCCTTGCCCACGGTGCTTTCGAACTGGTCCTCGGCCGGCACCAGCGGCAGCGGCTTGGACTTGTTGGCGTAGATGTCCGCGAAGGTCTTCGCTTCATCGGCGTTGTCGGTGAAGTTCGGGGTGGCCCCATTGAGCACCGGCAGCGCGGCGAACGGCTTATCCAGCGCTGTCTGGGTCTCGGGACTGGTCATGAACTTTACGAACTTCAGCGCAGCGTCCTTGTTTTTGGTGTTCTTGAACACGGACAGGTTGATGCCGGCAACGTGGCTGGCCACGTCGGTCTTGCTGTCCTTGGGCGCGGGGAAGGGAACGACGCCGTACTGGTCCGACTTCATCCCGTTGGCCACGATGGAACTGTCTGCGTTGTTCTGGTTCAGGATCATGGCGACCTTGCCGGTGGCGAAGTCATTGACCGCCTTGGTCCCGTTGTCATACTGGGCGTTGCCGACGTTGACTACCTTGTCCGTCTGCATCAGGTCCAGGTACCGCTTGATGCCGTTGACCACGCCGTCAGAGGAGAATGTCGGCTGGCCCTTGGAATCGAACAGGTCGGCGCCGTTCTGGGCAGCATCGATGAAGGCGAAGTGCGCATTCTCGGTGTAGCTGCCGGCCGCCAGCGCAAAGCCGTACTTGTCGCCGCTGGTCAGCTTCTTGGCGTCGGTGACCAGGTCTTCCCAGTTGTTGGGCGGGGTCAGGCCGGCTGCGGAGAACATGGCCTTGTTGTAGTACAGACCGTAGGCCAGGCCGTAGAGAGGGACGGAGGTCGGGTCCTGGCCGGGCGCTCCGCCGGTATCCATGGCGGTCTTGACGAACTTGTCCTTGCCGCCGATCGCGTCGAAGGCGCTCTGGTCGAAGGGCATGAACGCTCCGGTGGACTGCAGCGAAGCCGCCCAGGTGTTGCCGATATTGACCACGTCCGGTGCCTGGCCGGAGGTAACGGCGGTCTGGATCCGCGTCTGCAGATCATTCCAGCCGATCACCTCGAGGTTGACCTTGATGCCGGTCTGCTGCTGGAACTTTTCCAGCTCGGGGGTGAGGACCTGCTTGTCGTTGTCCAGGCTGGTGCCCTGGTTACTGGCCCAGTAGGTGATGCTGCCGCCCCCGCCGCCGGAGCCGCCCGAACTGCCGGAACTCCCGGATGCGCCCGAGTTGCCTCCGCCGCAGGCTGCGGTGGTCAGTGCCAGCGCGGCGATGGCCGCCGTGGTGGCCAGGGTACGTAATTTGAATCCGCTGGATTTCGGGGGGATGGACTTCGACGGGCTGGATTTCGTGGGGCTAGATTTCACTGCACGACTTTTCACTGCATGACTTCCTTGTCTATCCAAAG